>CAZJFS010000062.1:0-22949 GCA_964545075.1 uncultured bacterium
AAGCAAACGTAAAGAAACGAATAAGAAAGAATACGACGGTATACTAATAGAAAAAGAAATAGAAATAGAAACTAAAAAAGAAAACTTAAAAGAAAAGGAAGACGAAAAAAACACCCCCCCACCCCCTCAAGGGGGAGATGCGCAACCGCGCACGCACACACGCGAATATAATGATATGTCGGCCTTGAATGACGACGACGGGGCCCATCGAGTTAAAGAAAAAATGAAGCCGTCGGCCGAGGAAGCGATGAAGGCGATTCGAGAATATAACGCTTTATTTCCTGAAAAGCAAAAGCAGGACGCCGAAATAACGCCGATTCTCATAAACCGCATTAATCAATACATCGCACAATATAAGCTCGGTGTTGTCCTCAAAGTATTTGAAAAAGCAAAGAACAGCGCTTTTCTGTCCAATTCACATTTTATCTGTCTTGACTGGATTCTGCGGCAGGATAAATTTATCAAAATCAAAAACGGGCATTACGACGATAGCACCAGGGTGCCGCCAGATGAATATAATCGTCGGCTTAACTTCTTGGCAAGCTCGGCAAAGAAAGAACTTGAAAAAGAAAGGATGGAGAAAGAGAATGACCAGAGGAGAAATGAAGGCGGGATTCATGATCATCTCGACCATAGACCCGAAAGCGAGATTCGCGACTGAACCCAAAAATTACGAATTGCAAATTGATACCTGGTTAAATTTCATCGGCGAATACGATTTTATTATATTTCAAAGGGCCGTCAAGGTTCACTATTCCGAATCGATATGGCCGCCCGGAGCTGCGGAAATTCTTAGAATCATTCAGCGGTTTGAAGGCGAAGAAAGAAGAAAACTGGCCCTCACAACCGCCAAGCGCGAAGAAATCGAGTATGAAAAAAGGCTTAAGATAACACAGATCGAGGCAGAAGAATTGCGAGCCCGCCCGGACTATGAAGAGCAGCGAGCGGCCTTCGTCGAAAAATATACGAAGCGTTTTCCGCTGACAGACTTCATAGATAATGAGCCCGAAGCCGTCGATGCAAACATTCTTTTTCGAATTCAACATGGTTTTTATCATTTCGAGCACGAGGAACGCGGACTCATCGAGGTCGAACCCCGAAAGTTCATAGCGGCGCCGTTGAAATTTCTTCCGAAAGAAAGCACACCGTTCAGAAGACTTTCATTGCCGTCGCCCGAAGAAAAGAAAATCGAAACGCCCGAAGAAGCAATAAAACGAAAAATGGAAGAACTCAAAAGCGAATGGAAAGCGATACAGGTCAGAAAGCGCTCGACGGAAAGTACGAAAAGCATTGTTGAAATAGTCGAGGAAGTCGCAAAAGAAGCGGATCAAAAATTTAAATTGGAGGTTGCATAAATGTCGTCAAGTTTAAATAAAATTTATCTCATCGGCTGCCTCGGCCACGATCCCGAAGTCAAAGCGACGCCGAGCGGCAAGACCGTGACAACTCTCAGCGTGGCTACCTCGGAATCATACGGAAGCGGTGCGGATCGAAAAGAAACTACGCAGTGGCATCGCATTATTTTGTGGGACAAAATCGCCCAGATCGCCGGGGACCATCTCAAAAAAGGATCGAAGGTCCACATCGAAGGCAAAGTTACCTACCGCGAATATAAGGACAAACAGGAAAACAAGCGCTACATAACCGAGATCATCGGACAAAACATAATCTTTCTGGACGGAAAATCACAGCAGCAGTCAGCCCCGACAGAAAGATCAGGTGAGCAGAAACAGAGCGAACCGTCGGCCGATGCGTTTAATTACGGCCAGAGCGCAATAGACTCAGACGTTCCATTTTAGGGGGATTTGATGAAAATAGTATTTGAAATTCAAGGCAAGGCTCAGGCTCAGCAGCGCGCCGGTGAATATGTTGGTAATGATGGCAAAATTCACCATTACGACCAGAAGGAAAGCAAATCATTTCGAAAAGAAATCAAGGATGCTGCTTTCGTTGCGGTCAGAGGTAGATGGCCGCGCTTTGATGTTCCGGTCAACCTGGCCGTTCAAGAATTTCGCGCGCTTCCGTCAAGCTGGTCGGAAAAGAAAAAACATAATGCGATCATGGGCATTGTCCGGCCAACATCGAAACCCGATTTAAAAAATATAATTTGGGGCGTTGAGGACAGCTTAAACGGGCTCATGTGGAAAGACGATAGCCGAATTGTCTCTTTTGATGGTTCGGGAAAATTCTATTCTGCTTTCTCACCGTTTTTAAGAGTTGAAGTAACGCCTTTAATCACAGTCCAAAAATAACAATCACGGAATTATGATACTTTTCGGGCAAGGGGTATATCCAACATCGTCCGAGGGGGTCAAAACGATTCCTGAGCGAAAGTAACGCGCATAACTGGCACATTAAAATTGCCACGAGGGGAGAGAAAAACAAAAATGGAAAATAATGAGTTTTTAAAATTGATACCTGTCTATCGAGACGACCTGCTCGAAAGACACGGAATACCATTCACGCAAAAGACTCTGCGGAAATGGCACTCGATAGGTCGGAATAAAGAACTGTTTGTCAAAATAGAACGTCGTATCTTCGTTATCTACGCCGAATGGTTAAAGTTTTTAGAGCGTAACTATAAAGCCGGCACGGAAAGAAAAAGTGCCGAGGAACATATAGCCGCCGCAATGGCGCGTTAAAAAAAACACGGAAGGAAAGTGAACGTATGCCAAATATAAATTGTGCTGTAAAACAATGCCATTATTATGGAAAAGGGAACAAATGTGCTAAAAAAACTCCGGTCCAGATGAAGCCTAAATATAATTTCAACAAGACGCCGGCGGTCACGATCTGCTGTAACTCGTTTAAAGGTGCGTCACTTAAAAAAATAGCGGGGGTGGCGTGATGGAAAAGGTGACGAGGTTTGAAACCGAAAAAGGCATCAAATATCTCGTTGAAATTGACGGCGTAATCTTTTCAGTAAAAAAAGATCAGATGAGCAGTTTTATCCAGAAGCTTAAAGAACATCCGGAACTCGACCAGATAATGAAAAGGAGTGCGAGATAAAAATGTTGAAAGCAAATCTTAACGAAATGTCCAAGAAAATACATGAAAACGCCGTTAAACATGGCTGGTGGGAAACGGAAGTGGCTTTTAGCGAAATCATCGCTCTTTGCCATTCAGAATTATCAGAAGCCCTGGAAGAGCACCGAAACGGCAAACCAACGGACCTGATTTATTATAACGGTATCGCCTTCAACGGAAACGATAAGCCTTTTTGTTTAGAAGATAAACCCGAAGGCGTCCCGGTCGAACTGGCCGACTGCATTCTTCGTATTCTTGATTACTGCGGCCGTCACAATATTGACATTGACCGAGCGATTGAAATGAAGCACGAATTCAATAAATCGAGGGATTATCGTCACGGCGGGAAGGTGGTTTAAGTGAATGAAATCATAAAACGCGTTAATGAACTGATGGACGCAATACCCTACAAAAATGAATTTGGAGACGATAGAAAAAAGGTAATAAACGGAAAATGGTGTTGGCATGGCCTCGCCAATCAAAGCGTGACTTTATCGACGGAGCGAGGCGGCCGCCAATATCTTTTATCAACGTTACGAAAAGGGTTTAACGGTTCACAATTTCAAGTCAGAACATCTTTGGATGGTTTCGGAATAATGGAGCCGGCTTCAAAATTTTATGTGCCGCGGGCTGAGTATGCCCGTAATACGGTCGTCGATATAGATAACCCCGTTTGCCAGCTCATAAAGCTCATCCCGGATATGGTGAATACTTTAAACGAATTACAGGCACGAATCAAGGAATTGGAGGCGAAAGCGTGAACGATAAAATTAAAAAATTCGAAAAAAAGTTCGACGCTGCCGTTCCTCAAATTGTGAATGCGCTCGCGGAAGTTAAAAAGGCGCTCGTCGAGGGTGATAAAAAATTAACTTTCTGCCTCGATTGCGAGCATTTTCGCGAGACCGGCGAAGTTATAACAGGCTATACAATCGGGCGCGGTGAATTCACGGTTCCCGGCTGCAAGCGATATTTCTGCAACCACATCACGGCGCCGATCCGCAAGGGAACGTTCGAAGAGTTCAGGGAATTCGGATGCACGTTCGGGGCGAGGAAGAAAGAAGGGGGAAAGCGTGAAAACTAAGAAAGTAACGCGCCACTGGTGCGATTTTTGTAGAAAATCGATGGCATTTAGAAATCGCATGGAAGAACACGAAAAACACTGCACGCTGAACCCGAATCGCGAGTGCGGACTGTGCGATATTATCGGAGAAAGCCCGAGGCCCATGGTCGAACTGCTCGCCGTCGTTCCCAAATGCGCCGATTATAAAACCGGAGACGCCCCGTGGAACATCGATCACGACAAGTACGAACAAGCGAGTAGAGAAGCCCTTGCCAAGCTGCGCGAACTCACGAACAACTGTCCGGCGTGCATCTTGGCCGCGCTGCGACAGTCGAAAAACTCGGGGCTTGTCGAGGCTGATTTCGACTTTTTCAAGGAAAGCAAAGCGTTTCTGAAAGAAAACTACAACCCAAACGAAGGTATAGGATATTAAAAAGGGAGAAACATGAGTAATAACCCTATTTTCCGTCCGTGTCCTTTTTGCGGTTATGAATATCCAGCTATGCACGGAGGTCCGCTCGTCGATTATTACTGGAATGTGTATTGCCAGATCTGCCAATGCCGGGGACCGGTGACGAAGGACCACGATGAGGCGTTGGCGGCATGGAACGGATGGACCGTAAAGAAGAAAGACTGGAGAAAATTTAAGGAGAATATTGATGCCAATAAAACCCGAGAACAAAGCCCGGTACCCGAAGAACTGGAAAGAGATCAGAGCGGCGATCCTGAATCGGGCCGGCCATAAGTGCGAGACCTGCGGCGCCGAGAACTACAAGCCGCATCCGGTTACCGGCTCGCGCGTGGTCTTGACGATCGCGCACCTGGATCACACGCCGGAGAATAACGATCCGGAAAACCTCCGGGCGCTCTGCCAGAAATGTCATCTGGCGTATGATCATCAGCACCACCGCGAGAACGCGGCTGAAACGAGATTAACGAAAACAGGTCAAATGAAACTGATTTGATGGGGGGAATAAATGTATTGCGAAAAATGTAAAGAATATGATTATGGACGCCGTCCACATCAATGTCCGCCTATTTACGAAGTGAGATTTCCCGATAGCGGAACTGATGATTGGCATAAAATAAATGCCAATAGTCCAGAAGAAGCTCTCGAAAAGATATGTAAAAAACAAGATGTTGACAGCGCAGATTATTGGATTATCGGGAATGGCGGCGTTGAAAATGTCGAAGTTAGGCGCGAAGGGTGGAGCGATATCAAGATTTACAACGTCAGTGCGGAAACTGAAATCGTTTATACGGCGCGATTAATTGTTAAAAAGAAGAATTAACGGAGGAAAAATGACAGACCACATCGACGTAATTAAAAATCGGAAGGCCGGCCGCTTTTGTTTAATGCCCTGCCCTTTCGAACATAACAGACTCGCGTTAGGAAAGATGGTCGGAAGCACGGCCTGCCAGGAATGCAAAAGCTTCTGCGGAAAAGATAGCGAAGGAAATGTTTTATGCGATGGCAGGAGGGAACATGAACGAATACATGTATGATGACATGGAAAGAGAATTAGAATACGAAGCGCGGGCCCGATCTGAATGGCACGAAGAATTTAAACATCTGGCCTACCGTGGAAAAAAGCGAAAATTTTTCCGGCGCCCGACACCGAATAAACCTGCGATAGGGCGAAACCGTGCCATGCATATGAATACTATCAAAATTTACAAGGCATTTTTCGAAAACATCTATGGCGCGGCAGCAACCGTAAAGAATGAAAATGGAACTTTCACGCATACTTTTAAACCGAAAGCGAGACGACAAAATGAAATACATATCCGCTCAAACCTTTCGCGAGGCTAAAGATATGGCGACCGATCGCGGATTAAAGCCTAACGAATGGAAATGGGTCCCGTGGGAACACTGGCGCCGAGAAAATGCGCTCCGGGGCTTGGTAATATATGAGGACGATCTTATCGGCGAATTCAGCGAAGATGAAAAAAGGTTCTGGTTGCGATTTGAAAAAAAGGAGAGACGAAAGGATGAAATACAGAAAATTACCCGTAGTGATCGAGGCTTTTAAGCTTACGAATCAAAACGGAACAGAACAGCCCGAATGGATATTCAAAGCCATAGAACGCAAAGATGTAACAGTCATGCATGAAAACGGTTATTTTGTCGGAATGGATATAAAAACCCTCGAAGGTACAATGAGAGCCAACTTCGGCGACTACATAATCAAGGGCGTCAACGGCGAGATATACCCATGCAAGCCGGACATCTTTGAAAAGACTTATGAACTCGCAGACGGGCCCGTGCCGCAAAACAAAAATTTCGAAATAATAAAATCAAAATATGAAGCAATAAACCAAAGCACGGATTCACATTTTACGACCGAGGATGCCGAAGATTTACGCGAAATACTTTCGGCCGCAGAGCACATGGCGAAGTGGATTGAGCAGCTTGAAAAAGAGCTCATAGAATTTAAATCTATGATTAGCCGCTATTCATTTGATTTTCTTACACAAGACAGCGCAATAAAAAAACTTGAATCCGAAAACGAAAAACTCTGTGAAGTCAATGCACATAAAAACATGGTTATCCAGGACTTACAGGCCGAACTCAAAAAAGCGGCTGAAAACGAAATGGAATTACTTCGAGCTGGCGACGCCGTTCTGCTGGATCAGACCGCAAAAATAAGGCTGTTAGAAAAACAATGCACCGAGTTTGACGTCAAATATCCCTGTAGCGAGATCACCCGAATTAAAGGTATCGCGCAAACACTCATTAAAGAGCTTGATCTTTCCGGTGATCTCCGTATGAAGGCAGAGACCCGCATTAAGGAGCTCGAGGTCACGCATGAATTCTGCGAGACCATGCGTAAGGAAAACGAATTTTTGAAAGGTCTTTTAGGCTCTCGTTATCCCTGCAACTGTGAAAAGTTTTGCGTATTCAAAATCAATCGTAAATGCAATCATCATGGGGCCTGTGATCATAGAGGCGAATTAGAAACAGGCGAACTTGAAAGAAAATCAAACATATCAAAAGTTGGTTATAATCCACACAAAAAACTTGAAACAATAAAATACTCGCTATCAAAAATTGAGGGCTACGAGGCTTATAAAAAAGAAATATTTGAAACGGCAAACTATCTCGACCAAATTAAAAATTCACAAATGGAAACGATCGGTGAACTTCAAGCGGAAATCGACCGCCTCAAAGCCAAACTTACCGCCTAAAAATTAGAAGGAAAAGGAAGGTGCATTTATATGCCATTAACACCTGAAAACATTGTTTCTTTTATCGAGGATTTAGATGAAAACGATTCCGAAATTTTATTCCGTGAATTAGCTCGAACTGCTCCAGATTACAACTGTAAGACGTTCGTCGAAGAGGCAAGAAAGCGAGGAAAATTGACGGCGATTCCGGGGGCGGCGGATTAAATGACGGTTGTTATTGAACATCGGCCAAAAGCAAGCAGAGGCATTCACGCCGTCATCGAAACAGAAGTTTCGGGCAAGCTCGATTTTTTATACGAAGAATTTTCAACATTGAAAGATGCCGAGAAATTTGTCGTTGAGAACGATCATACACTTTTAAAATCGGCTTGCTATATCAGAAATTGCAAATGCAAATTGAAGGGGTGAAAAGTGATACAAATTACTGAAATCAGCCACGAAACCTATTGTCAAATTATCAAAGGGTTTCTTGATAGGCTCGATGATCAAACATATAACGAGCAAATAACTAAAAACTCTGAACTGAAAAAGTTCATCAAAGACACAAATTACGAAAGGAAAGAGTCAACGAAGTAGCATTGGAAATTGAATTGAGGTGTACGTTTTGAAAACCCCGAAGCAGAGCCGGCATATATCGCCGGAACTGAAAAAACAGGTTATGGAGTATATAAGTGCAAACTATATCAAGCTGATCGCCTCCTTATGCCGTAAATATCAAAGCCGTTTCTGCTCGCATCAGGACTTTGGCGATATCGTTCACGATGTATATATTCAGGTGTGCCAGATATTTTTTTACGATTATAATTATAAACGCCTGAAAGATACACCCGTCGTAATCCTTTCCACAATCCAACAACTTCAAAACATATTAGTCAAACCGGCGAAGCGCCTTGATTTCGACCGCTCAACCGCCTACATCGAAACCTTTCAAGCCGCCGGCCACTTCTTTGAAGATCGACCCAACTCCACATTCGAAGATGAGATCGCGGCCGGCAATCTGGCGGATGAAGTTTTTAAATTCATCGCCTCTTATCATCCCGATAATATCTATGGCAGTGCAAGACGAAAGATGATCACGGCATTTTTAAAATGCCATTTCATTTTATCAGTTGCGGAGAAAAGCGGTTCTTCGAAAAAATCACCGGAACTTCTCGCGGCTCTGATATCGGATTTAACGCCAGAACGCCGCCTCAATCTCTTTCGCAAATATCGCGAATTCTATCACGCAAAAATAGTATTAAACGTTTCTTACATTCCGAAGCAGTTTAACTTCGCGTGCGATCACTTTCTTGTTCAGCTTCGGAAATCTCTTTTCAAATCCGGCTTTTTTAAAGCCATATTTCAGGAGTGATCATGCCTATTAAAAAAAAAGACATCAGACTTTTATATCTTGGCGACACCGGATTTTATGATCTGCTCGATATTCTTGGTCCTGAAAAAACAAAACTCTTTCTCTGGATATGGGGCGGGACCACGATCAAAGTTCCGAATATGCGCGATATTCAAAACTGTGATCGCGATTACGAAATATATAAACACATGTCCGAACGGATAAAACAAAACATCCCGGCCATTAACGCCGCGTGCGAATGCGCGAATAAGTTTAAGTGCCAAGTTGAATACTGCCTCAAAACTTATCGCAACCTTAAGAAGTTCGCGGACCACATTTCCAGCCACCGGGATGAAATTGAAAAAATACTGAAGGGGTGAATAAAACCTTGAGTAATTACAGAGTTCCAACATTCGTTGATCACAACTTCATTTACAATACTGTTTTCACTCACGCGCGGATGCTCGCCATGGGTATCATAACCGCAAATGAATATGAAAAAATGTGCGCCGCTCTTGGTATAAAAATCGAGTTCGTCAAAATCGAATAGTACACGAAGCTAAAACGAAACCATTCATTCAATCTGCTCCGGGCTTAACTGCTCGGAGCTTTTTGTTTTCGCGGAACGGACAGGTTTTTCGATTTTTAAAAACTTTTTTTTAATTAATATAGAGATCGATTATTTTTTCCGTGATTCGGAAAGACAAAGGAACGAGCATGGCAAAGAAGAATTTGAGCGGGCGCAAAACGCTATACACCAAAGAAATGCATGATCTGGTTAAAGCATACGCGCGCGATGGCCTGACCGACAAAGAAATATGCGAAAAACTCAACATCGGTCAGACGACTTTTTACGCCTGGCAAAAGCGATATCCGAAATTTCAGAAGGCCTTAAAGGAAAACAAAGAAAAATTTGACATCAAAGCCGTCGACGCGTTATGGAAGCGCGTTATCGGTTACGACTACTATGAGACCGAAACAACTGAAAAAGACGGCAAAATAGTTAAAACGAAGAAAATAAAGAAGCACAGCCCGCCCGATCTCACCGCCTTGATATTCTGGCTTAAAAACAGACAGCCCAACAAATGGCGCGATAAGGTTATTGAGTTCCGCGGCGACGGCGCGATGAAGGAACTCGCGGACGCGCTTGAGAGGAGCCTCGATAAGAAATGACAATGGAGTGGGGCACCTTCTCGCCGAAAGCGCTGGACTTTATCTATAACTCGAACGCCCGCATTAATATTGCGTCCGGATCGGTTAGCTCGTCGAAAACCATCAACTGCGTCGTTCGCTGGATTAAATATCTTATTTCCGGACCAAAGGGAACACTATGTATGGCCGGAAAGACGCGCGGCACTCTCAAGCGTAACGTGCTCGACCCTATGCGCGATACCGTCGGCGATAAAAACTATGAATGGATTGACAAACAGGAAGGCACACTCAGGGTATTCGATCGCACGATTCACTGCTTCGGCGCCCATGATGAAAGCTCGGAAGGCAAGATCAGGGGCGCGACATTTGCCGGAGCTAACTGCGACGAGTTAACGCTCTTTCCTAAATCATTCTTCGATCAGCTTATGGCACGCCTCCGCGTCAAGGGCGCTCAATGCTTCGCCACCACTAACCCCGATAGCCCTTATCACTGGCTGAAAAAAGACTACATCGATAATCCCCGGATCACTAATAAAAAGATCTGGAATTTTACGATGGAGGATAACCCGAACCTCGACGAAGAATACAAACGCGATATTGAATCGATGTATTCGGGCCTCTGGCATAAACGAATGGTCAACGGCCTATGGGTCCAGGCGGAAGGTTCTATTTATGACATGTTCCGCGACACGCATATAGTCCGCGATATTCCGGAGAAATATACGCTCGAGTGTGTCGGCGTGGATTACGGCATAACCAATCCAATGGCTTTCATAAAGGTTGGTTTTGCAGAAGACAAGTATTTCGTGCAAAAGGAATTTTACTATGACAGCAACGAATCAGGCCGCCAAAAAACAGATGGAGAATACGCCGACGATCTTTTGAAATTTATCGATGGCAATAAAGAAATTGTTGTGGTCGTTGACCCGTCAGCAACATCTTTCATTGTCGAGTTAGGGCGCCGCGGCGTTTACGTCGTGAAAGCGAATAACGCAGTTCTCGACGGCATCCGTTATGTAAGCCAGCTTTTAACAGCTAATCGGCTTTTCGTGAAAAATGGAAATTGCCCGAATCTCGTCAAAGAGTTTTATAGCTATGTCTGGGACCCGAACGCACAAAAGCGCGGTGAGGATAAACCCTTGAAGCTGAACGATCACGTTCTCGACGCTTTACGCTATGTGCTGATGTATATGGCGACGCGCGAAGGAACGAGCGTTATCGAGTGCGTGCCGTCAGAAGGACGCTCGAGTTACGACGGGGCAGATCGTGAATCAAGGTACGATCGCAGCGCTGGCGAAGATTGGTAGAAACATCTTTTAATTTTTGAACTATTACCCCGCAACTCAGCGGTTTAATAAATATACGAAGGAGTGGTTTATATGTCTTTAGTTTTTGAATGCAAGGAATGCAAGGAAAAACATTCAGCGCTTACCGAGGCCGGTATCTGTATTAATTGCGATAGCGCCATGCGCGAAGCGAATATGAAAGAAAAGCGTATCAAGCTGGCGATTGTCCAGAATGACGGTAACATCGAGGTAGTCGCAAAATTAACCGGCGAGAAACCCGAGCGAATTTCAAAAATCAAAAAAGAAATGAAGTTCAAAAATATTGAAGGCTCGCTTTATTTTTGCACGCGCTGCGGCAAGCCGACCGAAACGCTGCTCGCACGCATGGGCCATTCAGGCGTATGCGAAGACTGCGCCGACCGGCTCGAAAAGAAAAAAGAAAATGCGGACCGGTACAAAGAACCGGTAATTACATTCGCGTCGAACGATGAAACGCCGCGCTTCAATCCGGATGAGGATTTTAAGAAAAATAAAAAGAAAAGCAAGGTAAGGAAGGGTTGAAAATGGAAAACGGAAACTCAGTTTTCCCGAATAGGGGAATTAATTCGAATTATAAAGCATCAGTGCCTTTGGTCTCGATAAAACCTGAAGATGTAATGAGCGAGATGTCTTATTATATCCTACCCTCTCAATTGACCATGTACCCTTACAACCCTGACGATTTGGTACAGAAGAAAGGGCTTTTCATCTACGATCGGATGAAGGACGACGAAGTTATCAAAGTGGCTCTGCTTCTGAAAAAAACAGTCATGCTTTCAAATAATATTGAGATCGAAGCCATATCGACAGACCCTGCTGATCAACAGGCGGCCGATTTCATAAAATATGTTTTATTCGAACAGCTCGAGCAGCCGCTTAATTGTATCATCGAACAGGTGCTTTCCGCTTTCGATTACGGTTACTCGGTTTCCGAAAAACTTTTTCAGCATATAGAAGACGGTCCTTTTACCGGATATGTCGGGATCAAAAATATCAAGACGCGCCCGCCGCACGGCTTCGATTTCCGAACGGACGAATTCGGAACGCTCAAAGCAGTCAGGCAGTTTCAGGGCACGGCATACTGCAAAGACCTGCCGCCGGACAAGTTTCTTATTCATACATTCTGTAAGACCTTCGGCAACCCTTACGGTATATCGGACCAGCGCGCAATTTATCGTCCATGGTGGTGCAAGGACATCGTTCTGAAACTTTCGGCCATTCATCTCGAACGGTATGGAACGCCGCTTGTAATAGCTTACAATAAAGGCGTTTTGAATAAGGAAGAAGAAAAGAATATCAGGACGATACTCAAATTCATTCAGACCGGAACCGGCTTTCAACTTCCTGACGAGAAAGTCCGAATTGATAAACTCGAATTCAGCGAAGCCAAAGGATATGCCGAGGCTCTTGATCGCTATGATAAGATGATGACGCGCGGGCTCTTAATGCCCGATCATCTCGGTTTCACAAACACTTCGGCTGGTTCTTACGCACTCGGCCAGGAGCAATTCGGTATTTTCTATTTAGTACTGCAGAAGTTTTTTAACGATCTTTTGCTCGACATTCAAAAGCAGATCGTCGAGCCGCTCGTTAGATTTAATTTCGGTGTGAAGAAAGCACCAAAGTTAAAAGTAATTCCGACGAAACCGGAAGATATTGAAAAGCTTTCAGCCATCTATATCAACATGACAAACGCCGGTTATATGTCACCCGCAAATAAAAGCGATATGAACTTTATTCGTTCGAAATATGGCTTGCCGGAAATCGAAGTGGAAGTTCAGGACATAAATCTGAGTGCGAAATCAAATTCGGTGCTTACTTCGATAAAGAAAAACGAAGGAAATTTTCAAAATATACTCAGTAAAGTTCTTCCGAAACTTTCGCCGGCCGATTACAAAAGATTTATCGATGCATACAAAAATGGCAATTATGACGAGGCCATGAAAACCATTACGGAGTTTGATCAGCAATCTAAAGACATGATCGCGGAAGCCCTGCGCGCCCGCTTCGCGGATGGTAAAGGCGCGGCCACGGTTAAAAAATAAATTATGCCGAAACCTCCAAAAATAAAAAAAGATGATGATGGTTATATTCCTGATGGCGTATCGAAAGCATTTGATAGTATGTCGCAAGACATATTCAAATCGCTTCTCGACGATCTTTCGCGTAAGTTCAAAAGCGAGATTGAGCGCGGAGTAAAAGAAGGCCTTTCCTCGGACCAGATCGGAAAGAACCTACAAGCAAAATATGGCGGTTTCAAAAACAAGATTACTCAATCGACGATCGCCAGAACTCTACTTCATGCCGCATATTCAAAAGGCGCTATGTTCGACACGATAGACGACCCGTTCGTCGTCGCATATGAATTCTATAATCCGGACGATATGCGAACCTCGAAGATATGCCATCATCTGGCTGGCAAGATAATCCGCAAGGAAGATATCGCGAAATATACACCACCACTCCACTGGGGCTGCCGCTCCATTCTCATTCCAATTTTCGATAACGATGAGATTGACCGCAATAAAATCGTCACGCCAAAAATGGAAAAGGGCGACAAGTTTAAAAAGAATGTTGTCGATCAAATAGACCCTGAATTTACGGACTACATGGGCGTTAACAAAATGCTCGACGAGATGAAGCGAAACAAGGACGCGCAGGCCGTTGATAACGAAGCGACCATGGCGAAAACAAATATAGCGCTCGATCATCTACGTGTCGGGATGGATACTGAACGGATGCCAGGCAATACCACTGGCGCCGACGATTATATTGCAAAAGAGGTTCTTAACGAGATCGCGCGGCGCGAAGTGACTGTTGATAAAAGGGCTGACGCTAAATCTTATCTGGATGATGAACCGGAATTAAAAGGCCTATACGACGCTTATAAAAATAACCGCATAGGCGATGTGCTCGAAAAAAAAGACGCTCGTAAAACTATCGATGCCACGGACCGGGTCGGCCGTGACATACTTAAAAATGAAGCCACTCGCAAATTCAATGAAAGCGCGAACGCCGATGAAATGCTTGATTTTTTCCTTGAAGAAAGCGGGGGCGGGATACTTCCGGAGGATCTTAAAAAGAAGATCAGTGATGCCATTCAGCGGCGCGCCTGGGACCCGATGTTTTTAAATCCGACGCTGGCTGATTTACGTAGAAAGGCCGAGGCGGTTGTCATGCGGCAGGGTGGCGACATCAGACAAATGTCTGAGTCAGATCGCGCTATTCTCAATTCTTATTTCGACGAGTTTTTCCGCTCGATAGATCGCGGCGCCAACGTCAGGATAACGAATCCGGACGTACTCGATGCCGAGATACTCCGAATAATTTCACAGCATCCGGAATATAAAAATATCACCGACCGGCTTTACGGGCACATTCTAACCTTTCAGGAAACGGCGCGTAACGCAGTTCTTCGCCAGCTTGATAATTCCATCGATGGCGTGACGGCCGACCCGCTTGAGCAGAACATTATCAAGAACAAAATCAAGCTCGCGGACTTCTTCGTTCACATGGACAACTCGCTAAAGACCGTGAATGATATTAAGGCAAAGATAAATAAAAAAGTTAAACCTCAAAAAGGTGTGGGAGCGGCAGCGGATAATTTCGAAAATAATCTTAATAAAGAAAACATTCGTATTGCTAAACCTCTCGGCAAACCTATTATTTCGGATGAAGATTTTGGGGTATGGGTTGATCAGGTCGCAAGCGAAAAAATGAAGCGCGGCCGCGCCGAAGTGATAGGGAAAATAAATGAAAAAATACTTGATAAGTTAAGTGAAAAAGGCATTGAATTATCCACTGACGAACTCGTTATCGAAGACGGGCAAATCATTCATTTATTAAGAACGAACAAACAAAACAGAAATCAAGCAATTAGCCTTGATTCGCTAAAAAAAATTAAAGAAGTAATTGCGAATCCAGAAACAGTTCTTTGGGACAGCCGTGATCCTGCAATTATTTTTATTACTTCGGGGAATAAAAAAGATGAAAAGATAAAATTTGTTTTAAAGATTAACCAATTCATCAAAACAAATGAGGGAAAGAAGTTTACAAATAGTATTGTTACGGCTGGAATCATACAAGAATTCAATTCTCAAGAAAAAAGATATGAAGAAATAATAAAAGAGTGATTGGCGGGCGCGCTCAACTTCCGCATGGGGCATGCATCTTTGCAGATACCTGTCCAGATAGCCAGAGCGACTTTCTATCTTTCAACCACTCTAATTATAGTATACCACAACCAGTTTTAAAGTCAACTGGTTTCAATAAAAAAGGAGTGAATATTATGCAGACAAATGAGTTAGAGGTTAATCTAAAATTTAAACTTATGCCAAGAAAAGAAAAGCCTTATTTCAAACTCAGTGCGCTAAAACTTGGAGCGCCTTCTCGCGGCGGTGCGGAAACACTTTATCTCGTTCAAGATACAGAGGGTGAATATCTGACAACATTGAAGTTTCAGGATAGACCTATCCCGGCCGGTGTGAACGGACTGACGAATGAATTTCTACTTGAAGTCGTTATCGATCGCCTTAAAGGATTCCAAGGCGGCGAATTCCCGTGCGATCATAATCAGCGCGCGCTCGACAAAATCGAGGAAGCTCTCGAAATCCTGATTGATCGCCACGAGGAACGCGAAAAAAGAAACGTCCAAGGCAAATACGAAAAATAAATAAAACTTAGAAATGTTTCATCGACCGGCCTTCGGGCCGGTTTCTTTTTTGCGGTTCAAGCCCGCTCACGCGCGATATTCTTTGCTAATAAGCATTTTTCAAATTATGAATTCGACCGTCAAAAACACTTTTTTAATTAATATACTTCGAGAACTAAAAAAAGGATGAAATTTATGGACGTGGAAACCTATACGCTTGTGGATGAGGAAATACTTCGAGTCGGCCGGTTTAAAGAATTTGATTTTACGCCCGCCATTCTCGACGAGATTTATAAAAATTTCTATAAGCTCAAAAATGAAGTTAAGCCAACTGTCAAACTCGGTCATGGCGAGCAGGAAATACTTGAGCGTTCCGGATACCCGGCGGTCGGTTATATTTCCGAACTCAAACTTTCGCCGGAAAACGATGTGATTTATGCCACGATAACGGACGTTCCAAAGGAAGTTAAAGACCTTATAGACACTAAAGCGTATGCTCAAAAATCGGCCGAAGTCGTACTTGATTACGAGGATGTAAATAAAAATAAAAAATATAGCGCAGTCTTATTAGGACTCGCGCTTCTCGGCGAGGAACTGCCGGAAATCAAAACCCTTGCAGATATCAAACAACTATATTTTTCAAGCGATAAAGGAAAATTTTTATTCATCAACCTAAGTTCGAAGGAGGACATTACAATGGCAACACCCGAAGAAATCAAAAAAGCCCAGGAAGAAAAAGCGGCAGCGGATGCCGCAGCGGCGAAGAAATTAGCGGCAGACAAAGCGAGCGGTGCCGCCGCGCCCACGTTAGCCGACATGGTGACCGGTCTCGAAAAATCGATCACGGCAATAACGGAAGCCATGAAAACAGCAACGCCCGAAGAAACAGCAAAAATCGGTGACATTTTAAAACCGCTTGTTGAAAAAATCAAACCCGCCGAAGCTCCGGCCGACGGCGATAAGGGCGACGAAGCCGCAGGTGATGAGAAACTTGATCCCGCAACGTTGGCATTACAGGAAAGAATCAAAAAACTCGAAGCGGACGTCGAGCTTGCGAAGAAAAAAGAAAAAGCCGCGCAGTGCGATACCGTCAATCTTTCAGATAAGCAGTATCTCGATCAGCTCGCGAAGGAAACCAAGATCGCGCCCAAGCAGAAAGAAAAACTTGAAAAGCTTTTCTTCTCGATCAACAAAAAAGAAGCGAACATCATACGCCTTTCAGACAAAGAATCCGTTTCCATAAAAGAGATCGTCAAAGAAGTTTTAAACGAGCTTCCGGCGAGAATCGACCTTTCCGAAAAGACCACGGACTCCAAGGCCAGCGAAGAAAAAGACCAGACGGCAATACAGATTCAGAAAGCAAAAGAAATGTGTCCTGGCTATTTCCCGCAGGCAGCAGCGGCAGCCGCCGCACCGGCCCAGAAATAATTTAAAAATAACTATTTATCAAGATAAAAGGAGAGTGCAAAGTTATGTATCAGAGCGTTCCTTTCGTAGCCCAGGACAAATCATTTGTAGGTAAAAAAGTGGCCCATTACTCAGAAGGCCATCCGATCAACCGCACCGGCCAGATTGACGGCGCCGAAACTTTCCCGTTCGAAGCCGGAACTGTTATGGGCGAAATAACAACCGGCCCGAAAGCCGGTAAGCTCTGCCGCTACGCAAATACCAGAGAGGACGGCGGCGAAGTCGCGATCGGCATCATAGAAGAACAGATCGATTCGAAAACCGTAAACGGCACAACCCACGACATAATCACAAGTTATATCGTTCACGGCCTCATTTATGAAGCGCAGTGCGTAGGTCTCGACGCAAACGCAAAGGCAGACCTTAAAGGCCAGATAATCTTCATATAATTTCGATTTAACATAGCAACAAATTTATAAAAAAAGGAAGGTAGAAAAATATGCCTGATTCATTATATTCAGTTCTGAATCCGCAGTTTATAAGCGGACTCATTCAGCAGTTTCCTATTAAACAAATGCTTTCGGCTTCGATATACGGCTCAAAAACATCAGAAACTATGGACCTTGATTGGGACGTAATCCGCGGTTCGTATCCCATGGCGCCCATTACCGGTATGAACTCGCCCGCCCCCATGTGCGCGCCTCCGAACATGGTCACGATGAAAGGCACCGCCGTCGTAATCAAACATAAGATTCCGATAAAAGCATCTCATATGCTTTTGCTCAGAAGGCCCGGCACGCTCAACGAGAAATACGCTAATCAGATGGTCGTTGACTACGCCGCGCGCGTTTCCGACGGTGTGGATTTCCGCGTCGAATGGCTTAAGATGATGGCCCTCACCGGTGCTATCAACTACGTCGACCTTGAGGAAGGCATACAGTTCAATCTCGATTTCGGATTCAAAAGTTCGCATAAACCGGTTCTTGCCAATACGGCGAAATGGACCGATTATGTCAATTCAGACCCGCTCGCAGACATCATGACATGGATGGACCTCGTAACGGACGACGGCGGCGCGCCGGCCGAAAAACTGCTCTTAAACTTCAAAATGCTTAGACATGTTCTCAATAACCAGAAGCTTCGCGACCTCCTCAAATATACGACTGACTCGGACTTGCTTACGAGGTTCAAAGCATATCTTGCCGCTCTCGGCCTCGAGCTCATGGTTTCATACGGCGTATATAACGATGCATCTGGGAACCAGCAGCAGCTTGTCGCAAACAATAACGTTATTCTTTTGGCCGCGCAGGGCAATTCGAACACGCCTAACGAAAAAACAGCCGTGTTCATAGACGCCCCGAACGAATATACCATGGGCGTCGGCAAATACGGCGAAACCATAGAAAAGAAAGACCCGAAAACCACGCTTATACTTTCGGGACAGAACGGACTCCCGGTCATCCAGTACCCTGACAGGATCGTCTCCGCGACCGTAGCCTAAATCACTCCTTTAGGTGTACGTTCAGAGGCCGGGTCTTTTATGGGCATTCAAGACTCGGCCTCGCCCGCCCCGGGATATAAAAAGAAGTAAAAAAAAGAGGCATCGAACAATGGGAAAATATACAAACGCTGCCGCGGTGAAAGCAAATTATAAACGCTTCAATTCAAATGCTTCAATCGAAGAACCAAAAGTTGAAAGTTTTATAACCTACGTCGAGAGCATAATCGACGGTGTGCTTTATAAAATTTACGCCATACCGCTCGTGGATGAATCCAATGTGCCATCCATTCCGGAGATCATTAAATCGATCGCTATTGAGATGTCAACGGCACGATGCCTCAAATACTTTTTCGACAGTAATCAACTCACTGAAAATGAAGTTGTCCGCAATATGTGGCTGGACCATTTTGAACTTCTTAAAAGCTACGTCGAGAATCCGCCCGATATGCTTTTACCATGCAAGTTCAGAGCTGGCGTTCGTATGGCGGATAACGGTAAATTCGAATTTAATCAACAGCTTGAAACCGCGTCATCGTCAATATGGTCGACCGGAATGGACGCGGCCAATCAGGGGATGCAGCCTATATTTGATCTCGACGATTGGCCGGATTCACAAGTAAACCGCGAGAAGTTAAGCGACATAAACCGGAGCTGAAAGCGATTATGGAATTTATCGAACTTAAAATGAACATCGATGCGGCAAAGGTATTAGGCAAAGTAAAAGGCCTGATGAACAGGCTGGCGAATACGAAGCCGGCGTTTAAAACGATCGCTAATTTTATTCGAAGCAGGGTTCTCTTACACTTTAAAAATCAGAAAGGAAGAACGGCGGGATGGCAGGGACTTGCGCCAAGAACTTCCGGAGACATTCAGCGTAAAACAGCTGATAAAAAATCATGGAACGAGATCAAGAAATTTGCTGAAGGCAATATAAAAAAAGAAACCACACTTAAAAAGAACTTAACCAAAATCAAAGGTACAAATTATTTGGCAGGCCATAAGCTACTCGTCAATAACGGAAATTTAATTAATAGTTTACAGGGCGGCGCGGACTCAATTTTTATTTATAAGGACGGAATGGCGGTCGTCGGAACGAATATCGATTATGCGAAATATCACGAGCATCCGAAGTATCCCAACGCGCCGACAAACTCATTCCATGAAAAAAAGCGCATCCCAAAGCGCGATTTTATGTTCGTCCAGGCACCCGACATAGCTCAGATTAAAGACATTCTGGACAGGTTTATTTCATCAGGAAGGGCATAAACATGAAGAAGACGATCAAAGATATTTATACGCTTCTGTCGGTAGATACGCGCTTAAAGACCGACGGCGTGGATACCATAGCAGTTAAGACCTTCCGCGAATTTAACGACCCGCTCGTAATGGATTTCCCCGCCGTCATGCTCGAGCGCGTTTCGAAAGATAAACAGATAAAGTCCATGCCGAGCGGCTATCTCGAAACGTTCAGCGTAGATATCGTATGCGTGACGACCGAATACGGAGACAGCGACAATGGTTCAAATATGCTCGGCTACGACCGCATAGATACGCTGACCAATATCGTAGAGAAAATATTGCAGGAAAATCCAAAGATCGACGGAAGCTATCTCGATTCAGATATCACCAGCACGCGATACGAAGCTGGCGCCGCCGACAATTATATTTTTTACAGCGCTATCATTTCACTAACCGCTAAAAGACGCGTACTCATTCAACGGTAAATAAATCATAACTCAAAATAATATCAATCAAAGGAGAGTGTTTTAAATGGCGAATGGAATTGAAAGTAAGATATTGATCATCCACGAAGACGAATTCGGCGTATACGCTTCCGGAAATACCAAGAAAAGAATCGAGGTAACCGAAAACAGCGTCCTCGGGAAATATGATTACAAAGATCCCGAAACTATATCAGGTGAGCTCGTAAAAGCTCCGAATATTCAGACAAAGAAAACTGTTGAAGGCGGCAATGGTATTATATGCGCGCCCGAAAATGGATTCCCCGAATTCTTAAAATATGCTCTCGGAAGCGTCACGACATACGCCGGCGAATTCAAAAGAGAACGTCAGACCAATAAAACAGGAACATTCTTAAGTGTAAACACTATTCCGGTAACGGTCGGTTCGGATTTCGTCTGGAAGAAAGCGACTGGTGGCGTCTGGACGAAGCTCACGCGCGTAGTTTCTGATCCTACCGCAAATCAATATTCAATCAGTATAGCAGCGGGTGAAATCACATTGGGTACCGCCGCCGTTAGCACGGACGAATTCATGATCACATATTGCAAGAATGTTGCCGGCGTATACTCGCACGTTTACCGTCCTGGAACACGTGGTTCCTTCCAGGTATGGGATACCAAAGGTGGCATTGAACTCTTTGAATTCACGGGATGCAAAATCGATTCGTTCAAACTTTCGATAAATGCCGAAGACTTCTTACAGGCAGATTGCAGTATTGTTTCACAGGATGATGCACTTGGCAGCGTTACCGGCCATACATTTCCCGAAGAACTTACTCTTTCGCCTCTCGACCCGTTCATTTTCAAACAGGCAAAAGCGAAACTTGACTGGGTAGACGAAACCATGCTCGAAAAGATCGACATAGAAATCAAAAACAATGTTAAAGCGCGCTTCTCAATCCGCGGCGCCGACACCTGCCGTAATATAACTTCCGGCAAGCAAGAAGTTTCGATTTCAACCGAACTCGAGTTCGTTGACATGACCTACTACAATAAATTTAGAAACGCGACATTCGGTGTTCTTGAAGTCGTTTACGGCCTCGTCAACGGCGTAAAAATAGGCTCCACGAACGTGACATACCAATTCCATATTTTCATTCCGAACTTCAGGTTTGAAAGCGCCGATGTTCCGACTACGCCTGACACATTGGTTATCGCATCCGAAGGTTTCGCTAACCGCGATGCAGGCCTCGGCTTCGGTTATGAAATGGTTGTCGTTAACTCGCAGCCCGCAATAGCATAGCAATAAAATAATTTAATTGCACAGGCGGCGGTGATGATAAGGAAGTCTATTACCGCCGGCCTGAATTTTACAAATAAAATTAAAGGAGTGGTTAGAATGAAAATTTTAAAGTTTACCAAAGAGGTCAAATTTGGTGATTATGAATTCATAATCAAGAAACTTGCCGCAGGAGAAAATTTGGAAATCCAGACAAATGCCTTTAAATTCAAGGATAATGTCGACTTGACGAAAATCAAAGACGATAACGTCGGAGCATCGGTAATAACGGATACCGCAACCTTACGCTTAATGACGGTCTCAAAATCAATCATCAAATGGAATATTGAAGCTGATGAAAGTGTTCCGGAAAATACGAAGTTTCTTGAAATTAATCTCGAAAACGTTAAATTACTCCCGAATGACGTTTTTACCGAACTCGAGCGCGAGATAAAAGCAATAAATAAAGCGCCGTCTAAAGGTGAAGTAAAAAACTAAGAAGCGGATTGAGGTTACTTTTTGGGGATAGAAAACATTTTTTCAATCCCCAAAACACAGAATTTTTAAGGATATTAAACGTTTGTAAATATCTGAACCTCGATCCGGAAACGGTAAAAGCGATGGATTATGATTTCTTTTTGCGACTTGAAATTTACATAGAAGAAGAAATTAACCATCGTAAACGCCAACAGGTAAAAGATAAGCTTAAGAATAAAAGACGGTAAAATCAATATTTTGCCGTCTTTTATTCTTTATCGAGAGGTGAAATTATATGTCTAACGATAACGATATAGCTTTGAGGGCGACGCTCGATGCGATCGAAGTATTGCGCAGCATTAAATCTTTGAATGACAGTATAAATGATCTGGTAAAAACAGCGAAGCAAGAAATATCTTTAAAAGTAACGGCGGAATCAAAAGATATTGATAATGTAAAGGATTCATTATTAAACGTTAGTTCGAGCATCATGTCAGCTTTGAATCCGTTGAATATTTTAAACACTGCATTTAGTGCTATGTCAACTGCATCGAGTTTGCTGATGGGCGGTTTAAGCAGCCTCGGCGGCATCGTCTCAAGCGCCGTGACCGCTCCGTTTAAATTGGCTTATTCGATATTTGAAACAGGCATGAGCGTTGTTTCAGGCTTCGGTAGCGCGATATCTTCATTGATGTTTAATCTTGCGAATCTCGGCCAGTCGATCGACACTCTTTTAACGCTTTTTTCACCACTGATAAACGCTTTTACTTTTGTGAAAGATGCGATGATGAACGCCATAAATGTTACGTCAGAGTTTGAAAATCAAATGTCTAATGTTGGGTCTGTCTCGAGCGCGAGTGCGGTCGATC
>CAZJFS010000063.1:0-22580 GCA_964545075.1 uncultured bacterium
GTTGCGCGTGCTGAAGCTTTTCGGCAATAAAAGCGCTTACCGCGTCAAATCGTCGATCGGCGCCGAACAGGAATACTTTCTCGTAGATACGAAATACGCCAATGAACGCCTTGACCTTAAGATATGCGGCCGAACGCTTCTTGGCGCGCGCCCCGTCAAAGGTCAGGAAATGGAAGATCATTATTTCACTTCAATAAAAGACCGCGTTATAAGTTTTATGCAGGATTTTGAATTCGAGCTTTTCAAACTGGGAGTGCCCTGCAAGACACGCCATAATGAGGTAGCTCCGCATCAGTTTGAGATAGCTCCGATCTATGAAGATGCTAATATTGCCGCCGATCACAACCAGCTTCTCATGGAAACGCTGAAGCGGGTAGCGCTCCGGCATAACTTCATGGCGCTTCTGGCGGAAAAGCCTTTCGCGTACGTCAACGGTTCCGGAAAGCATTGCAACTGGTCGCTTACGGATTCGGATGGCGCCAATCTTCTGGAGCCTGGCGAAACGCCCGTGAAAAACCTTCAATTTCTTGTGTTCCTGGCTGCGACTTTGCGCGCGGTAAATAACCATGGCGGCCTTTTGAGGGCGGCGATAACGTCTTCCGGAAACGACCACAGGCTGGGCGCGAACGAGGCGCCGCCAGCGATCATGTCCGTGTTTTTGGGCGAACAGCTCGCGAAGATATTGGATCAGATAGAAAGCGGAAAAATAAAGGACAGTCATGAAAAGTCGATTTTAGATCTCGGCCTTTCAAAACTGCCTAAAGTTTCAAAAGACCAGGCGGACAGAAACAGAACGTCGCCTTTCGCGTTTACCGGAAACAAATTTGAATTCCGCGCCGTGGGCTCTTCAGCTTCTATTTCTATTCCCGTTGCGGTTTTAAACGCGGCCGTGAGCGAATCGTTAAATTTCGTCGCCGATAGCCTTGAAAAGAAGACGAAGGTATCCAAAGATTTTAACGCCGCCGTCATCGAGCTGTTGCGTGAAATGATAAAAGATACGAAGCGCATAAGATTCGAAGGGAACAACTATTCCAATCAGTGGGTAAAGGAAGCCGTCAAACGCGGGCTTCCGATTGCCAAAAACACGCCCGAAGCGCTTAAATTCTGGATCGACCGCAATGAAAGCTCATGCATAATAAAAGCCGGAGTCATATCAAAAGAAGAGGCCGAGGCGCGATATCATGTATGTTACGAACAATATAACAAGATGCTTGAGATCGAGTTCGCGACGATGCTTGAAATGTTGTCGAAGCAGGTTCTGCCCGCGGCTTATTTTTATCAGCACGAATTGTCGTCATCTATCGGCGCGGCTTTAGACGTTGCCGAACAGCTTGTATTTATAGCTAAAAAGACGAAGAACGCCCAACCGCCCAACATCGAGCCGCAGGCGAAATTTCTGGCCGAGTTCGTGGAAGCGGTATCCAGGCTTCAAAGCCTGGTCGATCAGATGCGTAAAATAAGAAAAACGCTCCTTGAAGAGGAGGATATATTCAAAAAAGCTGATTTTATCGTCGGAAACGTTCTGCCGATAATGCATCAAGCCAGAGAAATATCGGACTTTCTCGAAGTGAGAATAGATAAGAACTGCTGGCAGATACCGACATACTCCGAACTTTTGTTCTGGGATTAATTGTCGTCAGCATAGCTTTACGCTAAATTACATTTTTGAAAAACGCGTTAGACGTACTAATAAAAAGCCTTCGAAGAATCAATACTTCGAAGGCTTTTTTATTATTTTTGAAAAAAGTTTTTTACGCTGCTCAGTGCGTTTTGCGCTACATCTTTAACCGCGCTTACGGCTTCCGCTATGCTGCCACCAGATCCTAGTGTTGAACCCGCAGTCGCTCCCGCCGCCGCTCCCGCCGCCGCTCCTGCTATCCCGCCGGTCATCATACCGAACGTAGCACCGGTGACGGCTCCAATATACGTGCCCAAATTAGTGGATGAATCGGATGAACTGACGCTGCCCGATACCGCTGCTCCCACGCCACCCGATGCCGTTGCTCCCGCGAATGCTCCCGGACTTGCGGTTTCGGATATTTGTTCCAATGCAGCTGAGCTTGAACCGAATATTGATGAACCTGGCCTGGTTGTGGATGTTCCTGATGATGTTGCGGTTGAACCCGGCCTGGTTGCAGAGCCAGATGTTGCGGTTGAACCAGGCTTGGTTGTGGATGTTCCCGATGCTAATCCCCCACCCAATAGTACATAGGATGGCTTATTCGATGCTAAACTTGTGGTTGAGCCGGTTGTCGTCGAACTTGTGTGGCCTGAGGTGCCGGCGCGAAGAGATGACAAGGATGCGTTTGAATTGGAAGAGGAAGTTTTTTTTCTAGCAGTCGTTTTTGCGGATGCAGCCCACTTGTTGCTAGCTGAAAGCGCGACGGTTGCAGCTGTATCGCGGCGAGAACTTTTGGGCATAATTCCAAGCGAGGTTTTGAAAAAACTGGAGAAAGTGCTTTGCGATGACTTCCACGATTCTTCAAGAGCGGCAAGCGCTTGATCGAAAGCGGCGCCGAAGAATCCATACATAGGCTTGAACGACGGCATAACACCCTGGAAAAATCCTGGATTTGCGTCGATCGGTTTGGGAAGTTCGGCCAGATTTCCCATGTTTTTCTGTATCTGAGGGTCGACGTATGAAGCGTTAAGTTCGGCCATAAGCGTTGATGATACGCGCGTCTGATATTCTTCGGCGCGATCTTCAAGTTCCGTGGCCGACATTGCTATGATTTCGTTAACGAAGCTTCCGTCGGGGATGATTATTTTCGATCCGGTCTTTAATTCAAGAGGGTTTTCAAGATCGTTTAATATCTTGATAGCCAGCACCATCACTTCATCCGTTTTAGCGATATCGAGAAGCGTTTCACCTTCCTTGATGGTATAAACCTTGCCGCCGATTTCCTGTGCCGCGCTTGGCGCTGAAACGGAGAAAAACAGGATAAGCGCTATGAAAATAGCATTTTTAAAGATTTTTATCATGGCATAACCTCCGCGAATTCTTATGAAAAATTTACTTGTAATCATTAGTAAAACCCGCTAATTATATTATAACATAAAAACTATCCGTTCCGCTGTTTTTATGGTCCGGGTTCATCAATATGTGTTCGGCGCCCAGTTTTTATTTACCGCCTGAAGGCCCTTGGGGAAGATAGCGTTTCTCATTTCTACGCTTTGCTGATTATTCGTTTCGACTTTTATAGCTACGTCTATAAAGAAATATGAAGGCCCCTTTACTAGATTTGCCGTGAACTTTTTAACTTTTTTTTTCGCGAACTCGCGTTTGATTCCCGCTTCTTCGGTTCTTATCAGCGTTCCGGTGTCTTTATCGAGAGTGTAATTGATTTTTCTCAAAACTTCATTGCCGTCTTGATCGTAATATAATTTCATGAACTCTAAAAATCCGTCTCCGCCCTTGAAAAAAGATTCGCCGTTGACGATATTGCCTTTTATAAAAGACTTTCCGAAAAAACCGCCTTTTATGTCCTGTTTCAGATTTTCAAACGTTATAGCGGCGTCCTGAAGGCATTCAAGTTTCGATTTTCCCGCTTCCACGCCGGAAAAGCTTCTTAAAAAAACCGTATAAAGCGCGCCAAGCAGTATCAGCGCGATCCCGGAAACAACCGTTATCTCGACAAGAGTAAAGGCCCTGTTCTTGCTTTTCGAATTTTTAAGCTTATTCATAACCGCCGTTTCTTAAATATACTGTTTTTTATGATATTTTGTTTTATTTTTTGGAACTTTTTTCGAGTTTTTTTGCTATTACGGATCCTACGAGGGAAAGTTTCGTGCTGTCGGTTTTTTTCCCGGTTCCATCATCTATCGTAACGTTGACCCTGATGATCTTGTAATCGAACTTTTCTTTCAGCCCGCTTCCAATTTCTTCATTATTGTATTCGGTTATGCTGACTTCGCGTAAAAATCCCTTCGCGAGCGGCGGCAGCATTTTATAATTTTTACTTTCGATCCCGCCGGCCTCGGTTTCGTTGAAGCTTTGATCGAGCTTTTCATAAGGGAGCGACTTCAAATAATCGATAACGTCTTTCGCGTAATTTGCCGCGGTGACCTTGCTGACGATATCCGCGGTGGCCCTGTAATGTTCGAATAGTGTTGAAAGCATAGGGACTATGGCGATAACGAGGATGACCGACGTTATCACTATCTCGACGAGAGTGAACGCGCGCCTTGTTTGGTTTCGGTTATTTGATCTAACTCTCATTCTTTGTTAGACCCCCAGTTTCGAACGTCAGGTTGTATCGATGCGTAATAAAAGAATGGGGAGTCGTTTTTAACCGTTTGCATGGTTTTGAATTTCAGCTTGCCGCCGACTTTTGAAAGCTGCGTGAAATCTATCGAATTAACGGCCAATGTCCCGTTTATTTGAATAGGTTTTTGCGGGGTAAATTTAGTGCCTTCCTTTAATGCTACCAGGGACGCGTCTACACGGTCCGCGTTGACTATTATTTCGCCGTCGAGGGCTATAAGCGTAAGTATCTGGTTCTGGAAAGGATCGGCTACGATGTCTCCGGAAATCGTTATATTCCCTTTTTTACACACTATCATTCCGCCGCGGGCGATGACCATAGCCGGAAGAGTTATGTCGCCTTCGAAATACGCTACCAGGCCCAGATTTAAAATCGCCGGAGACGAATCGGGAGCTATGAAAAGTTTTTTAAATTTTTCGAAATCGGCGTTGTCCTTAAATCTGTATGAAACGTAAGGCGTTATATATTTTTCGTCTAACGTTAGTTTCCGCAGATCGGTTGCGGCTATTTCGGAATCGGCCGGCGCCGCGGGAACCCCGCCGTAATTATTTTCCGTTGAAGGATAAAGCTTTTCCTTTATGTCGGGTATTTTGAAAGGTTCGCATATCATTCCGCGCTTATCCTTTATTTCGGAGAAAAGTCCGTGATTATAAGGCTCGTTGGTGACTATCTGGTTCATATATTTTGAATACTGCGTATAGTCGGAGACGCCGAAAAGCTTCGCCGCGATCGCCGCGCAGGACTTGTATTTCGGAGGTTGAGGGTTATCGCTTATGTCCGCGATAGGCGTGATTCCGCTGGAAGAAAAATTTCCGGGCGTGACGAACGGCATGGCCGACATATAATTCATTCCGAGCGTGGCCTTGTCCTGATAGGCCGCGAGCCTTACGTACGCGCGCTTAACGTTTCCCATAATCCTTGTTGGCGTGGAGTTTGAAGGCGTGCCGTAGAGTTTCAGAATTGAAGTATTGACGTCGCGCTGAAAAGCTATTCCGTAGCCCGTCATTGACTTCATTTCGCGGCAGAGGCCGTAATCGAGGTGGCCTATGAGATATTGCCCCTGGGGGAATTTGCGGTCGTAGAATATGTCGAAATAATAATCGTTGTAAAGCTGGAAAAGTTCTCCTACGCCCGTTCTGTCGGCGCCGTGGCTGAGCCTCAAAACTATGGGGTCCTGTGGTTTTTCATTTCCGAGAAAGACCATTCCGATATTGAGCGGACTGGCTTCTTTATTAAAGTTTCCGTTATCTAAAACAAGAGGCTTGCCCTGGACCGGATTTCCGTCTTCATCGACTATGAGGCTGTTGATGTCGCTTCCGGCGGGAATATTTTTCACGAAAAGAGTGAAATAGCGGAGGCCTTTGGGCAGTGTATTAATTATTTTTATCTGCTTTTTTACGGTGAGTATTTTTTTTACGGTGAAATATTCGACTTCGATCACGTAGTTTATCAGTCCGAATTTTTCCCGGGAATTGGCCATGAAGCCGGCTGCGGGACCGAAGGTTTCCGCATATGAACGAATGTTTTCGCGGTCTATAAATACGCGCACCTCGTTTATTTTAGCGTATTTAGTTCCCCCGAAGATATCTATTATCCTGGTTATCGGTTTCGAGCTTGAAATTATACTAGTGAGTTTTTTCGAATTGAAGTTGACTGTTTCAAATTTATCTTTTGGTTTAATAAGATCGTTATAATCGAAGAGATCGTTCTTTCTTTCGAACTCAGTTTTCGAGAATTCCTCTTCTATTATTTTTTGGAGTATTTCCATTGCCGCTTCGGCTATTATAAGCGCATTATCGGAATAAACCATGCGGTACATCTGCACGCGCTCATTTCGAAGTATGGTGTTATATGAAACTATCGCCGCGAAAAGTATCCCCAGGATACAAATGGCGATAATATAACTCATTCCTTTTTTATTTTTGTGGCTTAAAGAGAACATAAGATCATCCGTCGTTATTTATTGGTTTTAAAAAATATATCAACCGGCCTTTACCTTGAAGAAAGACCGGTTGATTGATGCATTATAACTTATTGTTTTTTAGGGTCTTTGCCTTTAAATTTATTAAACGGATCGTCGAGGCTCTTTTTGACCGATTCAATCGAGGCTTCTTTGCTGTCTTCGTTTTTATCATCGACGGCGTTCTTTTTTAATTTTTCGGTCACGATATTTCTTTTTATTTCGAACTTTTCAGGGGTTTTAAGAATCGCGTCCTTTAATACGTCGAGTTTGGTTCCGGCCGCGATGTCAACCGATTTTTTATCCGGCGTTTCGAAGGAAACTACGCCTTCTTTAACCTGAACGGAAGTTTCTTTGGAGAGAAGATCCACTACTACTCCGAAAATCGTTCCTTTTATCCCGATGGTACCTACCGGCGTCTGAACCTTGAATTTCATGCTTCCGTCAGATCCTTTAACGGGTTTATAGTTTACCCATATTCCGCCCTGCATTATCCTGATATTGTAAAAACCGATCTGAAGTTCCGTGTTGGCTTCAACGCTTAATACCGCGCCATAAGTAGTGAAAAGTTCTCCGCGCGTTTCGGGGCCGGTCATTATGAGAGCGCCCTCGCCAAGAGATAGCGCCATTGCGTCCTTCGCGTTTAATTCGACGTATTTCTCCGCGCTGTTTTTAGAGTATTTGATGCCGCCGGTCAGTTTATTTAACGAAGCGAGACCTTTTTCCTGGGCCGCCAGCACAGTTAAAGTCGTTGAAAAAAGAACAAAAAAAGCCGTAAGTGCTATTAAAAAAAACTTTTTCATATTTCCTCCCGATTTTTTAGTGATAGTATATACTTAATTTTTTTTGATTTAGTTTCATAAAAATTTTAAAAAATCAAAAAAAATTAAAATGCGTCATAATCCGCTTTGGTGGATTTTTGAAGGATCCAGGTGGCGAGCCCGTAATTTGTGAGGCCTTGAGGGTCGTTGAAATTGGTAAGCGCCGCGTCGTATATTTTTTTACGCATGTTCGGCCTGTAAACGTTTCCGGTCATGACGGGAGGAATGTTATTTTCCCGCAGAAAGATCTCCGAACCCATAAGCCTTAAAATAGAAGAAACGGTGGGCATATATGCGTCATAACCGGCGTCGCTTCTGGGACGGTTGCCAAGTTCGTTATAGATGGCGTTAGATGTGTTGCCGATGTCCCAGGTCGAATTAGAAAGACGGGCGTCGGAACTTACCATACGCGCGTTCATGGTCATTTCCGGAAGAAAAAGCCTGTCGTTCGCGAAATCCTTGACAGGGTTAAGGAACTGACAGAACGGACGTTCCTGCGGCGAAGCGCCGTTGACGAGTCCGACCTTGTCGAAGAGCTTCCAGGCCATTGATGAATTATCGCCCCAGATACAGCCTGGTTTCGTTTCGTTTATCACGTCGAATACGCCTCTTACTATGGCCGCTCGCGCCGCGGCATCGAGCTTTCCGGGCTTCATCTTTAATATCTCTACGAAATCCTTGTCCTGCGGCGGGTTCGTCGGGGCGCTGACGTCCCTGACCTTGAGCTTTTTCGTCGCGGTGTCCAGTATGAATTTCTTCGCATCGATGGCGGGGTTTCCGCCCTGGAAAAATTCGTCGTCCAAAAATTTGAGGAAGGTCGCGCAATTAGGATCGGCTACGAAGGCGTTGACGTCGGCCCACTTCGTCGGAGTGGTTTTTATCGTATCGAGTATTGATCCGGGCTTTCCCGTCAGATCGTATGCGTTGATATCGGACATGTCTATGCGTCCGGCGCCGGCGCTTTTATATCGGACGATGTTCGTATTATCATAAAAATCCGTGAATTCCTGAACGCTGAAACCCGTGCCGGAGTTTGGAGTGTAAGCTATGGCCATCGATAACTTCCATTCGACATAAGGCATCAACTCGTTTTCGAAGACCATGTCGGGCCTGGTGTAGTCGTACCAGATCTTCGCGTTTGAAAAAATTGTTACGCGCTGGCGATAAACGCCCATGTTTTTATCGAGGTTTGCTTTTCTCCAGGTGGTATCATCCTGCCAGTAATCAATACCGGTGAGAGGATTGGGCATATATTCGAGGAATTTATCGTCTTTGTAATTTTGCATTACGTCCGTCGTCTGGTTGAAGTCGCCGCAGATATAAATGTCCTTGTCCGATGCGATGACTATGTCGCGCTGAGGGTTTCCACGAATGCGCAGCGGCACTTCAGTGAATATGACGCCGTTAAAGCCAGGGTCTTTAAGTTTGGTCGATATCGCGGAGTCTTTAATGTTGGTTTCGCGTTCCATTCCCGCGAAGCATAGCAATCTTTGGCGAGTCTGATCGGCTTTTGCGGTTTCGCTTATGGACGCGCCGAAGTCGACGTACCGTAGATTCGTGATATCCGCTGTCGAATAAGGATTTTTGAATTCGAATTTTCCGGTGTTGGCTTCGCCGAAGTTTCCGCCCGGGGCGGGTATGTATATGCCGCCGTTTTTAGCGAGATTTTTATATTTTTGCGTGAAGGTCTTTGAATTTACTATGGGAAGGTCGCGTCCGCCGTGGCGCCCGTCTTTCATAATGCCGCCGGCCCAGCTGCCGTTTTCCTGCTTGGCGCCGACGTTGTTTTTGGCGAAGTCAGCGTTCCATGTGCCGCCGGTAATGGTTTTAGCGCCTGTGCCCTGGGCGGGGGAGTAATTTATTTTCGATGAATTATTGTTTCGGCCGAGCTGTTTTCCATTGAGCGTGACGTAAGGGTCGAAGACATAAATCTCGCCCGTAGATCCGGTCGAAATGTCGCTCATATTATCGAGTTTTAAAACAGGCGGATTGCCGTTGCCGAATATCGTTCCCAGATATACGAAGCGTCTGCCGTATAGCGTTCCGATGCTGAAGAAATTGGATGCGTCGGGCATTTTCGTTCCCGGAAGTCCGAGAACCATGTCCAGAAAATCGCTGTCATAGATGAGAAATTCCGAAAGGTCGCGCGCTTCTACGATAGATGTAACCTTGACATATGTGCTGAAGTATTTTCCTATGGCTTCGATTTTATAGAACATATTTTCTTCGTTTATCGCTTTGGTATCCTTGTTGTCCTTTGCCGAGGCGTGTCCGCAGCGCACTTTGAAATCGCTAAGCTTAAGCGTCATTGAACCCAGCGTTCCGCCTACCGTGCCTGATGTTCCGGCAAGCGTCGCGTATGATGTCAAAGCTCCGGCGGGCTTTACGATGTTGCCGTGCTGAAGCGCCGCGTCCCAGACAAGATTTCCCTGCGCGTCAAGTTTGGTTGAATGCGTGTTCCATGGAGTAGCTCCGCCCCGAAGTTCACCTATGGCGCAGGAAATGCCGGCCTCGGCGGCGCATGTCGCCGCGTAAAATCTGGCTATTTCGTCAGTCATGGCTATCTGCCCGACCCGGTATTGGTGAAACGCGTATACAAACCCTACTATTACGATGACCGCGAGAAGTATTAGCGGAAAAACCATTCCGCGCTTGCGACTTTGAGCAGTTTTTTGAGGTGGCGTGCTTTTCAAATTCATAATATCTCCATCCGAGCGGCCTGCATTTTAGTTAAGCTGGCAGCCGCGCATCGAAATAGCCGTTTTAAACTCTATCGGATAACCTCCGCTTCCATCGGCGGAAGAAGAAGGCACCAGCATTTTTATTTTCACATATATCGTTTTTGGCCCCGCGCCATATGTCGGCTTGCCGCCGGCGTTTCCGGCAGGAGTCTCGCTGTCGATCCGGTAAAACATGAGCTCGTCGAGATTGTCGCCAACCAATTCATCGGACTTATCCCCGGCTTTTCTCATAAGCTTGAATTTATTTGGTATTGTTTGCATCGGTTCGACCTTATATGTTATGAGTTCCGTCTTGAACTCGATATGTTTATCCGCGCCCGTGGGTTCCTTCGTGAAATCGGGTATCTGCTTGATTATTTCGAGTTTCTGGGTTTCGGGGGATATCCCGAGCGCCGCGACCTTGTTCTGCGCGACCATGACCGGCGCTTCGTCATGAACGTAATTCGCTTCTTTTATGTCGCGGGAAAGCCGCATCAATATTTTTTGTGAGCGCTGATAGTAGTCCATCATCCTGGTCCCCGTATCGGATGTTTTAATGGTGCTTTTGAAGAGGGAAAATGCCCCGCCCGATATGAGCGCGAGACAAAGCACGGTTACCATGATTTCTATGATGGTGAACCCGGTGCCGCTAAATATTTTGTTTTTTGAATATATTTTGTTCATAACGTTTCCTTCTATTGCGTCTTTGTGACGCATGTCGCGAGCCGGTAGGAAAGAGCTCTCTTGTCCTCGCTTACCCATTTTATTTCGAGATCCAGCGATTTCAGGTTCAGTGGGAGCGTTCCTCCCGCGCCGCCGACGTTTTTAATGCTTATGTTGCGCGTGAATTTTATTTTTCCGATCTGGACCTCATGGGGATATTCCGCCGTTACGGTCTGGCCGTTGATATAAGCCTCGATCGATTCCGGCCCCGCATCTTCAACTGAAATTTTATCGAAGGGAAAATTCCTTATGGTTTCGACGGTTTCCTGGGCGATCATGACCGCCGCCGAAAAGTCTCTCGTGCGGCTGATGCTCCCGAGCTCGCCCGACATCATCGAGAAGGTGCCGAGGAGTATGAATGCCATTATGACAAGGCCGATTATGAGTTCTATCATGGAGAACCCTGTTTTAGAAGAATTTTTAAGTATTATACTCATTTATTATTTCACCGCGCTTTTTATTCAAGCATGTCCATGAAAGCTTCTATTCTTGTTATTAGCCCGGCGCGAGCGGTATGTTCGTCTACCGTAAGAGGCAAAAACGGAATGCCCGCGCTTTTAAATTCGTTCTGCACGATCGTTAGCATGATGGAGTCGAGTCCGCATCCGAAAGGCGATACGTATATGACGCCGTCGGTTTTAAAATCGTCGTTTTTTATCAGAAATGCCGCCGTTTTATATATTTCGCGGCCGAACGCCCAGAAAAGACCTGAAGGGAATTTGGAAAAATCACATTTTACGCTTTCTATATCGATATCTTCGGTTGTTATCGATACCGCGTCACGCTTTTTAAGTTCATTCATAATTCCGGTATTGACGAAATCGTCGTGTATGTTATAAGGATGACCGAGCACTCCGATTTTGTATTTATGTTCCGTCAGGCGTTTTGATTTGAAAATTTTCATGCGTTCCGACAAAATGCCGTTCAAGCATGAAACGCCGCGTTCATAGGCGCGGTCGATCTTGAAAGGGTTCCAGGAAAAATTATATCCGATGTTTCTGAATGCGCTTTTATTGGAAAAATTATGGACGTCGAACGTGCTGTCGATGATTTTGGGCGGATTTTCACCTTTTTTTTTCATGGGATCTATGACGAGGCATTTTACCATGTCAGTAAAACCTATCATTTTAGGGCATACGTAACTTTTTTCCTCGAGTCTTAAAAATCTCGGGAGAAAAAGGTAGTCGGCTTTTTTTTCGAGAAGCTCGCCAATGTGGCCGAATGCCAGTTTTATAGGTACGCATGAATCCGCGTGCGCATGGGTGCTGCCGATTTTAAGGGTTTTTGCCGATGAAAATCCGGAAACGGAAAGCCTTACTCCGAGTTCACTGAAAAATGTTTCCCAGAGCGGATAGTAGCGGTAATATAACAGCGATTTAGCTATCGCAACGGTTTTTTCACCCGAAGAAAGCATAATCTTATATTCCTATTATCTTAACGATAACGTTTCGTTCCTTAGGCCCGTCGAACTCGGCCATGAAAACCGCCTGATTTTTCTTCAGGTCGATACAGAAGTTCGTGACCGGCACCGCGACTGAATTGCCGATAATGATCGATTTGAGATGAGCTTCGGCGTTATTATCGATCATGTTGTGAACGTAACTGGAATGATACGGAAACAATTTCTGTAAAATGATTTCGAAATCTTCTTTAAGGTTTTCCTCGTCGTCATTTATATATAATCCCGCGGTCGTGTGAAGCAGGAAAATATGGCATATACCGTCGGATATATCGCTGTTTTTAAGGATCTCGACCACTTTTTCAGTGATGTTGTGGCCTTCCAGCGGATTTTGCGTTTTTATAGTGAATTTTTCAGTATGTATCTTCAAAATGTCACCTTACATTTCAAGTAATTGGGCTGTTATTTATATTTTAACACAAATATAGCAAAATATCAATTTATTAAAGCCTTTATATTTTTTTCAACGTCGTCGAAGTCTATTTCGCTTTCCGCCTTATATTTGAGGACGCCTTCGGCTGAAATAAGGAAAAGCGAAGGCGTTTCCATGACGCCGTAATTGTCCGCCGTCGTGAAATACCTGTTTTCTCCGACCGTTTCTATTATTTCGAAAAGGTTCCTGAATTCTTCCATTTGATTGTTTTTAATGAAATTAAGCGCCGCCGCGCGCTGTTCTTCGGAGTCCACGTTCACCGTTATGAACGTGATGTTTTTTTTATAAGCGTCGTGAAGCCTTTTGATGTGTTTGATGTCGGCCACGCAGTTCGGGCATTGCAGATACCAGAAAAGTATGAGCGTCGGTTTGTCTCTTTCATTTTTTTTTCCGCGGTTGAAATCAATATCGGTGATCTGCTTTTTTCCCGCTTCGACGAGCGATATGTGCGGGGCGTAAGCTCCGATCGGAAGATTGCGCGGGCCTGAATAACCGCTCTGGTCAGCCGCGACAGCCGAGGGAAAATTCGCCGCCGGAAAAAAGAAGAAAAAAACAAATAAGGCTATTAATAAAAGATTTTTTGAAAAAATTCCGTTCATTTACATTCCTCCATTTAAGCTTCTTCTTGTTCCGCTTTTATTCTTTTTTTAAGAGCGCGTAAAAAAAACCTTCGTTGCCGTCCTCATCCGGTATCATCTGAAGATAATTTCCGCGGGCCTCGCCTCCGGCCGCGAACTTTAATTCTTTAAGAGCCTCTGAAACTGACACGGATCTGAAATCCGGATTTTCTGAAATAAACCTGTCTATTTGAATCGCGTTTTCGAGGCTGTTGAGCGTGCATGTGGCGTAAAGAAGCGTTCCGCCTTTTTTAAGCATTTTTGATATATTGGCGAGTATTTTATGTTGTATCGGCGCTATGGCCGTCAGGTCGGATGCCGAAAAACGGTACTTAAGATCTATCCTGTTCCTTAAAAGCCCGAGCCCGGAGCAGGGCGCGTCTATGAGTATCCTGTCGAACATTTCCCGCCCTTTTTCTTCGGCGGCGCCTTTGAACTTTTCGGTGATGGCGGAGGCAGAAACATATTCGGCGGAAGCGTCCATGGCGAAAACATTAGATAGCTTCAGCCTGTCGGCATTATCGACTATTTTCGAGATTTTTGACGCGGACACGTCGATGGCGATTATTTTCGCCTGGCATCCGGATATTTCAGCCATATGCGTCGTTTTATTTCCGGGCGATGCGCACGCGTCGAGCACCAATTCTCCGCTTTTGGGCGCAAGCAGCCAGGCCGCGAGATATGCGCTTCTGCCCATCGGCGTTATTTTTCCGGAGCGGAATTCGGCCGTTTCGGTGAGGTCAAAGTTGAAGGCGCTTCTTCCGGCGGAGTAAAGGTCGAATCCTTCGTATATGACTTGCGGCTCCAGATCGTATTTTTCAGCGAATTCCCTCAAAAAAATCGCGCGAGTTTCGGCGCTGTATAAAAGTTGAGGATTGAGGCGGAAAGTCGCTTCGGGCGGCGACAGCGAACATTTCATAACGTTTTCGGCGGCCGTTTCGCCGAGCTCTCGGATAAGAAAATCGCACAAGGGCTGCGGGCAGGAATATTTTATTGAAATCGCCTTTTTCCTGTCTTTGATTTTTATTTCGGGAATTTCGAATTTGAACCCGTTGAAATATTTGTCCAGATTATTCGTAAGAGCGGTCGCCAGCGCGCCATTTTGATATTGCCTTAAAAGTATTTTCAGCTCGCGTATGACGTTGTCGCCGTTCGACTGAAAAGTGCCGAGCGCGATCGCGAGCGAAACGACCTTTAAAGTAACGGCGGAGTTTTTTTTCAGCTGGGCGTCGCGGATTATAAATGTTTTCGCGAGATAATCGAAGGTTATCTTTTTCTGCATGTAATAAGCGCAGAAGTTGATGAGCTTGTACCTGTGTTCCGGCTCGATAGCTCCGGTTTTCGCGAGCGCATTGAAATAACTGCGCGATCGGCTTATGCGGAATTCGGCATTGTTGAGGAAAAAATCGAAAGCAAAAAAACAGTTGATTGTCGCCATAATATTACTTCTTCACGTCCATAAACATTTCTATGTGGTCTATGCCTGCTTCGTCGAACACGTCGCCATGCGCTTTGAATCCAAATTTTTCATACATGTGCTTGATATAACATTGCGCGTGCAGGCATATCTTCGAGGCCCCCTTTTTTTTGGAAAGCCATATCAGATATTTAACGACGGCCGATCCTATGCCGCGCTTGCGAAATTCGGGCATGACCGCGATCCTGCCGATTTTAGCTATATTCGGTTTTCCGGCTTCATCCGTTCCGTATATTAATCTTCCGGCCGCGGCCGGCTTGCCGTTATATCGGGCCATTACGTGGATGACGCCGTTGTTTTTCGCCGGAAAGGTTTCCGGGAGCCGGCGGCCCGTGAGCTCGGCGTCGTATTCGTCGATTTCTATTTCGGCTGGGACATTCTGGCCGATTATGAATACTTCGCGTCTTATGCTCATATAGTCTTTCGCATAACTATTGTCGCGGTCTATTTGAATTATTTCGAGTTCCTGCATTTTATTTTTTACCTGATTTAAAATTTAAGATCCAGAAAATTTTCAAGTCCGAAATAAAACCCTTTTCTTTTAACTATCGCTTTTATAGCCGTTACGATACCTGGCATGAATGAATCGAGAGAGAGGCTGTCATGCCTTATAGTGAGCGTCTGGCCAATGTCGCCGAAGATAACCTGCTGATGGGCCACCATTCCGGGGAGCCGCACCGAGTGTATGTTTATTCCGGAAATTTCGCCGCCGCGCACGCCTTCGAGTTTGAATATTTCGGGAAGTCTGGACTGCGGCCTGAGATTTTCAGCCATCATTTTAGCCGTCATCAATGCCGTGCCGGATGGCGCGTCGGCTTTTTTGTCGTGGTGGAATTCAATTATTTCAGCTTTTTTCATATATTTGGCCGCGATCTGCGAGAATTTCATCATTAAGACGGCGCCGATAGCGAAATTTGGGGCAACCAGCACGGCGACGCCGTTTTCCTTCGTCAGTTTTTCTATTTCCTCGAAGTTTTCGGATGAAAGTCCGGTAGTTCCGACGACGCAATGTATTTTAAGGGAAACCGCTTTTTTTACGTTTTCAAAAACGCTTTGAGGGTGGGTGAAATCGACAAGCACGTCGGCCGGCCGCAAAAATTTCGCCTGTTCGATCTCGTTGGTCACGCTGATGCCGTATTTCTTAGAGCCGATCTCGTTCACGTCGATGAGCCCGACCAGTTCCATTTCTTTTTCTTCCCGTATGGCTTCGGCGACGGCCGTTCCCATGCGTCCGAGCGCTCCGGCTATGGCTACGTTTATTTTATGCATAAAAACACTCCGTTTATTTTTTGCCGACGTTTTCATTCTGATAAACGCCGCTGTATGATTTTCCTACCTCGCCTTCGAGTTTGAAAAATATCAGCTGTATCAGCCTGGAATTTTTTTCGAGATGCATTCCGTTTTCGTTATATACGACGAGCAGGGCTGAAGAACGGCCGCAATAGCCGGAATCCCAGAGGGCCGTTTCGATGGTGGCTCCAGAGCGCAGCAGAGACGAACGAACGCGGGCCATGGCGAATACGTCTTTCGGGATATTGGTGATTTCATTGAAAAGAACCATATAACAGCCTTTTTCGAGAAAAACCATTCCGTCCGGGCCGAATTCGAGTTTTTTCTGTTCTGAGATCACGCGGTCCTTGTTGGAAACCGATATTTTTCCGGCGGTCGTTATTTTCGAGACCTCGCAGAGCGTGAGTTCTATACCGTTCGGCTGTATCTGGTCGGCCGGTTTAAACATTCCCTCTACAAGGGGCTTTTCCCTGTTCAAATATTTTTCGAAATTATTAACTGATAAAAATTCCATGTTCTCCCCTTTATTTAAGTTTTATGCTATTTAGCGTGATAAATTTGCTTTATTTGTTTCCCGGGCCTTAACGGGAAAGCTTCTTTTTTATTTTAAGCGGCTTTTTTTCCGGTAAAGTCTTTTGGCGCTCTAATTTTTTCGAGGCTTTAGCCCTTAAAAACTCTATTCCGGCTTCTATCGCCAGAGCATACGCCAGCCTTCCGCCGCCCGAAATGACGGCCGCGGCCGCGTCGGATAAAAGCGAAATTCTTCTGAATTGCTCCCGGGTGAAAATATTAGTGATATGGGTTTCGACGAAAGGCGTTTTGACCGATAAAAAAGCGTCGCGCAGGCTGACCGATGTGTGCGTGAGGCCGCCGGCGTTTACGATTATGAGGTCATATTTTTCGGCGTCATTTTGTATTTTATCGATGAGCGCGCCTTCATGGTTCGATTGGAAACTTTCGGCCTTTATTTTAACGCCGTAATCGCGACCGGCCGCAAGCGAAACGAGTTCATCCAGAGTATCACGGCCGTAGATCCCGGCTTCTCGGGTTCCGAGCATGTTGAGATTCGGCCCGTTCATTATCAGTATTTTATATGACATAACGGGAAAAATTATATCACACTCGCTCCGGCAAGTCAAAAAATATATTGGTTGCCTTGTCAGGCTGGATTAAATTTACTTATAAAGAGACGGGTTATATCCCGAAAAATTTTTCGGCCGTCGCCGTCGTTTTTTCGCAAAAGGCGTCAAACCCCGTGTTCGTTATTCCGGCGATGCATTCGGCTACCGCCCTGACGTTCGCCGGTTCGTTTCTTTTGCCCCGCAGACCCTGCGGCGACATATAAGGGCAATCGGTTTCGACCATTATCCGGCCTTCCGGTATGACGTCGAAGATAGCTTTTACGGGTTGAGGTATCTTTTCGCGGTTTTCGCATCCGGTTAGAACGTTATAAACGGATGCGTTCGTTTTGGCGACTATCTTGTATATTTCTTTCAGCGGATAGGTTATCGAAGCGGTAAATGAAAAATGAAACCCTCTTTCGGCGGCCCATGCGGCGAACGCGGCGTCGCCGGAATAGCAGTGGAACACGCCTTTGAATTCTTTGCCGCCGATGATCTTTTTGAAATCGTCAAAAGCGTCGCGCAGGTGCATTATTACCGGGATTTTATGGAATATGGCGAATTCGAGCTGCGCCGTGAAAGCTTTTATCTGCTTATCGACGGGCGAAAGGTTCTTGAAGTAGTCGAGACCTATTTCGCCTAACGCCGATATTTCCCCGTTCTTGATCGCGGCTTCGGCTTCGGCGAGGCTTTTGTCTGAAAATTCCCCGGCGTCGTGAGGATGGACGCCATAAGACGCGAATATTTTGCCGGGATGCTTTTTCGCGAGGCCGATATTATAAAGCGACGATCTGGAGTTTATTCCGACGCTTATGATTTTTTTTATTCCGTTAATTTCGGCTCTTTTTATGACTTCTTCGCCGTCATCCTTGTAACATTCATCCTCCAGGTGCGCGTGGGTGTCGATCAAATATGCCATTTTTCAATCCTTTCGGTTATTTCGGGACCATTAAATATTTAGGCCGCGTTTCAGCGCCGGCCACGGGCCAGAATGTTGCCGCGTCGCTGAAAACGATTTTTTTTAAAACATAGTTATCCGCTATGCCGGTGTTTTTCTTTAGAAGCGTCGGCGTATCGAGTATTATGGCCGCGAATCGTTTTTTTTTCATTTCCGCCCTCATTTCGTCCAGAAACGCATCCTTCATTTGCTCATTGGAACTTAAAAGTATATTTATCATCGGGAGCATGTGTATATGCGTTTTTTTCCCCGCCATCGAGCACAAAAATCCGTGATATGGCATGAAAACTTCGCCCTGAATGTTTTTAATCTGTTCTATAAGCTCGTCGCCAGCTCTTCTGTCGGCCGCGGACGGAATCTGTTTTACGGGATCGTATGCGAGAAGCGAAAATTGAATGACGCAGATAAAATAGACCAGGTTGGAGTATTTTAATGAACCGGGTTCGGTCCGCCCCGGGTCCGACCGCGGCGTTTCCGCGATGAATAATCCCATGACTATAGCGAGTATGGCGCAGGATGGAATAAGGACGTTGATATAACTTTCCCAGAGTATCCTGGTGTAAGCGGGGCCGGCGAACATGCCCAGGAACATCAGCGAATAAAACCAGAATGCTTTCCGGTCTTTTTTAAAAGCGCCGAAAAAAAACGCCAGGCATATACAGATGGCCGGAGCCATCCGGAGCACGTCATCGGCCAGGAAAATGAACAGGTTCATAAAAACGTCGCCGACCTGCCGGCTGAATTGATGGAGGTAGAACAGGACCGAAAAAACGTGAAAAGAAAACCATCCGGCATAAATTTTATCGAATAAAAGTATGGAGCCGCCCAGAAAGAAAGATAAGGACGATATAAAGCAAACAGCCAGCCGCTGGTTCGATATTGCCGAATAGAGCATGAGCGGGGCTGACATCATAAGGGCCGTCTGTTTAGAAAGAAATGAAAGCGCGATCAAAGCGCCGGCCAGAATATAGAAAGCGCCGGTTTCATGAAATCTGACGATATATGCGGCGGCCAGAAAGAAAGCGAGAAACATAGTGTCTTCCCTGGCTATGTCCATCCAGAATCCGGTCTGCCCGAATGTCGCCGCGAAAAAACACGCCGCGATGAACGAAGCCGCCTTGTTTTGCGTTTCCGAGCGCACGAACTTATATATGAAAAGCATGCATATGAGAGAGGCGGCGAATGAAACCAGCCGTAGTTGGGCAAATCCGGTCCAGGAAAGGTTGCACAGAAGCGCCGAAATATAGAAATAAAGAGGCGTATAAGGAAAAGACATGAATTCTATGGATGGTTTTTCGTATAAAGGCGAACCTGAAATTATTCTCGCGGCATGATCAACGGCGCCGCCTTCCATCCATTCAAGTTCGTACGGATAAAAAATTCGCAGCGCGGCGAGCGTCAGATAAATGAAAAAATAAGCCAGCGCCGAGAGGAACAGTAAATTTTTAAGGGCGCTGTTAATTTTTAAAGAGGTTTCCCGGCTCATTCAAAGGCCTTTCTTTATGATTTCGCGACATATTTTACTAAAAAAAGGTGGCCCTTGTCAATTGTTGTGTTTTTGTGCTAAACTAAAAAAGGCTTGTGTTTTAAAAAGAAACATCGGAAAAGAAGAGCTTGACAAAAATAATGCGAGCTGTTAGAATAAATTGTACGCTTTAAAACATGTCACGGAATAACTTTATAAGCACATTAACCTTTCACGGAAGAAATTGTTATCATGAAGATACCGCCTTCTTTTTATTAGAGAAGACGGTTTTTGCTTTTGAAAAAGGTTTTATTGCCGTATTTTAAGTTGTGTTTTAAATTTTTTGTGCTATAAATTATAGCAATCAAAAAAATGGAACCGAAATTATGTTTTGTGTTGAAAACTAAATATTATAACGTCTGTAAAAAATGGAGGCTTGAAATGATTAGACTTAAAAGCATGTTTGCCGGAGTGGCTGTTCTAATTATGCTGTTGCTGGGTGTTTCATTTATCGCCGGGTGCGGTGGCGGCGGCGCCGCTGGTATTGGCGGTTATTTTCTTGAAAAACAAAATGAAAACGACGATACGAATAATAATGCGACGACCGGGCAAATGATAACCGTAGAATTAACAGCCCCGGACTTTGCGCTAAGTTCCGCGGTTTCGGCCAGCCCCGCACGCGCGGTGGATTCGAACGATGGCAGGCTTGAAATTGCGGTTGTAAATAAAGATAACCCATCGGAAGAAATTGGCACAGCGTCCTTGAATCCCTTTTCGTTCTCCATTCCGATTGGTTCGCAAAGCAAAACGGCCATGATCATCATCCGCGAAAAAGCCACGCAAAAGATTGTTTCATGCTGTCTTCTCGGCGTAGTACCGAATTCTTCTCAGGTGCCTTCCGCGGTAAAGAATATTGTCGTTAAGGGCATAACTATAAACGCAGAAACGACCGCCAAGGCGATTCTTGCAATCGAAAAAAACGTCGTGCCGACGTTTCCTTTCGTGTCGGTATCCAGCGCGCAGACCGATCCTAACGTTACCGTAGATTATACCGGCCAGAAATCACCGGTTGAAAGCGCGGTCGAATCGAAATTCTCGACTTCTACAATCGACGAATTAGAAAAAGCCGTGGAAACAGTCTGCGGCATCGTCAAATCTTCCAGCGTATCTTCGACCCTGAAAAACTCTATAGTAACCGCCACGAATTCTTTGATGTCGGTTTCACAGGTTTTGACATCATTCGTGAATATAAGTAAATCGTCCGACAGTTCAGTAACTTCGGTCATCAACTCAAAATATCTTTCAACCAGCGTGAAATTATCCAACACCACTATCAACTCACAAACCGGCGATAACACCATCGTTACGGTTACAAACGACATTGTAGCCCTGAAGACGGATTATAAGGCGCCAACGCTCACGTCCGTTTCAATATCTCCCGTGTCGGTCCACACGGGCGAATATATAACGGTCACGTTTACTGCGAGCGAAGCCCTCGCCAATATTCCGACGGTCGTAATACTTGGCAGGAACGCCCTTGTCACGAAAATTTCGGGCAACTCATATAACGCAGTCCTCCAAACGACTTTAAGCGACTCAGGAACAGTTGCATTTTCGATATCTTCCTATATAGACCTGGCCGGAAACGCCGGCGGCACGGTCACGGCGACCACCGATGGCTCGACCTGCTGGGCTAGGGCGACTGCTCCAACGAACGTCGTCACGCCGATATTCAGCATTTCGAGCGGCACTTATTCAGAGGCCCAGACCGTAACTATAACAACGGCCACCGCTGGCGCGACGATCAGGTACACACTTGACGGCTCAACTCCTTCGGCTACGAACGGAACTGTTTATTCAGCCCCGATAACGATTTCTTCGACGACAACCATCAAAGCCATTGCAACCAAGGCAAATGTGACGAATTCCGACATTGCGAGCGCGACTTACACTATAAATCTAGTTACGCTCCAGGCAGCCGCGCCTGAATTCAGCCATACGGCGGGCACTTACACATCGACGCAGAGCGTATCTATCACATCCGCGACGGCAGGCGCAACCATCACAGGTACACGCTCGATGGCAGCGCTCCTACGGCGTCTTACGGAACGGTTTATACCGCACCCATAACTATTTCAACGACGACGACAATTAAAGCAATGGCGACAAAAATCGGCATGACCGATTCCTCGGTATCGAGCGCGGCCTATACTATAAATATAGTCCCGGCACAGGAGTCTGCGCCGACATTCACGCCAGCGGCCGGCGCTTACATATCGGGACAGAGCGTTACCCTTGCTTCAGCCACGCCGGGAGCGATCATTATATATACGACAGATGGTTCTGTGCCTGCATTCACCGCCTCTGGAGACGCGGCTCAGACCGGCGTGAAATATAATTCATCGCCTATTCCATTAATTTATCCGACAACGATAACCGCTATCGCTAAGGTCCCTGGCAGTATGACGCAGTCGAATGTTTCGGTCGCCGTTTACACGATCTCGGCGGCGGCGCCCACGTTCACGCCTGCGGCCGGATCGTATACCTCGACGCAGAGCGTATTACTGACATCGGCGACGGCAGCGCCAGGCGCGAAAATTCGTTATACGACAGACGGTACGATCCCGACCGACGTAACCGGGAATATATATAGTTCAGCAATTTCAGTAAGTTCTACCACGACGATAAAGGCGATAGCGACAGCGCCCGGCATAACGAGTTCAGCCGTTTCAAGCGCTGCATATACAATAAATATTCCGGCGCAGGTTTCGGCTCCATCGTTCAATCCCGCGGCCGGAAGTTATACGACGACGCAAAGCGTATCGCTGACATCTTCTACCGCTGGCGCCGTTATACGTTATACGACGGACGGTACGACCCCGACCGCGACGACTGGAAATTTATACAGCTCAGCAATTTCAGTAAGTTCTACCACGACGATAAAAGCGATAGCGACGAAGACCGGCATGACCGATTCAGCCGTATCGAGCGCTACATATACAATGAACATACCTTTGCCGGCCGTTTCAGATCCGACTTTCTCGCCTGCCGCCGGCTCGTACAGTTCGGTTCAGAACGTGACTATTTCAACCACGACTAGCGGTGCCACGATAAAATATACGACAGACGGCTCGGTGCCTTCTTCTACCAATGGCCTGACATACAGCAGTGCCATTTCGATTGGCACGACTACGACGATAAAGGCGATGGCAGTGAAGACGGGCATGATGGATTCCGCCGTTACGAGCGCCGCATATACGATAAACATACC
>CAZJFS010000064.1:0-22365 GCA_964545075.1 uncultured bacterium
TTCCATTAGTTTTGGGCCGGTCGAGCTGTAGAACTGTCCGGCGACATAAGGACTTCTTATCATAAACGACTCCTGGCAGATAAAGATTTTAATATCCGGCCGCGTTTGTGGCATGTTTTCAAAAACCCTTGAACTGTTTGTTTTTTTGATTATATTTAAGCATTATCAATAATGTCCGTTAGCGTGAAAATACGGATGTTTAATTAACGGCCGCCCGTTCATATGCCGGGATGGGGCTTTCAGCCATTCCCATGGCTTTTTCATATGTTATTATTCTGGACATGACAAGTTCTATCGCTTCTTTTTCGAGGTCTTCCACCGAACCGTTATTGTTGACCTCTATGAAAGGCCTGTTGGTGGATACGCAGATATCGTTTTCGCTCTTATGGTTTAAAGTTTCAAGCGAAGGATATGTTCCGTCGCGCATTAAAAGCCTGTCGAAACGGACCTTGTCGTCTATGTTTATTCTTACGGGGATGAAATCCTGGGATGTGAAATAATCGTATTCCATTGAATAACGGACATCCGAAATGACGACCGGTTCCATATTTTTAACTTTGATCTCGCGCATTAATGCGTCGTTTAAGATATTGATATTCTGGCTTCTGAGAAGGTCGCCAAGTTTTTGAAGTATGGCCCTTTTTTGATTGCGGTCGTTTCCGGCGAAAACGTCCGCGTATAAAAGCTCGGCGATGGTTTTGAGCCGTCCGGCGATTGATACCTGTCTGAAATTAAAATGTTTCACCAGAAGCTCGGCGAGTGTGTCTTTACCTGAACCCATTTTTCCTATGATGAAAATGTTTCGCATTAAGTATTTATCTCCTTATAAAATATAAATGTTCGCTATAGTTAGCTGAAATACCGCTTTTTAAAATCGTTCAAAATCAGTTTTTCGTTATATTGATCTAAGTACGCGTCAACCGTGGCGGAGTTTGAAGACCGCCGATGACCGAACGTGCATATTCAAAAAACATGATGTTTGGGAGACAACGTATGATATTGTTAAAAAGCACTGTATTTACTGTAAGTTCGTTGCTTTCAGGATAGATTAATTTTAACAGAACAACCCCTCGGTGTCAAGGATAAATCTGAAATTTTCTAAAATAATTAGACCGGATTTAAGGGCATCTTTTCATTCTTTTTCATCATGAAAAAATAAAAAAAATAAAGGGACGCGATTTCCGGCGTCCCCTTATTTTTTATTTAAGTTTTAGCGCTTAAATTATTATTTGCGGAAAGCTTTTATGAAAGCCGCCCATGCCGTTTTGCCGAGAGCGATATCTTTGTAGTTTGAAGCTACTGAAGTTTTCGGGAGGTATATTGCGAGACCGTTCGAATTTTTAACGGCCTGGCCGGTGGTTACGTTTGAAAGAACGATTTTCGAAGGAGCTGAAGCTACTACTGCGATAACTTCATTAGCTGCTTTGTTTATAGCGTCGTCTTTAACGTTTGTGTTTAAGAGCTGGCAGAAGTGAACGAGGTCGCAGTTGTCGTCATAAGCGTAAACCTGAACTGCTGCGGCAGCCTTGTTTATAGCGGCTTTAACTGTCGTATCGCTAAGTTTTGCCATGAGGGCTTTAGCGAGAGCTTCGAGTTTTACGTTAACTGCGTCGAATTTTGAGCAATCAACAGCCGACTGTGTCGTATCTTCCGAGCCGGTTGAATAAGCCTGTTTGTAAGCCTGAGCCGTCAATATAGCGAGATCGGCGGGAGCCATAGCAGGGTTTTTTACGAGAGGTCCGAGAACGAGGTCATAAGGCCAGCCGTTGCCCGGTTCGGTTTCTTCGGAAGCTGCGATGAAATCAACTGAGTCTTTTACTTCGTAGCCGACTTCCATCATTTGCATGAGGCAGGCGTCCATGCCAAGAACGTCAACATTGTGGCCGATTACGGCTTTTATCTGTTTCATAGCTTCGCCGAGCTGAGGAGTCGTCATGTGGTTATTTGAATGATCGTCATAGGAAATGCCTTTGAACACTTTTTTGTCGCGGTTTTTCCAACCTGCGCCGTGATTCCAGATGTCAACGAGATAATGTTCAGCGGGATAAGTGTCGTTAGCCCATTTTACGAATTTTACGAGTTCTTTGTAATCGCCCATATCAACCGTATTACCGGAATTGATAACTTCAACCGATCCTTTTTTTATTAAAAGCGTCTGGAAGGGTTTTGACATATGTCCCTGGAGAACAAGAATATTAACGTCAGCGGAGGAGCCTATTTTTTTCATTTCGGCAACGTCTTTGTCGCCATAAGTATCAAGATTGTTAACACCGTTCAAGAAAACGATGAAATTCCACTGAGCTTTAGCTTTTGATTCGTTAGCGTGACCTGCAGCAAATACTACATTCGACAATAAAACCACAACGATTAAGGCGGTAACCACTACTAAACTTTTTTTAAACATACCCCACTTCACACTCTCTTTCATTGTTATTTCGCTTTAAATAAAAAAATCGGCCTGCAGCCAGTCAAATTTTAAGTCTTAAAAACTTCTCAACTTATTTCCGCGGGACAATTTTCAAAAGGTTTTTTATTTAAAAGCTACATTAATTTTACAACCGAAATTTGATTTTGTCAAGTAATTTTTAAACAAATTGTTGCTTATTTTTTAAACAATTTTGTGTGCCTTATCTCTTACTTAACTATAATAAACAATAAATAAAAGCAGCGGATTTATATATTTTATGTGTTCGGGATGGGTCACATGTTCATAAGCTGAAAACTGGTTAAAACATTAAAAAGCCATTCGATAGCCGATATAAAGGATAAAAAAATCGGCTATTATATGGCTTATCCACGGCGAAACGATGGAAGATGACCTGAGATACATTAGCCCCCAGATCAGACCCGCCGCCATTACGGCCGTTCCGAATATGGCGGATATCGCTATTCCAAAATACCTGTAAACGACGACGTAATGATGAAGAGAGAATCCGGCGGCCGCGAGAAACGCGGCGGCGGTTTTTCCATGCGCCGCGGTCAACGTGTCTATGAGCATCCAGCGCCAGAAGATCTCCTCGAAAAGCGAATTCACGAGCGATATCAGAAGCGTCATCGCGATGTACTTGAAAGGCGTGTCAATGCCGAAAGCAAGGCATTGCTCGCGGATCTTGAAGGCCATAGGCGATATCCTCGGGGCGAAGTAATATTCATAGGCGGCAAGGATGAAGGCGCCGATAAGTATTCCATAAGTAAGACCGCTGGAAATATTTTTAGCGCTGAAATGTTGAGGCCAGCCTTTAACTTCACGGAAGCCGGACCCGAAATACCGCGTATAGACGATGAAAGCCATGAAAAGCATGAAAAATTTGGTCAATGAGTAAACGATCTTCGCCTGGGGCGTTCCGGCCATTATTATGAAATAGAAAAAGGACGCCGCGAACGGCAGAATCATTGACAGGTATATCAGGAATATGAAATATTTGTTTTTTGCCATCAGGCTTTTTTTCTGGTCGCTATATCGATCCAGACGGCGAGCAGGAGGATCATGCCCTTGATTATGTACTGGTAGGTTATGTCCATGTTCATGATGCTCATTCCATTATCGAGGCTCGCCATTATAAGCGCGCCTACGACCGCGCCGAATATCGTCCCCTCGCCGCCCATCAGGCTCGTTCCGCCGATGACGGACGCGGCTATGGCGTCGAGTTCGAGGTTCGTTCCGGCCGACGTCGTCGCCGCGTTCAATCTCGCCGTTAGAACTATTCCCGATACGGAGGTCAGAACGCCGAATATCATGTAAAGCATCATTACGCGCCACGCCGTGTTTATGCCCGAAAGCCTTGCAGCGTCGATGTTTCCGCCGATGGCGTAGAGATGGCGCCCGAAAACGGTGTCGTTGGCGATGAAATTGAACAAAACGACTATGCCCAGAAGAAGAAGGACGCAGTATGGGATGCCTTCGCCGAATATCATTATCGAGAAAACAGCCGCCATCGCGGTCGACATGCAGACTATCTTAACCAGCTGAAGTCCCGGTGAAAGGACCTCGAATCCGTATTTTATCCTTTTCCGCCTCTTTCGCATATCGAAAAAGATGAAGAGGAATATGAAAATTATCGCGAAAATAAGGCTCGTATCGTTAAAATTAGGGATTTTGAAAAAAAGTTTTGGAAGATAATCCTGGCCGATGGATTTAAATCCTTCCTTCATGGGGCTTATCGTGGCCCCGCCCGTAACGCCGAGTATCGCGCCGCGAACGGCCATCATGCTGGCAAGAGTTACGATGAAAGCGGGGACCTTCTGATAGGCTATCCAGAAACCGTGCCACGCGCCGATTATGAGCCCGACGCCGAGAGTGGCCGCTATGGCCGGTATCGGGCCGAACTGATATTTGACCTGAAGGACAGCGGCTACCGCGCCGGTGAATCCCGCGACGGACCCGACCGAAAGATCGATGTTGTCGGTGATTATGATGAGCGTCATACCGACGGCGACTATCGCGACGGGGACGGTCTGGAGAAAGAGATTCGAAAGATTTCGCGGGAATATGAAGACGCCCTTCGTGAGTATCGCGAAAATCGTGCCAATGGCGACTAACGCTATAAGCATAGTGTACTGCCGGAAATTCTTTTTGAAGGAGTCCTTTATGATTTCCATCATTGACATGTTTGTAGCGTCTTTCATCTATATCATCCTTTTTGAATATTTTTGATCTTTTGGCTATTTCGTATTTTGGGCCGAGCCGGATCTATTATCCTGTTTAACGTCCGCCGGTGGCGTAATACATTACTTTTTCCTGGGTCGCGTCTTTGCCCGAGAGCTCGCCGGTAAAGCGCCCTTCGTGCATGACGAGCACCCGGTCGCACATTCCCAGGACCTCCGGAAGCTCCGAGGATATTATAATAATGCCGACCCCGCGGTCGACGAGCTCGTTTATTATGGTGTATATCTCGAACTTCGCCCCGACGTCGATTCCGCGAGTGGGTTCGTCGAGGATCAGGACCTTCGGGCCGGTCATCAGCCATTTTCCGAGAACGACCTTCTGCTGGTTGCCGCCGGATAGGTTCATCACTTTCTGCTCGATGGACGGCGTTTTTATATGCAGCTCCGAAACGTATTTTTCGGCGTGTTTTATGTCTTCGTTCCCATCTATGACGCCGTTGTTGGAGATGGACGAAAGGCTCGGCAGAGAGATATTTCGCATAATGTCCATTGAAAGGACTAGGCCGTAGCGCTTTCTGTCCTCCGAAACGAGGCTTATTCCGGCTTTTATGGCGTCGCCGGCGCAGCCGAGCTTGAGCTCTTTGCCCTCGAGTTTTATGCTTCCGGAGGTTATCCTTCCCCATGCGCCGAAAAGGCTCATCACAAGTTCCGTGCGCCCGGCTCCTATAAGGCCGGCTATACCGAGAATTTCGCCTTTTCTGAGCTTGAGGCTCGCGCGGTCGACGGCTATTTCGTCTATCGCCGGGTCGTAAACCGTCCAGTCCGTTATTTCCATGAGGACGTCGCCCGCGTTACGCTTTTTTTTCGGGTATATTTGAGTCAGCTCGCGTCCGACCATCCTGGATATGAGTTTGTCTTCGTTCATATCGGCTTTGTTTTCCGTACATACGACAGAACCGTCGCGAAGAACCGTTATTCTGTCGGATATTTCAAAAACTTCTTTAAGCCTGTGCGAGATGTAGATGCATGTGACGCCCGATGAGCGGAGGTCTTTCAGTATATTTAAAAGATTTTCCGCCTCGCTTTCGGTAAGGGCGGCGGTCGGCTCGTCGAGTATGAGGATCGCGGCTTCCTTCGCGAGAGCTTTGGCTATCTCGACGAGCTGCTGTTCGCCTACGCCCAGATTTATAACCTTTTCGGAGGGGCTGACGTTGAGCCCCACCCGTTTCAGCGCGGCGGTCGCTTTCACGTATGATTCATCCCAGTCGATAACGCCGTTTTGAGATATCTCCGAGCCCAGGAATATATTTTCGCAAACGGTGAGCTGTTTTACGAGCGCCAGTTCCTGATATATTATCGCGACGCCGGCTTCCTCGCTGTCGCCGATGCCGTTGAATTTTTTAAGCGTGCCGCCTATGAATATTTCGCCGTCATAGGAACCCGAGGGATAGATGCCGCTCAATATCTTCATAAGCGTCGATTTGCCGGCGCCGTTCTCGCCGACCAGCGCGTGTATCTCGGCCGTTTTAACGTTGAAGGTCACGCCGTCGAGCGCCCTGACGCCGGGGAATTGCTTCCCGATATTTTTCATTTCAAGCGCGTATCCGTTCATTTCATTCCGCCCGTAATATTATTTTTTTACGTTCTTGTACACGTCTTCTTTTTTCAGGTATCCGCTATCTATAAGTTCCTTGTCTATGTTATTTTTATCGACCGCGACGGGCGTTAAAAGCATCGAAGGAACGTCGATCTTGCCGTTGTTGACCTTTCCGTTGGTCTCGGGAGCGGAGTTGGCGGCGATTTTAGCGGCGGCGTTTATGGCTGAAATGGCGAGTTTTCTGGTGTCCTTGAAAACGGTCATGGCCTGAGAGCCTTCGACGATCCTCTGGGCGCCCGAAAGTTCGGAGTCCTGGCCCGTTACCGGAACTTTTCCGTCTAGTTTCTGGGCCGCCAGTGCCTGTATAACGCCGCCCGCGGTGCCGTCATTGGGAGCGAGCACCGCGTCGATCTTATTGTCGTTCGCCATAAGTGCGTTTTCAACTATTTTCATGGCTTCTATCGGCTGCCAGTCTTTTACGGCCTGTTCCATGACGATCTTGATCTCGCCGGTATCCGCCTTCGGTTTTATGAATTTCATGGCGCCTTCTTTAAAAAGCGTCGCGTTGTTATCGGTAGGAGAGCCGGAAAGGACTATATAATTTCCTTTCGGGACCATGTCCGTAATATATTTTCCCTGGAGTTCGCCGACTTTAACGTTGTCGAAGGATATGTAAAGGTCGGCGTCGCAATTTTTGATGAGCCGGTCGTATGAGATGACTTTTATGCCCGCCTTGTGGGCTTTTTCAACGATAGCCGCCGCGCCTTCGGCGTCGTGCGGCGCGATGATCAAAACGTTTATATTCTGAGCCAGGAGGTTTTCGCACTGGGAAACCTGTTTTATGGCGTCGTTGTCGGATATCTGAAGCTTGACGTCCATGCCGAGTTTTTTCGCTTCGGCCTGAAGATATTCGGCGTCTTTGACCCATCTTTCCTCGCGCTGCGTGGGAAGCGAAATGCCTACCGTTATTTTATTTTCAGCGAACGCGAAGGATGTCGCGAAAATAATTAATGCGATGACCGATATTATAATCGTGGTATTCTTACTTTTTTTCATGATTAGTCCTCCATTATGATTTCAATATTTTATGTTTTTATAAAATTTTTATAATTATATCACAAAGAAAAAAATGGTTCAATATAATAAAAAATTGACTTTTGCCGTCTCGAAATGATAGAATGTATTTTAGGCGTTCATCATAATAACATACAATTTCATATTCATAATTCCTTTTTAACTGCCGGATGTAAAGGCCGGCGATTTCTTTCGAACTGACGGACGTATGGGCCGCCTGTATACGCAAAAATAAAAAGGAGCGAGTTTTATGACGGACTTTAATTCTATCAAGTCACCGGTCGAGGTCGACCTTCTTATTTCTTTTTTCGATCTTACAAATTTTATCAAAATCAGCGACGAGCGAAAAGCGTCCGAGCTGTTCGAATTGCTTTCCGGATTTTATGAGCTTGCCGGTTGCGTTATCGAGGCCGCCGGCGGAAAAGTGATCAAGTTTATAGGCGATGCCGGACTTGCGGTGTTCGCTGAAGATAAGATCGATGCGGGTATAAGGGCGTTGATGGAACTTCAAAAAAAAACCGAAATTTTTTTTGCCAGGCGAAACGTATCTACGCGCCTTATCGTAAAAACGCATTTCGGTTCCGCGGCGTTAGGCCCGCTCGGCGCTTCGAGTGAAAAACGTTTGGACGTTATCGGCGAATCGGTGAATACCGCGGCCACACTGGCGTCCAAGGGATTCGCTATCAGCCCTCAGGCCTTCAGAAAGCTTTCGGCAGAAACTCGAAAATATTTCAGGAAGCACACTCCGCCCGTCGTATACATTCTTTCAGATTAAAAAAATCATTAAAACGCGAACGCATTTTTAAATAAGGAACTTTATTTCAACGCATTAGTTTTTGCCGTTGAAATGTTTGGCCTGTATAAACAGGCATTTATTAAATTGAAAATAATAAAATTAAGCGAGTGATAAAAATGAATTTTTTTGAAAGTTTGCCGAAAATCGAATTACATATACATCTCGAAGGCGCCATACCTTACGACGCCCTGTTTACTCTGATCAAAAAGTATGGCGGCGCGCCGGAAATAAAACAGCCGCAGGATCTGGCGGAAAAATTTATATACCGTGATTTTTCTCATTTCATCCAGTTGTGGTCGTGGAAAAATCGGTTTTTAAGGGAATATGAAGACTTTCGTTTCATAGCCGAAAGAGTCGCGCGAAGCCTGAAAAATCAGAATGTAAGATACGCGGAAATGTTCGTTTCGCCTTCGGCTTTTAAAAGCCGCGGGCTTTCTTCGGCTAAGATAATTGAGCAGGTCGCGGCCGGGTTTGGGGCGGTCAGCGGGATCAGAATTTCCCTTATAGTCGATCTCGTGCGCGACTACGGGGCTGATAGCGGGTTGACGACTTTATATGAAATTGAAGAAACGAAAAAATACGGAGTTATCGGGATCGGCCTCGGCGGAAGCGAAGGGGAATTTCCGCCCGAATTATTTATCGATGTATTTGAAAAATCCAGAAAAATGGGGTTTAAAACTACTGTTCATGCCGGAGAAGCGGCCGGGGCGTATAGCGTTAAAAATGCCGTTGAAAAACTTTTGCCGGACCGCATCGGCCATGGCTTGAGAGCGGCCGATGACGAGAATTTATTAAAGAGGATAGCGGCCCTTAAGATCCCTCTTGAATTATGCCCGATTTCCAATATAAAAACCGGCTCCCTTGGTCCATCCGAACGCTATCCGCTGGATAAATTCATAAAGAGCGGAATCGCCTTTTCCATAAATACCGATGATCCTGAGATGTTTGGCAATAGCCTGGCTGAGGAATATTCTTTTATCGAAAATGAACTCGGATATACCAGGACGCAGGTGTGCGAATTTGCGTTAGACTCTATAAATACGTCGTGGCTGCCTGAGGATGAAAAAAATTCGTTAAAAATTGAATTTTCAGCCGAATATTCAGCGATGAAAAGTAAATTTAAAATATAACTACAGGATCCGGCGGGCGTGACTGGCGGTCTGATTATTATCACGTGAAAAATGGCGGTTAAAATAGGTATTATAAAAATGGAAATCGGCTTGAAATTACATCGGTGATTTAGTATAATTGATATGTCACTATAGATGAACCTTGCATAAAAAATAAATTCGGGGGGCGTATGAGAATAAAACACCTTGTAATATTGATGATTTCATGTTTTTTTCTTGCGAATACAACATCCGCTTATTGCGAAGACGTAAAATTTCCTGAAAATTTTCAATGGGGAGCGGCCGTCGCGGCTTATCAGGTCGAAGGCGGGAATTTCAACAATAACTGGTATGAATTTGAAAAGTCATCCGGAAGGGTAAAAGATCAATGCGGCATGGCTTGCGACCATTTCAACCGCTACGAAACCGATTTCGATCTCGCCTCGGCGTTGGGCGTGAAAATCTTCAGAACCTCTATAGAATGGTCACGCATAGAACCCTCGGAAGGCGTTTACGACAATAACGCGATCGAACATTACAGGCGCTATTTCACCGAATTGAAAAAACGCGGTCTTAAGCCGATGGTAACGCTTTTTCATTTTACGCTGCCGCTTTGGATAACTAAAAAAGGCGATTGGTGCAACAGCGAAACGATCGGGCATTATACCCGCTTTTGCGAAAAGATGGCTTACGAATACGGCGATCTGGTAGATATGTGGACCACCCACAACGAGCCGACGGTATATGCTTCGGCCGGATATCTCGTGGGAACGTGGCCTCCAGGCGAAAAATTCAACATTATAAAGTACCGCATAGTTCTCGGAAATCTTGTCAGGGCCCATGGAGCGGCTTATCGGGCCATTAAAGCGGCCGATGTAAAGGATGCTGACGGCGACGGCATATGCGCATCGGTCGGAATAGTAACCAATTATTGCCCCGTAATGCCGGCCAATCCCAAAAATTCCGTTAACGTGTTCATTTCAGAAACGATCAATTATGCAGCTAACCAGATCGTTTTAGACGCATTAACGACCGGTAAATTCGATACGGCCAAAATTAAGGGCATCTTCGACGGCGGCAGATCGCTCACGCTCTTTCCAACGGAGCCCGGAACGCTCGATTATATCGGGATAAATTACTATACCAGGATGAAAGTAAGACTTTCAATAACCGATCCTCTTTCAGGGTTTCAAACCGGCGGCGCAAGTTCGCGCGCTCCTGAAGCGGCGACCGGCCCGGAATATACCGACATGGGCTGGGAAATATACCCCGAAGGCCTCTATAAAGTCATGATGGCCGTCAAACAATATGATCTTCCAATATTTATAACCGAAAACGGCATAGCCGACGCTTCTGGTAAAAAGAGGGTCAAGTTCCTTACGGACCACCTTATCCAACTGAAAAAAGCTATAAATGACGGGGTTCGCGTCGCCGGCTATATTCACTGGTCGTTTATGGATAATTTTGAATGGGCGGAAGGCTTTGGAAAACGCTTCGGCTTGTATTTGGTCGACTATGCCACCCAGAAACGCTCTCTGACGGAAGGCGGAGCTTTTTATACCGAAGTTTGCAGAAACAACGGGATAAACGAAGCAATGTTCAATTCGGCTTATGGAATAAGGGAAGATGGAGTCGAAAAAATCCGCATTATTGAATCGGCGAATAAAAAATAAACTCGTCATCGTATATTTCAAGTCCGCAACGGACACATCTCTTATAAAAAAACTCCCGTGTTAAAAAACGGGAGTTTTTTTATTTAGCAGTCCTTTATTGTAGGAACAAAAAGTAACTATAACTTCATTATATATTAATAACAATTAAACATATTGTTGAAAAGCCTGAAATATTTTTGAAATCGACATCGACCGCCAGTCTTCCGTTTCCATTTGATTTCATCACAAACCCGCCTTTTTAAAACTGTTTTCAGCCTGCTTTTTCCCCTTTTTTTTTGTTGACATTTCAACCTCTTTAATTTATAATCGCCATATCATCCTGAAACGATTTTTGAAATTTAAACATGCATCATGCGAAGGCGTCCGAAGCGGTCCGCAGTCACTGCCGCGTTCAGAATCGAAGTTTCGTTTTTCCCATACTCACACGGCACACTCAATATTCAAAATTTATAATATGCTTCATTCGCTCTTCGTCACATGTTAATAATTTCCGGCCGCGCCTTGAAACGTGACCGAACCGAAATTATAAAACCTCATTCTGTTTTCAGGAAATTCCAATTCCTTAAAAATCGCCGATCGGCGGCGAAAAACAAACTTAATAGTGTACGTTCAGGCCTTATTTTGTGTAAGGTCTAAGTGGTGTTTTTTACCTTTTTCAATGAATTATTTAACAAGGAGAACATTAAATGGTAAATCCTCACATTAAAGTAAAAGCGAAAAAAACCTCCAAAAAGAACGCGACCGAGATCCAGATGATGGTTGAATCCAGAAGCGAAGAAAGCTATCATGAGTTCGACAAAAGGTTCATCATAAACTCCCTCAACAAGGAACTTAACATCCACCCGGACGAAGGTTTCATAATTGCCGGAAAGGTCGAAGAAAAACTTCTCAACAGCGGCACCAACAAGGTGACTTCTTCATTTCTGCGCGAACTCGTGAATACGATACTTCTTGAAGAAGGCCATCAGAAAGAAATGAAACAGCATTCAAATCTTTCGATTCCCTTATACGACGTCAAAAAGATAATAGAAGACAGGAACACTGAAAACAGCAATCTCACGCTTTCACCCGAATCTATAAATCTTACGCTCGCCGGTCAGATTCTGAAACAGTATGCCCTTAAAGAAGTTTTTCCTGGCGAAGTTTCAGAGGCTCATCTCAGGGGCGATATCCACCTGCACGATCTTGACTTCATAAACAGGCCTTATTGCAGCGGTAACAGCGTCGAATACGTCAAAAAGCACGGGCTTCGCCTTCCGGGTATAAAGACCCAGTCGAAACCGGCCAAGCACGCCCTGACGCTTGTCAATCATCTTTCGTGCTTCGCCAATTACCTGCAGGGGTTATTCGCGGGCGCTATAGGCTTCGACGCGGTGAACATGTTCTTCGCGCCATTTACCGAATCGCTGGACGACGACGGCCTCGTTCAGTGCGCCCAGCACCTTCTTTATTCGTTCGCGCAGCTCGCTGGCGGCCGCGGCGGTCAGACGGCCTTCGTTGATTTTAACGTATATCTCAACACTCCCGCTCATTTCCGCGAAACTCCGGCCATAACGCTCGGCGGCGTTTATAACGGAAGGACGTACGGCGATTATGAGATCGAAACCAGAAGATTTTTGAACGCCATATTCGACGTGCTTTCAGAAGGCGACGCTAACGGCGCGAATATCGCCTTTCCCAAGATACTCATGCACGTTAATAACGAAACCTTCGATCAGGACGATCCGCTCTTCATGAAAGCCTGCCAGCTCAACTCGAAACGCGGAAGCGTCTATATCCTCTACGACCGCGGCGAGAGCATAAAAATAGCGCAGTGCTGCCGCCTCCAGATCGGCCTTACGAAAGAGGAAGCCGATCGTATGATAAAAACGCCCGAAGAAATGCGCTTTTCGGCGTGGCAGAATATAACGATAAACCTTCCCAGGATCGCATATAAGCATAAGACGTTAGACGCCATACATTCCGAAATCGACAGGCTCGTCGAGCTCGTCATGAAAGGCCATACGGCGAAGAAAAACTATATCGAAAAACTTTTAGATATGGGAACGGGCGGATGCCTTAACTTCCTCACGTGCGGCATGGACGGAAAACCGTATCTGCGCCGTGAAGAAGCGAAATTTCTCGTCGGCATGCTCGGCCTTAACGAAATGGTAAAATGCCTTACGGGCCTCGAGCTTCATGAAAGCGATCAGGCGCTCTTGTTCGGATTGAATATCATCGCGTATCTTCATAATTCGGTTAAAAAATACGCCGAAAAATACGAACTTACCTGTATGCTCGAACAGACGCCCGCCGAAGGCCTCGGACTGCGCGCCGCTTTACTGGATCTCAAATTCTTCCCGGAGGCTTTAAAATACGTCCGCGGAAGCGTAGCGACGGGAAACGTATACTATACGAATTCGGTACATCTGGCATACGACAGCAACGTCGATATCTTCACGCGCATCGAAAAACAGTCGAAATTCGATCCGATGATACAGGCCGGAACCATAATCCATAACTGGTTCGGCGAGAGCGAGCCCGATCCGAGGGCGCTGGCTTCGCTTTATAAGAGCGTATTCGCCAACACCAATGCCGTCCAGACTGCGGACAGTCCCGATATGACCGTATGCCTCGAATGTCATTCGATGCACCGCGGCTTTAACGATACGTGCCCTAAATGCGGTTCCGATAACATATACATGGAAACGCGCGTAACTGGTTATTTTTCGATGATCAGTGGATGGACGAAGGGAAAGCTCGCCGAGCTTCGCGACCGCAAAAAGGTCAGCTTCGATACTCCGCGCTATATGCCTGAAATAAAATTCGAGCAGCCGGAAAAAATATATTTCTTCGGGAAAGATAACTGCTCCAAATGCGAGGACGTAAAAAAACAGCTGGCGACATGCGAGGTCAAGGACCGCGTTCAGATCGTCGATATAAAGGAACCGGAAGGCCTTGCGCTCGCATGCTACTATAACGTCAATGAAATGCCCGCCATAATGAAAACCAGAAACGGCGAAATCATATCAAGAATGGAACTTAAAGGAAGCTTCTTAAAATGGATAAAACAGAACGTTTAAATTTCTCGATCTTCGGCTATCAGCCGTCGAGCTTCAGCGACTATCCCGGAAGGACTGCCGCGGTCTTTTTCGCGTCCGGCTGCAATATGAAATGTTCATACTGCCATAATTTAAAGACCATGGAAGAGGCGGGTCCGCTCGATGAAGATAAGCTTAAAAGCTGTCTTGACCACGCCATGGCCAACAACATATCCGACGCGGTGGTCATCTCCGGCGGCGAGCCCACGCTTCAGCCCGAAGGGTTGAAAAATTTTATCGGCGAGATAAAGAAACGGTCGAAAAAACTTGTTAAGCTTGACACGAACGGTACAAATCCAGATCTTTTGAAAGAACTTTTAAAAGATAAGCTTGTCGATTTCGTGGCAATGGATATCAAGGGCCATTTTGAATCTTACGATAAATTCAGTTTCAAGGGCGGCTCTGAAAAGCTGTATGAATCCGTGAACGCCATATTAAAAAGCGGAATAGACCATGAATTCCGCTGCACCGTAGCGGACGGCTTTGAAAAAAAAGACCTGGCCTTTATAAAAAAGAACTTTCCCGATATAAAACTTCAGAAATATCGCGAAAGAAAGTAAGCTGCTTATAAATTTAAAACGGCATAAAAAAGACTCGCACTTTGAATTTTTTTCAAGGGCGGGTCTTTTTGCCGCATTGCGATAAGAAAGTTTGGGCGCGATCTGATATAAATTTATTGAATTTCCAGAATTGGTATTTTTATGGTAACTTTCGTTCCGACGTTTAACTTGCTTTCTATATTTATGCTGCCGCCCTGTATATCGACGCACTTTTTAACGATCGCAAGGCCCATTCCCGTTCCTTTGGTCGTTCCGACGTTTCCGGCGCGCATGAAGTGCTGGAATATGTTTTTCATATCTTCTTCCGGGATACCGATCCCTTGATCCGCTACGATAAAGATCAGATTTTTTTCGTCGCGGTCTATAAAAAAATCCGTTTTTTTATCATCAGGCGAATATTTAATCGCGTTAGAGAGAAGATTAACTAGCGTGTGGCGCATTAATTCGCGATCAATCATATATTCCGTTTTTTTATTTATAGCTGGCGCATTAATTATATTGATGCGCCTCGAATTATCGAACAGCTGGGCGATATCCTCGACTATTTCAGAGCAATAAGCGAGCAGCGGAACCATCGCCGGATTGAATGCTTTTTTTGTTTTTCGTCCAGGGTGAGTATCATGATATTATTAAGCATCATCACTATCCTGTCGACGTTTTCCTTTACTTTTAAAAACCTTTTTTTGGTCTGGTCGTCGCTATATAATGAATCGCTTTCGATCAGTTCGACATTTCCTTTTATAACGGTCAGCGGAGTGCGGAATTCGTGCGAGACCATCGATATAAAATATTGTTTCATATCGTTGAGCTGGCGCTCCTTCAAAAGCGAAACTCTCAGGTTTTCCTCAACCTCTTTTCTGAGCGTTATATCATGCGCTATGCCGACCGTACCGTTAATGTTTTCAAAATGATCGAAAACCGGTATGATCGTGACCTCTACAATTTTTGTTTCATGCTCGCCTATCTTTAAATGCTTTTCTTTTATAATGGATTTTCCGGTGGATATGACCTCCATGTCTTCTTTTTGTAGAGCGCTCGCTTTTTCAAAACTGAAAATATTAAAATCAGTGCTTCCGGCTATATGTTCACTCTTAATGCCGTAAACTTTTTCGAAAGTTTCGTTCACCATGAGATAGGCCCCGTTTAAGTCTTTAAGCCACGCGCAGTCCTGGATGCTGTTTAGTATTACTTTCTGTCGCTGCTCGGATGTTTTAATCATATTTACAAGCTTATTGCGTTCCGTTACGTCACGGCCTATGCCAAGAGTCCCTAAAAACTGGCCATTCCGAAAAAGCGGCGTGATCGAAAACTCCGCGGAAAGATAATTTCCGGATTTTTGGAGGAACCGAAGTTCAAATATCGGCGGTTTTTGGCCCGAAGCTATTATGTTGTGAATCTTTAAAGCGTATTCGTGCTCATCAGGATGCATAAAATTAATGAAATTTTTCCCGATGACTTCGTTGACATCCCAGCCCGCGACTACTTTAATGAAAGGGTTTACCGATGTAACGATACCTTCCGGCGAAACCGTATAAATGATATCCGTAGCCCCGTTTACAAGCACCTCGTATCGTTCCAGGGAGATCCCGAGCGCTTCCTCGGCGATCTTTTCCGTGGTTACGTTGCGTCCGACGCCTATTCCGCCTATAAAAACGCCATTTTTGATTATGGGGTGAGCCGTAAATTCTATATGCAGGGAATTTCCGCCTTTATGGCGTAACCTGATTGTAAATTTAATTTCATCGATGCACGCCGGGTTAGTTTCATGGATTTTCATCGCGGCCGGTATATCGTCCGGATGTATTATATATGAAAAGTGCTTGCCGATGATTTCGCAAGCCGTGTATCCCAATAATTTTTCAATGTTATCGTTTATATGTGTTATGATCCCGTCGGAATTGTCCATATATACAATGTCGGAGTTTTTCATGAAAAATGCGCATATTTCCTGTGGAGATAGCTGGATATCCATAATGCCCCCGCTAAATAAAAATATTTGAAAATTCAAGTCCGGCAATTTTTATTTTATCAGAAAAGCAATATTAATACAATGGCTGTAAAAAAATATTGAAAACGCTATAAAAAAGACCCGTGAATCTTTTTAAAATCACGGGTCTTTTATTATTTTTGTTTTGTTTTATTGTTATTATTATTTGTTCCAGTTGTAGTTAGCTGCGTGTTTTATCGTTTTGAAGTTGTAGTTTTCATGGAAGAGCGTTACGTTTTTGTTTTTTCCCTTCATGTTGAGAGCGAGAACTTCGATCGTTATGTCAGGGTTGAACAATACTTTCTTGTTTTTGCCGAAGAGCCAGTGAGCTTTAGCTTTTACTGTGACTTTTTCGAGAAGTCCCGGGAATGCTTTTGCTATGCCTTTAAACATCGAGGAATTGTGTCCGTAAACATTCTTTATCATTTCCTGAAGGGCTGCGTCGCAGGTTCCGAAATCAGCGGACATGAAGTCTTCCTTCTTTATGTTTACCATGTAAGGGATCGAGTGAACATGGATCTTAACGCGGATTGAAACGTCTTTCAAAATTTTGGCGTGATAGAGTTTATGGAGTTTTGAAACGAAGTATTTGTTGTTAGAATCAGCGGTTACTACGCATCCGACTTTGTTTAATATTAAAAGTTGTTTGAATGAGCGGTAAACCTGCATGGGGGCGTTGTATTTGTTGCAGAGAGCTTCTAAATTGGTGACCTGGCTTTTAGGAATAACGCAGTAGTATAATTTAGTGCCTTCTTCTCTTGTAACCGGTTCCGATGCTACGGCTCCAGAGTTATCTTCGGTGTCGACCGATGAGCTGGGAACGTCAGCGGCGATACCCGTCATGTCGTTATCATCTTTAGCGGAAGCGAAAGGTTCGTCATCATTGACCGCTGTAAGGCCGTGGAGAGCTTCGGACTTTAAAAAATTATCGGCTTCGCTGCCGGCGATTGCGGTATTAAAAGAGAAAAAACAAATAAAAACAACCATTACCATTGCAAGAACTGATCTGTTAGTCTTCATTATAAAACTCCTCCTTTGGGGGTTCAAATTTTTTATGATTTAATTATACTATAAAATTTACTTTTTGTTTCAACTTTTACTATTTTTTTTAAAACTTTTTAATTTTCCTTGAAGATATTTTCAAACAGCGGTTTTATTAAAGTGGCCGGTTGTGATTTTTTATGGATTGTTATACTCTTAAATTTGCTTTTTGTTCCATTTTTTTTTATTTAAAACAACTTTTTGATTTTAAATAAAAACTCTTAAAAACAGCGGTTTTAAAAAAGACCGTCGCGATTGCAGCGGCCTTTTGACGTTTAATTATTTTGCGATTTTACTGAAAGCTCGAAAAAAACGTATCCGGTTTTTCGATTGTGACCATTCAGATAATTTTATAGTTCTTTTAGAGTTAAAATAAAGATGGCCCCGATTGCCAGGGCCATCTTATTATATTTATTTATTTGTCATTTAAGAAATTATTCGCCGTCGTTGCTTTCGATATCGGAAAGCAGCTGTTCCGAGTCCTTGTTTCCTTTCATAGCTTCATATTTAAGCTGCGCTTTAAGTTCCGATGCCGTAGGGGAGGACTGTAATTTTATACCGCGCGCTTCGAATACGGCTTTTATTTTGGATGCGTTTATGCCGCGGAAGTATTCTTTATCCGCTGATATTAAAGCGTTTATGCCATCCGTGAATTTAGGGTTGCTCTTGCCTTTAAGGTAATTTCTTGAGAAATGTATTAACTTATCGGATGTGGACTGGCCTAATTCTTTTCTGAGATCCCAAAGAGCGCCGCCGTATATGTTGCTGTCGGCGTGAACTTCATTTTGTATGTCTTCAGGATAATGAGTTTTATTTACGAGCGTTCTGATGTAAGGCCTGTTCAGCTTGGCCATTGCCCATTCGCCGACTTCGGGGTCGTCCGTTACCGTGCAGGCGAAGTAGTCCGAAAAGCCTTCGTTCATAGCGCCTGATTCTGCTTTATAAGGCATCTGGACCATGGCATTCGTAACAGCGTGAGTGTATTCGTGGTAAATGACGCTTTCTTCTTTTGAAAGATCGTTCAATTGTTTGCCGTCGCCGAGGGAGATCGAGCCGCTCATGGGCGAGAAGAAAGCGTTATCATAGTTGTCGCCGTAGTGGACTGTGACTTCCATGGCGCGGTCAAGGCCCGTAAAACCAAAGTTTTTAAAGAAGTCGTGGATCTTGTTGGTATGGTAATATGCGTTGACTTCGTCGAAATGGGTGTTATCGGCTTCGAATATATAATTTCCGGAAGCGTCGGCGGCCGCGGGTTCCGAATCTTCGTTAATTATTTCGGCCCATTTTCCCGCAAGGCCTTTTGAGCCGGCGTTAAGATTTAAAAGCTCTTCCTTGGTTATCTTGCATTTGAGGGGATTTGTTACATAAACCGAACCGTTTTTGGTTTTTTCAACGGATGCCGAGGGTTTTGCGTGGTTCATAATGTCCATGCTGTCTATTACGGTTCCGTTATCGGCGTTGATTATGCATACGAAATCGCCGAGAGGGTTTTTGGAAGGGATTTCTACTTTGTAAGCGTTGACGGCTACTTTGGTTTTGGCCGAGATAACTTCCGATACGACCGGTTTAGCTCTTTCTGAAACGCAATTGACGTGTTTCTTAGCGATATCAAGTGCCTGAACGGCGCTTAACGACGAAGGAGCGATGGATCTGTTAACGGAAAGCGGAATTACGCTGTTATTGACCATTACTACCTGGCCGGCGTTATTTATGTGAACTGAAATTTCAGATTCCAGAACTATTTTTTCATTTAAATAGTGGGCGAAAAGGACGTGGGTAATATTTTCTGATTTGGTTTCGCTTACGACTTTAAGTTCGCCGGCATTAGATATATTAAAAAGGCCGGCATTTTTCGTGAGAAAATCCAAGGCCGTTTTTTTGGCGCTGAATTTGGATTTGGTTGCCCGTACGGAAAACAAGCCAGGATCGTTTGCCGAAATGCTGGAAACGTTTTCATTTGCGTCGTACGTGACGCCGAATCTGTTTTCGTTTTCGCCGTTGAATTTTACGAAGTTAAAAGTTTTGGTGGGGGCAGAGTTGGCGGCGGTGGCCAGAAGGAGAACAATTAAAATGGTAACCAGAACCGAAGTGAACTTCTTCATACTAAAATACCTCACTACTTATTAAATTTTGATACCAGGGTACGGGAACACTAAGGATACTTTTATACGTTAATATACTGAAATATTTTGACGCTTGAAAATACTTTTTTCAAATCGTCAGTTAATTATAAAAAAAAATAAAATAAAAGTCAATGATTTATGAAAAAAACAAAAAAATATGATTGGATGATGATGAAAACACACTGCCGGATAACTATGTTAATTATTTTTGTTCCGGCGGCTTAGAAACGTTTTTAGCCGTCATACGGCATAGATCGGCGCCCATGCCGATGGCCGCGACGATAAAGGAACCGACAAAACTGAAGGCTGACAGAAATGCCATGAACGTAGAAAGTTTATTATTATCCGATGCAAACATTATTATAAACGCCAGTAACGATATGCCTATCAAAAAGTTGACGATGAGCAGGAACATTTTAAGCGGGTTGTAATATAATATATTTTCTACTATTATCTGAAGGCTTCTGAGAGTGTCGCGCCAGTATCTGATGTGAGAACTGCCGACGCGTTTGTAATATTCTATGTTTATATATTTGACGAAGTATCCGTTCAAAAAAGCCGCGAGCGTTATCGTCGTCGTGAAGCTGAAACCGTTACTGATAGTATCCCAGTATTTAAGCGGGATTTCTTTTCTGAAAACGCGCAGGCCGCTGTTTATGTCGACCACGTTCTCGCCGGTCGCGTAGCGGCTTAACCATAAAAATACGCGTCTTGCCGGCATTTTCAAAAAAGTGCCGCGGTATTCGCTTCCGGTTCGGGCTCCGATCGCCATGTCGTAACCGTCGGTCGCGACTATGTTATAAAGTTCGGGCAATCTGTCGTTAGGATAGGTCCCGTCGGCGTCGGTTATGGCTATAAGATCGTATTTTGCTACTTTTATGCCGTCTTTAAGCGAACGTCCGTATCCGCCGGGCTGCGGATGGCTATAAACGACCGCGCCGGCCGAGGCGGCGATTTCACCGGTCTTATCGGAAGAACCGTCGTTGACGACGATTATTTCGTGAGTTATCCCCGCTTTATCGAGGTGGCCTCTTATGGATTCTATGGTTTCTTTTATAGCCTGTTCTTCGTTAAGCGCTGGTATCACTACCGATAACATGAAAACACCCTTTCGCCTGGTGACGGCACAATGTCTGAAATTGACCTTATTATAGCACTATCCGGAAAAAATGTCACTAAAATAATTTAGCGTAAAATAATTGAAAACTCATTTTCCGGAAATCCGGCGCGCCTATATGCCTGATTTTAAAACGCCGAATTCCGGCCGGTTTTTAATCACGAATTTGTTGAAGAAACGGAACTCGTTCTCGCCGCTGTTTTTAAGCCAGACGTTGACCGGCGCGTTGAAACCGGCCTTTTTCTTATAAATGGTAGATTTTGGAAGATGTTTTTCAAGGACCCTTTTTAAAATATATTTACCGCATGAACCGTTTAATTTGAACCGTGACGGTATGGACGCCGCGTATTCGACAAGATCGGAATCGAGAAATGGCGCGCGGGATTCTATTGAAGAAGCCATGGTCGCGCGGTCGACTTTTACTAATATGTCGTCTGCGAGCCATGTTTTAGCGTCAACATATAAATTGCGGCTTAAAGGGTCGAGCCCTTCCGTTTCGTCGTAATATCTTTTAAATATCAGGAATGGGTCCGATGCCCTTATTTCGTCGATGTTTTCTTTTCCGAGAAGTTCTATCCTTTCGGATTCGCCGTGGAGCTCGCGCCAGCAGTAATGGGCGTATTGAAAGTCACGCGACATGCCTTTGGAAAACTGGCGGATCTTAAAACCGAGTCCGACCTTGCGGTTGGTTTCGATCGAAAATTTATTCAGAATAAAAGCGCAGACCCGTCTTATAAAAGCGGGAATTATATCCAGCCTTTTTTTGATGGCGTCAGCCTTATAGGTTTCGTATCCGGCGAATATTTCATCCGCGCCGTCTCCTGAGAGAACGACCGTTATGTATTTCGACGCGAGGGATGCGACCTCCACCATCGGAATGAGGGAAGTGTCCGAAAAAGGTTCGTCGAAAGCCGATATGCATTTTTTTATGGCGGTGACGCTCAGATCGTCTTTTAAAAGCATAGCGTGATGGATGGTTTTGACGTGCTCCGAAACTATCCGTGCGTCATCTGATTCGTTATAGCTGTCGCTTGCGAACCCGACGCTGAAAGTGTGAAGATCGGAATTGATATGTTTTTTAGTATAAGCCGTGACGCCGCTTGAATCGAGGCCGCCGCTCAAAAACGCGCCGACCGGGACGTCGCTTATAAGCCTTGATTTTACCGCGCGGCTTATGAGATGGTCAAGGTTTTCAATAATCTCGCTCTCGCTCTGGCGTGATTTTTCATAAAAATAATCTTTATATTCCCAGTATCTCGTTTTCTCGATCAATCCGCCGTTTTTTATCCTGGCGAAAGTGGCGGGCTCGAGCTTGTGGATATCTTTATAAATCGTCAGGGGCGAGAGAATGTAGCCCATGGCCAGGTAGTGGTTCAAGGCCGGGATCGAAGGGGTCGCCGTTTTACTTATTCCTTCGTCCGCCATTATCGCCGTAAGCTCGGACGCGAACGTTACCTCGCCGTTTAAAAAAGTATAATAAAGCGGTTTCTTTCCGAACCTGTCGCGCGCTAAAAATAATTCCTTTTCGCGCGAATCCCAGATGGCGATGGCGAACATGCCGTTGAATCTTTTAAGCACGGAACTTCCCCATTGCATGTATGAA
>CAZJFS010000065.1:0-22344 GCA_964545075.1 uncultured bacterium
ACGAACTTGTCGAAATCGGCGTCACGTGAAGACGATGGATGCCACATATCGACGACGATGAAATCCTCAAAGCCGTTTTTTTCGAGTTTGGCATTAAAATCCTTCAATTCGTCGTCGCTTATCATGTGTTCAAAATCTTTTTTTACAAGCGCGTTCTTGCAAAGATTATCCATCAGTCTGGGCCATTTGCACCATACCGAAAAATAAAGCGGCTCGGAACCGGACCCGCGTCTTGCGCCGGAAGCGCCGCATAAAAGAAGGACCACGCCGTATTTTTTAGATGAATTGCTTTCGTAATCCTGCGGCAGGATCACTTTAAAAGGTATCGAGTATTTTTTATAGATCGATTTGATGCGTTTATAGTCTATTTTTCTTTTCGCCTTTATGGGTTTGGTGCGGGCTTCGATCTGGGACCAGGGTTCCTCATATGAAAAGGCAGGCGACGAAAGCGGCGCTAGAAAGAAAAATAAAAGGGCGATAATAAAGAGCTTTGATTTGGCGTAATTTATTTTCATGTTTCCTCCATTGAAACCATCTAATGAAATGAATAGCCGGTTTCTCGATTTTCAACTGTTTGGTTATTATAATTAATTTAATTTATGTAGTCAAGGAAAATAACGCGCGCCTAAAAATAGTTGATATTGAATTTAAACCGTATATGTGATAAAATATTATTATAGTAATCAAAAAAAGAAGAGCAAAAAGAGGTTTTAAGATAAGATATGAAAGCCTGTTCGAAATTTGCGCTAAACTATAATAATTCGAGACGTGGAATGTCGCTGTTGTTGCTGGTGCTTCTCGTCCTTTTTTTCGTGGCGTTTTATGCGTTTCAGCACATATATAACGCTCAGACGCGCGCAAAACAGGCGTATAAAATGTTTCACGTTAATTCCGCTATGAATCTCGCTGAAGCGGCCATCCAGATGGCTATTTTAAACGTCAATACCGAAATGAATTCGGCGGGCGCCAATAAAGACAAAAATTTCTGGTATTCAAACTTGCGGAAGACCGTTTCCGGTTCGGGCGGAATATCAAAGGAACTGTGCAATCTTACCGAGGTCGTCAATCTGGCCGATAAATTCAAAGGAAAAATAAAGACGCTGACCGTTTCGCTCGAGAGCGTCGATAAGTTTTATGATTCTGCGGGAAACCCTGAATCTTTCCGCGATATCGAAAAATGCGGCGCGATCCAGTTCAATTGCGTGGCCGAGATAATGGGCACGGGAGCGCGGCTTAGGGCGCGCAAGGATTTCAAGGTGGTTCACACCCGCCATCCTATATTGAACAATTACGTGCTTTTCGTAAAAGACGCATGGGGCGAATATTGCTCGCTTAATAATATCGGTTATCCGTCTTTTACGCCTCAAAACTATAAAAGCGGTCCAGGTTCACGGGAAGGTTTCAATCCGGGCGACCATAATTTAAAGATAAACGCCAAACCCGTCGATACAATGGATAACGGCAAGATACTTTTTGGCGGTCCGATGGATAGCGATAAAAAGATCGTCATAAGCCTTTCGGATATGGATTCGGACATGATGGATGAGGTCTGGCCGGGAGCCGGACCCACGAATGTAATAAGAGGCGGTCTTAACGCGACCGGCAGCCCCAAGATGGAAGACCCCGAACTTGAAAAAATATACAAGAGCCTGGCATATAACCCCGATGATCCCACCCTTAACACTGCGGCTCTCTGGAATCCAATCTGGGCAGATATTTTATCAAAGAGCTCATTTCAGTTCAGGAAGAAAAATTGCGGATTCACTTCCAAGTATCAGTACAAACTTTCGAATTCGGATCCGGACAATTCCGTAGTGGCTGAAAAGGCTCCGCCGACGACGATTGATTTTGCGGCGATGATGAACGAAAGCTGGCTGTTCGGTTCGCCCGTAATGAATTATATAAGCGCGATGCGCGAGCTCGGCGCAGCGGTCTCAAATCCCACGACTCCTCAAAATAACATTACTCTGTTTGCGTTTAACGATAAAAAAGCCCTGACCGACGCCAAGGGCCTCGACCTTTTCGGCGTTAAGGATGCCCGCAAATTTACCGTGGTCGAGGGCAACGTCTGGCAGAGATACACCAACCTTGCGGTTCTCGGGATGGAGATTAAAATTCCAGCGGATAGCACTGCGTCTCCGCCTACCGCTGAAAAAATTTTAAATTTTCGCTTTGCGGTACCCGCCATATTATCGACGATGGACAAGGAATACGAAAACGCTTCGGCCGTGCCCAAAGATGCCTCGGCGTTCATGCTTTACATCAATTCAAAATATGCGGCGGCTAACGTCGGGAAAAAGGCCCTTGAGAATATTTTTATAAAAGGCATGGGAGATCGCGCCTGCAATGCCGTCGAAACAAGTCCCACAAAGATCAATTACAATTCCGAAGTCGTCGTCAGGCCTTATAATATGGGGCACCCGGATAACAGGTTGCTTCCACTTAATATGCCTCACGAAGATATGAAAAAGGTTCTTATAGAGCCGGTAAAAGGTTACGATGAATTATCGCCCTCTATTATAGCGAAAACTGCCGTTATTTATGAAAACGAGCAGGAATTTTTCGATAAATGCGCATCCAAGGCCACATCCGGCGGAAATACCGTGACGCTTTTGAATCTTCACGGAAACGTCATGATCAAAAGCGATCTTCATTTAATTGGCCCGACGATAGTTTACAGGGGCGCGGGCGTCGTCATGGTCGTGCCCGATACTTCAGCGAATCCGCCGATTCCGAGAAGCATTTACATAGGCACCAACATAAAAAAAGACGACGGCGATCCGGTGGCCATAATGACGCTTTATCCGACGTGGGGAACCATAAACATCATGAGCGACAATCTTGTTATAAACGCATCGCTGATGGCGCTTCATCCGTTTTATAATCCGGCGCAGAACCTTGTTTCGTTCATAGCCGGCCCGAATCAGACCGGACTTTCGGCGAATTCGCTTAAGATAATTGGAAACGTTTGCGTGGACAGGCTTAATTTACCAGCTTTTCCTAAATTTACCGAGATTATTTACGATCCTTTTTTCAAGGAGCTCAATACAGAAGACGATTATTTTGTAAGCCTTTCGACCAAGTTCAATTACTGGGTAAAGGAGCCGCTGTAAAATATGCAGGAAAACGAAACTTGTGCCGGAAATTTTGTGAAAGTCGGGCATCTGGATAAATATGGGCTTTTAAGGCTCGTGTTTTCAAAACTGCTTGAAGATCAGAAGATAGACCTGGCCGAAAAAAAACTTTTTGCGAAGTTTCGCGAGGTTTTTGACATACCCGAAAAAAAAAGCGCGGAAATTTTAAAGGCGGTTATCGAAGAGTTGAAAAGTAATCCGCCGAAGTTTTCCGGCGTAACGGACCTGGAAACGGAAAGCCGCGAATATAAAAAATGCCTCTACGCTGAAATATTGTTCAAATCGCTTATTGACGGGCGCATAACTTCTGAAGAAAACGAGCTCATTATTAAAATTTCCGATATTCTTGATATAACGGAAGATCTTGAATCCGAATGTATCGCGATAGCTCATCAAAAGATAATGGAAGCGGCCGAAACATTTTCGAGCAATAACGCTCATGAACAGGCTTTAACCGCGCTTCTTTCATTCAAACCCGAAAAAAATGAAAAACCGTATTATTATAAAACCGCATTTAAATTGCTTAGAAACTTGAAGCAGGCTTTTGCCGCCGAAAAATATGAAGAATTGTTTTTAAAGCCACTCAAGGAAGAGCAGATATGCTTTGAATCGCTTTTTTATCGCGTTAAACTGACGTCGGATAAAGATTTCGCGCTTAAAGAAAAATATATTCTCGATCTCTCGGAGAAAGCTTTAACCGCTCAGCAGAAATTTTCACTGTTTTTTGAGGCCGGGCGTTTTTTTCATTCGAATAATAAATTTGAACAGGCTTTTGAAAACTATTCGAATGCTTTTAAAATAGAGCCTGGCGATGCGGATGTCGCGGTAAACATGTTATCCTGCCTTATCTCCCAGAAAAAATATATTGCCGCTGAAAATTTTGCCGCCCCAAATTTAGAGAATTTTAAAAGGGACCACAGATTCTTAAATAATTTTGCAATTGTCCTGAACAAACTGAAAAAAAAATCCGATTCAGCTTCACTTCTCATAAAAGCCATTGAATTGAAAAATGATTTTATCGATGCCAGAAAAAATCTTATAGAACTATACATATCCGAGAAAAAGTCGAGTCCGGCCCTGGACGAGATATTTAAACTTGAAAAAATAATTCATAACGATCCGGATATCGATTCGTTTAAAAGCAGGGTAAGAAAAATCGCGAAAGCCGGTTGAGGATTTTTTATCATATAAGCGATATTTTTATTACCCGATAGCCGTTATAATTTTTTTTGCTTTATAACAGCGTATAAAATTCAACTACTTTTATTAATATTCACTTTAAATAAAAAAAATAGATTTAAAAACATTGGCACACATATTGCTTTTGATATTTGTGCCGTTTTATGACGGCGAAAAATCAGGAGGTGTTTCATAATGAAAAAAGTTTTAGTAGTAGTATTCTTATTTATGGTTACAGTATATTTCGCGGTTCCGGTCATGGCTCAGGATGCGGCAAAACCGGCTGCTGAAGCTCCTAAAGAAGCAAAAGAAGTGAAAAAAGAAGAAGCGAAAGACAAAAAAGCCGTTGAACTCGTTGAACTTACAGGCAAATTCGTTAAAGAAGCCGGAAAAAAAGGCGAAAAAATATTTTTCGTAACCGACAAAAACGTAAAATATTTCGTTTATAAAAACGAAAAAAAATTGAAAGAGATCGAAAAAATAGCTGATTACGCTAACAAGTCCTTCACGCTTAAAGTTTCCGTAAAAGAAGTAGACGCAAAAAACAAAGACAAAAAAGACTTCTTCCCTTCGATAAAGATCGATTCATTCGTTGAAGCCGGCGCGGCCGCTCCCGCAGCTGAAGTAAAAGCTCCTGAAGCTCCCAAGGCTCCCGAAGCTCCCAAAGAAGAAGTAAAAGCTCCTGAAGCTCCTAAGGCTCCCGAAGCTCCCAAGGCTCCTGAAGCTCCTAAAGAAGAAAAAAAATAATCGAACTCTATAACTGTCAACGCGGTTGGTTCGCGTCTTAAAGGCGCGGGCCAACCCTTTTAAGTTTTTTATAGCGTCTGTTTTTAGAATTAAAAGCGAGGTCCAATGTGAAAGCGTTCAAGTTTTTATCGATATTTATGGTTATATTTATTTTCGCCTCAGCCACGGTATCGGTCGCTTCAGAGGACCAGGCTGCGCCCGTCGTCGTTAAGGATTTAAAATTACCTTCCGGTTTAAGCGAAGAATGCGTTATAACCGGCATGATACAAAAATACGAGCCTCAAAAAAAAATAAAGCCCCAGGCCTACCAGATCGTGAATGAAAAGCAGGAACATTTTAAGATCATCGGTCCGAAGTCTATCACCGAGCAAATAATATCCACGCCTGAATTTGAAAAACGCACTTTCAGATTTGTGGGAAAGATAATAAAAAAAGAAGACAAAAAAGGCATTTTAATATCTAAGTTCGAAGTATGCCAGCCGCAGGCGCCTCAAACCCCTGCCCCGGCGACTTTAGAGGTTGAAACCAAAAAATAAAGACCGTCTCGTGTTTTGAAATAAATTTTTTATCGATACGTGGGCCCGTTCCGGGGCCCATTTTGCTTTTTTACACGGGCCGCGCTGAAAATGAATATGGGCTAACCGCGTGAATCGGATTTTTAAAATAACGTTATATTATGACGTGATATATTTAGAAATGCGGAACGCGTATTTCAGTTAAAATATTCTTGACAAATCATGTTATTAATCATATAATCGCATAAATTAAAAAAATAAGGAGTTTTTATGAAAAATTATATGCTTGTGGCCATGGCGCTGGTACTTTCGTCTGTCGCCGCGTTCTGCCCTATAGCGGCTAACGCTCAGACCGGCGAGGTTTCCACTTCTAAAGACGTCAAAACGCCGGATAAGGTCGATCTCGAAAAAATGAATTTCAACTTCGGCGGCGCGGCGGAGAAAAAAGCCGGCGATACGGCCGAAGCCGTAATAGTAAACCCGGAGGAGGTTATCGCGAAACTCGGCAGCGAAGAGGTCAAAATGAAGGAACTTCTCTCGAAGCTTGACGAACTTCCGCCATACGTTCCCAAGAGCCAGATAAAAAAAGAAGACAAAATAAAAATGGTCGAAAAGCTTCTGACCGATAAGATGCTTGAGCTGGCCATGAAAGAAAAGAATTATTCCGAAAGCGACAAGATGAAGGAAGTCACGAAGGAATTCGAAAAACGCCTTACTTTGCACTTTTTTGTTAACGATGAAGTCAAAAAGGGAATTCCCGAACCCGCGGAAGCCGACATAAAGGCGTTTTTTGACAAAAACAAGGAGCTGTTCCAGAACGCTCAATATGAACAGGTAAAGCAAAATATCGTTGAGAAACTTAAAAACGACAAGACTGAAGCTTATTTCGATGGAATGTTCAAACAGCTCTCGAAAGAATACGAATTAAAGACCGACGAAGCGGCTCTCGCTAAAATGCAGAATCTTTTCAATCTTGATTCGAAAGAGCTTTCAATGGCGATCTTCAAGATGAAGGACTCCGAATTGACTTTAGGCGACATATACAAGACGCTCAAGCTCGACGAGCTTTTAAGCCCGGGGAAACCGCCGGTCGATATAAAAAACCCGCAGGTATGCTACGACGTGGTGTCTAATGTCTTAAAGGCCAACGTGCTTATAAAAAACGCGATCGCGAACGGATACACCGTGGATAAAAATCCGAAGATCAAAGAAGAGCTGGCGCGCGTCAGCTCGACCCAAATGAAAAGATTCTTCATCGAATACGAATTGCTCGCGAACATATCGGTAAAAGAAGACGACAAGAAAAAATATTTCGAGGAACATAAAGCCGAATTCAAGCAGGACGAACAGGTCAAGGCTTCTCATATACTCGTAAAGGAAGAAACCCAGGCCAAGGATATCGAAAAACGCCTCAAGGAAAAAGATGGCAAAAATTTCGAGGAAATAGCGAAAGCCGAATCTATATGTCCTTCTAAGGCTCAGGGCGGCGATCTTGGATTATTCGGCCGCGGCCAGATGGTAAAAGAATTCGAGGACTATGCTTTTACGGGCGAGATCGGCAAATTAAGCCCGATTATAAAGACGCAGTTCGGTTATCATATCGTTAAAGTCACCGAAAAGAAAGCCGGGAAGCAGCTTGAATACGCTGAAGTAGCGGACAAGCTTGAAGGCAAGCTTAAAAACGACCTGCGCAAGCAGACCTTCGATAAGTATTTCGAGGAACTTAAAAATAAATACAAAATGGAAATATTCAACGATAAAATAAAGTAATTTTCTTTTAGAAACATTTAAAGTTTTTATTTTATCGCAAGCTTTATTCTAAGGCCGGTCTTGAAAACCGGCCTTTTTAATGTTAATTTACTTTTTAATTAAATTTTGATATAATGGCTTGAATAAATATGAACCCGAATATAATAAACCTTTTAATTACATTATTAGTACTTTGGATGCTTTTTGGGCTTTTCAATTCTATTCTCGCATTCGCGCTTTCCAAACACGGCCTCGGCGTTTTTTTGCTTATATTTATTATGTATCAGTTTTATAAGATGTACAAAAACGGCAATAGAGGCGGTAGCCGGACCTATTATGACCATATAAACACGTATTCGGACATGCGCGGCGGCGATTTCGAGTATTCTTCCAGGCGCCCGTCGAACAGATTGGGTTTTTTCGCTTCGATAAGGGCGTGGTTTGACGAAAAATATCGCTCGTATTATTATTGGCGTTTTAAGAAAACCTGGGAAAAGGTAAAGAAAAGATACCAGGATGATATGCGTTGCCCTTCCTGCGGTTCTGAACTTACCGTTTTCAACATTACTTCCGATGCGCGCTGCAACTATTGTAAAAATAAATTACTTTGATAGGAGAGTCTGGTCAGGATGTTTTTAAAAAAAATCAATATTTTTTTCCTCTGTTTATTCTCTGCGCTCGCTTTATTTTCAAGTGCCTTGGCGGCCGATCAGTATAAGCAATGCCCGAAGTGTTCGACGAAGCTGCCAAAAATTGAAGGCGCTATAAATTTGGAGATGAATTTCTGCCCTTCCTGCGGCGCTGATCTGAAAAACGTCGCCTACAGGTCGAAGTCGAATTCCGAAAAAATTGACGACCTTTTGAAGCAGAGGCGATCGGATCTGGGCAGCATTGGCCAGCTTAAAGCTTTGGAGTGGTTTGAAAAAGGCGAAACGATGGAAGATAAGATAACGCGGATGGCCTGTTATGTAAACGCTCTGGAACTTGATGCGACCAATGTAAAGGCTTATAACAACCTTGGCGTTTTATACGATGAAAAAATGATGGATACCCAGGCCGTTTATTGTTTCAGAAAAGCCCTTGAAATAGATTCGGGATATTCGATTGCCATGAATAATCTGGCCAAGTGTCTTGCCGAATGGGGAAAGTGCGATGACGCCGCCGAATATTATAAAAAAGCGCTCGTTCTGGAAGATAAGAATGCCGCTATTCATAGAAACTATGGCGATCTGCTCTTTAAAATGAAAAAATACGATGAGAGCATATCCGAATATAAACGGGCTCAGGAGCTTGATCCTGACGGAATATCGGGCCGCGTTGCCGGCTGGAAGATCGAGCTTATAAATAAAAGATTCAAAGACGGGGGAAAACAGGCGGCGACGCCTGTTGAAAAACCCGCGGCTGAAAAGATACCGGAAAGCCAGAAAACTAAATCAGCGAAATAAAAAACTTGAGAGGACGTGGTTTTTAAATGGGAAAGATACTGATCAAAAACGCATACGCTCTTGCTCTTTTAGATGATTCGAATACGGTCTTAAGGGACGCGTCGTTATATATCGAGGACGGCCGTATTAAAAAAATATTGAAAAACGGCGAGATGGATATCGCGAAGTTTGTTTCCGAAAATGGCATCGAAAAGATCATCGATGGGCGGAACAACCTCGTGCTTCCAGGATTCGTCAACACTCATCACCATTTTTATCAGATATTCACCAGAAATATTCCCAAGATGCAGGATGAGAAGCTTTTCGACTGGCTCGTGGATCTCTACGATATATGGGCGCTTCTTGACGAGGAATGGGTTTACTACAGCACGCTTGCGGCCATGGGTGAACTCGCGCTTACCGGATGCACCGCCACGACCGACCATCATTATGTTTTTCCGAAGGGCGGCGAAAACTTTATAGACGTTCAATTTAAAGCCGCTGCCGAATTGGGAATGCGCTTTCATGCGACCCGAGGCTCGATGTCGCGCTCAAAAAAAGACGGCGGCCTTCCGCCCGACAGCGTCGTTCAGACCGAAGACGAGATCATGGCTGATTGCGAGAGAGTCATCAATAAATTCCACGACACTTCCAAATTTTCAATGAGAAAGGTCGCTCTGGCGCCCTGTTCGCCTTTTTCCGTTACGCCGAAACTTCTGGAACAGACCTCCAGATTCGCCCGAGCGAAAAAAGTGAAAATGCACACGCATCTTTGCGAGACCAAGGATGAGGACGATTATTGCCTTAACGTTTACAAGATGCGCCCAATCGATTTCATGGAATCGGTCGGCTGGCTCGGGCCCGACGTCTGGTTTGCTCATTCGGTATACGTCAACGACGCTGAGATCGAGCGCATGGGAAAGACCGGGACGGGCGTCGCGCACTGTCCGTCGTCGAATCTGCGCCTCGGTTCAGGCATAGCTCCGATCCCGAAAATGCTCAAGCACAACGTGCCGGTGGGTATAGCGGTTGACGGTTCGGCTTCCAACGACACGTCGGATATGCTGGGCGAGCTTCGAATGGCGCTTCTGGTTCACAGGGTTGGTTCCGGCGTCGATCAAATGCCGGCATTCGACGTTTTTAAAATGGCGTCCAGGGGCGGCAACAAAGTTCTGGGTTTCGAAAACAGCGGCGAGATCAAGGAAGGTCTTGCGGCTGATGTTATAATGTACGACCTTAATTCGCTCGGCTTTGTAGGCGCGCTTCACGATCCGCTTTCCTCGCTGCTTTTCGCCGGATTCGATCACCGCGTCAATTATAACATAATAAATGGAAATATAGTCGTTGAAAAAGGCAAACTCGCAAACGTCGATGAACAGAGGCTGATCGACAACGGCAACAGAATAGCGCAGAGAATCGTTCACGAAAAATATATAAATATAAAAAGATAGCGGCCCGGTAAATTAAAAATAACACTATCCGATAAAAAAAGGGACTGTTTCAAAAATTATCTTTTTGGACAGTCCCTTTTTTTAGTGATTTTTTTCTTTTGAATTACTTCCTGTATTCTACGCTTTTAAAGCCTTCGGCTGCCGGATCGTTCGGATTGAGGCCCATGTTGACCTTTATGAGCTTGCCTTTGAATTTAGCGAATTCTGAAAGCGCCTCTTTTTCCGAAAGATTGTGGCTGATCCTGATCTCGCGGGTCACGCCGAAATCTGAAACATAGAGGATGCCGTTGGAATAAGCTTTGGCTATGCCGCGCACGAACATGTTGGCGCTTTGGCTTTTCGCGTCAGAGCCGGCCGCGGGGGCGGAAGGCGCCTGCGAAGAGAACGCGGGCTGTTTCGGAGACAGCGCCCTCAAAAGCCTCATGTTGAAAATATGCGTTGGCGATGAAAGGTCCTGGGAGTAAGACTGGTCGGTCATATGAAAGGAGCCGAAGAGCGCGATTTTTTCAAAACCGAGCGTCGCCTTTGAACCGTCTATGATAACGCCGGTCGGCAATTCGCTTCCGGGAAGAGTGGTTATGGTTTCAACTCTGAGACCGAGTTTTTTAGCGGCTTCCATGTCGATGGAAACTGCCGAAGGGGCTTCGCCGTATATCTTGTCTATGCCGTCTAACTTTATAAAGCCGTTCTCCCTGAGTTTAAATTCGACGGGCTTGCCGCCGTTTGATGCGGCGCCGGGATGAGCGGTGAAGGAGGCGGGGATGCTGAGCGATTTTAAAAGTTCGTTCAGATTCGCGTTGTCTCCCCAATTCGAATCCGGGCCTGTGCCGCAAAACATAATGCTTCTGCCTTTTTTCAGGTGCGACATGAGGGCGGTTATCTCTTCCGCCGGCGGAAGGAAGCCTTTTTTGGGAGCGGTCATGACGATTATATCAGTCTTCGCGAGCGCCTGATCGGAAAAGCCGACCTTCGAGCGCGTATAAAATACTCCTTCTTCCTCGAAGGCGTTTTTGAGCATTTTTATGCGGTTGACGTAGTCGTTTTCATGGAAGCTGTCTATTAAGACCATCATCGGAACGCCGACCATTATTGAATTAAAGCCCTGGATATCGGCGGTCCTGTCCGAATCGCATTTTATCGTCGTGTAAAGCGTGAACATCATGCGGTTTTCCTGCTTGAACGGAAGGGATATCTTAACTTTTTCGCCCGCTGCGATACGATCAACGGCCATCGTATGAAATTTCATTTTTTCATCGAACGGACGATTTCTATAGAAATCCAGGGTTATGCCCGTAAGTTCCCCGGATGACTGATTCATAATGACTATCGGGAATTCCTTGGCTTCATTTTCCTTGCAGTTGAGTTTTCCGCCTTCGAAATAAAATTTTATTTTAACGGGATAGTCTTTCGGGTCCTTATGAAGGAGATAGCACATCGTGTTGACGGCGAGCTGGCGATGGTCCGCTTCTAAGAGGTTATAGCCGTCGGTAAGATCGACCGCGCCTTTATCGCCCGAACCGTCGTCGAAAGGAGAACTGTCGCCGAAAGCCACTACGCGGCCTTTCTGATATTCGCTCGTTGCGATATACGCTCCCGAACCGTTCGCTTCGGAGACGAATATGTGGCCGCGGGCGATAGCCGGATCGAGGATATCTACGGTCGTTCCACCCCAGGTGCCGCAGAATTTAACGTTTTTGGTGATGTCGGTCTGTTCGAATTTTCCTCTTATGGGCATTTCTTTTTTGATCCACTTTTCAGCGAATTTAAATCCGAGCGGCTGGCTGAAATTGTTGAATATTTTAACCGCGTCCCAACCGTCGTTATTTCTGTCGGCGCCCATGTGATCGGCGACGAGATAAAGCGATCCGCCGTTTTTGACGTATTCGATTATCGCGGCTTCTTCCAGGTCGGAAAATTTAACGTTGGGTTCCGGTATTATGAAAACATCGTATTTTTTAAGAAGTTCGGCCGTTATAACGCCGGTCTTGAATTCTTCGACCTTATAGCCCATTCCCTTTATCGTTTCGGCGAAGTCTGAAAATCCGCCCGTAATGGTCCAGTTGGCGTTTCCAATGCTTTCCAGATGTGAATTATCGAAAAGCACGGCGCCAGTCTCGGCGGCAGCCGTCGTGAAAAGCGAAAAAGATAAAATTGAAACCATTAAAAAGCAAGCGAGAAATCCGTGAGTTAACCGTCTTGAAAAACCAGTTTTCATTGATGTTTCCTTCTTTCGTTATATTTTATAATAATGTTTTTTTGAAAAAACGTCCGGATTTTTAAAAGTGCTCCGGGTACATGAATTCGGATGAACCGTAGATTGTCATTAAACTTGATTTATATTTTTATCGCATATATATTTTAACATACCGTAAATATAAAGTCCACTATGAAATTATAAAAAAAGTGAAAAATATAAATATCTAAAACAAAAAAGGAAAAAGAAAACGCAAATAAAAAAGGGCGGACCATTTAAAGCCAGCCCTTTGAAATTTATTTTATTGTTAAAAGGTTCTTTTGTTTTTATTTTGAGGCTGATTCGGCAAGTTTCTGGTATTCGCCGTAAGCGTTTTTATATTCTTCGAGAGCGGAATTGATATCTTCGGATTTCGCGTCAGCCGATGAATTTAACGCCTTTATGTATTTATCGTACGCGGCGGTGTATTTTTCCTGAGCTTTTTTGACTTCGGCATTTTCGTTTCCGCCAAGCGCGGCTGAAGACGATACAATGCGTTCGCTTGCGTTATCCTGGTTGAAACTGATGTTCGTGGGCGTGCTCGGAGTTGCGCCGACTGAGGATACCGGTTTCGCCGTGTTGTTATTGTAAAGGGTAGCGTTTGTATTGTTATATTGGTTGTATGCGCTGGTGGCGTCCTGCTGGTTGTAGGTGGTGTTGCTTGTGCCGAGAACGTTCATCTGATTCGTTATAGCGGTTCCGTTCTGAATAAGATAACTTCTGGTGCTGTTGATGTTCGTGAGGGTGTTGAAGTAAGAGTTATCTACGGCTGTATTGGCGCTGGTAAGAGTGTTCGTTGAGTTGTTAAGAACCTGCTGCGATTGATTGAGGTATTGTTGATAGAGATAAGGATTTATGACGCCCTGTTTGTTGAGTTTTTTAATTGCGCGAAGGTTGGCTTTTGTGATCTCGATACTATTGATCGTTTGAGTGAGAGCCAGCGTAGTCTGCGAGGCAGCTCCTGAAAGGAGAGAAGCCGTTCCACGCGCAAGTTTTACGGTGAGTTCTATGACGTTTAGTCCTAAAAGTTTGTTGTTGATCGAAAAATTGGTCATCGCTTTTTGGGCGCCCGTCTGGATGTTGTTTACGATACCCTGACTGGTGGTGACGTTCTGCTGAAGGGTATTTGCGTATGTGAGCGTATTGTTGAGGTTGGAATTGAACAGATTATTATTGTATCCGGTGAGCGTATTATTTGTGGTCTGATAGTTTGTGTTGGTTGTTCCTAATACGCTTGTCATGTTGGAAAGGGTCCCGACCTGGTAATTGAGCGTATTGACGCCGGTGCTCGTGCCGGTAACTATCGACTTGAGAGCGCCGATGCCAGCGCCCAAAAGATTGACGGTTCCTGTAACTGCTTTAGCGGCGAGATAGACCGTAGCTTTTAATGCGAGAACCGGGAGCTGGATAGCGACTTTAGCCGCGCCTATGATCATGCGCGCGCCGAAGCCCAGAACGTTTCCGATTGAGCCGACAAGGCCGGTTGAAGCCGTGCTGACGGTATTTGAATAGTTGTTCGTGTTATAAGTATAGTTGGAATTAGTAGCGCCGGTACCGTTGAAAATTCCACTGAATATACCCGTTATTCCGTTACCGTTGGTCAGGGAGTTATAAGTGGGGTTGTTGGACGTTATAGTGTTGTTTTGAGCGAATGCCTGCGTTTCCATGTTGAAAATCAGGATGTAGGAAGCCATAAAGAAAGCGCAAAGGCCGAGTACTGAGATGCGTGTGATTTTTTTGTTTCTTACTAAATTAAACATATTCATAGTCATTCCCTCCATTTTAAACAAATTGAGCATAAACAGCAAAGCGTTTTTTTAACGCGTTTGCTTTACCTGAACTCACCGTCCTTTTAAAATATCCAAAAATACACGTCCGAGTAGTGAAATGAAAAATATTTCACGAAAAAGAATCAATTAAAACGTTATTTCTTCAATTATACGAAACAATATGGCTTTTGTCAAGGCGGGGGTCTTTTTTGTAAAGAATTGTAAATGTCGGGTTGCCAGCGTGTATCATCCTTTTAAAATGTCGAACTATATGATATAATAAATTATAATATATGCCGAAATTTTGGCTGGAAAGGAAAAACGCGATGGAACAGATACTTGTAATAGATGACGACATAAAACTTTGCGAGTTGCTTGAAGAATATCTGGTGACCGAAGGGTTTCAAATAGAATTCATTAATGACGGCTATTCCGGCGCACAAAAAGCATGCTCGGACAAATATGATCTTATAATACTTGACGTTATGCTTCCAGAAATGAGCGGCTTTGAAGTTTTAAGGTCCCTGCGCGGCAACTCAATTAAAACACCCGTAATAATGCTTACCGCGCGCGGCAATGACGTTGACCGGATCGTCGGGCTGGAAATGGGCGCGGATGATTATCTGGCAAAACCTTTCAATCCGCGTGAATTGATAGCCCGCATACGCGCCATCCTTAGAAGAACTAAGACTGAGCGCGCGAATGCCATGAAGCCAGCGAATGTTTCCAAAATTATAGTTGGCGACGTCGAGATGGATATTTCAACGCGCATAGTCATTTGCGCGGGCGAACGCGTTGAATTAACTTCGGTTGAATTCAGCCTTCTGGAAAACCTGTTGAAAAACGCAGGAAAGCTCGTTTCACGCGAAGAGCTTTTTAAAAACGCTCTTGGACGCGAGCTTTCTCCATATGATCGCAGCGTTGACGTTCATGTAAGCAAGCTCAGAAAAAAACTCGGAAATAATGAAAATGGCATCGAGCGCATCAAAACTATCAGAAGCGTCGGTTATCTTTATACGTGTGTTTCGGAAAATGTTAAGGACGCCGTATAACGAAAGTAGAGCAATTTTTATGTTTAAAAGAAGCCTCTTCGTAAAAATATATCTCTGGTTCTGGGTCGCTACGGCCGTTATCTTATTAACGCAATTAAGTTTCGACAGGCTTACGGATTCCGGACCGTTCGACAGATTCAGGCATGATATGCATGCAAGCGTGCTTTCGATATACGCTAAAACGTTAGTCGACCTTTATTCGCACGGCGATCATGCGGGAATTGCAAGAGCGGTCGCGGATTTAAAAAAATCAAACGGGTTAGATACTTACCTGCTGGATAACGCTAATCGTGAAATAGAAAACCGGCCGATTTCCGAAAGGGCGCTGGGGCTTTCTGTAAAAGCCGCGCGCAGCGGAATGGTGGAAGCCATCTTTGAACGGGAAATGGATTGTATGGCGATTCCGGTAAATGGCGTGGACGGCAAACAATATATTTTGATAAGCGAAGCTTTCCGTAAAAATATGGGACCTCCCCCGCCGGTAAATCCCGGGCTTACGCTTATGCATATTATTTTAATTCTCTTAACTTCCGGCATAGTTTGCTATGGGTTTGCGCGCTATATAACTTATCCGGTTTTCGTTTTAAGGGAAGCGACAAAAAAATTCGCCGCGGGTGAACTGAACGTGAGAATTGGAAAATCCGTCGGCGCCAGGAAAGACGAATTATCCGAACTCGCTGAAGCATTTGATCTGATGGCTGAACGCATAGAGTCGCTTATGACGCTTCAAAAAGAACTGCTGGGCGATATTTCACATGAGCTGCGTTCGCCCCTTGCCAGGCTTAACGTCGCTCTTGAACTTTCCCGCCGGTCCGCTGGAGCCGGAGCCGAAAGGTCTCTGGATCGGATATCGCAGGAAGCGGAAACTCTGAATAATCTCATTGGACAGGTGCTGGATTTAACCCGTTTTGAAAGCGGCATAGAAGGCATCAGGATGGCTCCGGTCGCGCTCGACAGGCTGGTAAAAGAAATTGCCGCTGACGCGGACTTTGAAGCGCAGGGACATAAGCGCAACGCCAAACTTCTTGTGTGTGAGGAATGCATAATGAATGGAAATGAGGAACTGCTTAGAAGGGCGATTGAAAATGTCGTGCGAAACGCCATAAAATATACGGCCGAAAATACTTCGGTTGAAATAAGTCTTGTGCAAAAGACTGAATATCAGAACATGTTTGCGGAAATAACCGTTAAGGACAAAGGCCCCGGAGCTCCGGAAGCCGATCTGGCTCATTTGTTCCGGCCCTTTTACAGGGTATCCGACGCCCGTGACAGGCAGACGGGCGGGAGCGGGCTCGGCCTTGCCATAACGGACAGGGCGGTAATACTTCATCATGGTAAGGTTACGGCGTCTAATTCCAAAACAGGCGGTTTAGTGGTAATATTGCAGTTTCCGCTGACCGAAAAAGCTTAAAGAATCATATCGGTCCGGCTTGATGATGCCGGCGCGTCAAAAAAGAGGACGCCTTTAAATCAGGCGGCCTCTTTTTTTCGTTCGAATTGAACCTTGTTTTTAATGAATTTTTATGCGTAAGTTGAACTGATCTGAATATTAATGGTGCCCGAGAAACTTTTTGAATCAATTGAATTGTTCTGCATATAAGCGCTTATTGCTGATTTTATAATATAATTCAAATCTTTTGATGTATCGCTTTCAGCAGATGTGCCGCTTTCGGTTGTTTTGGCGGCGGACTTTTCAGTTTTTGACGCAAGGGACGCTTCAAGCTTGTCGATCATGTCCAGAAGAGTTTTTGTCGTCGAGTCCGTGCTATCCGTACTAGTTGCTCCGTCCGCGTTGGTTGTACTGGCGGTGCCGGTCGTGGCGTCAGTTTTTGCTGTCAGTGATTTTTCAAGTTCTTTGAGCATTTCAAGCAGTTTTTTTGCTGTCGAAGTTTCGCTGTCTTCTGTTTCAGATGCGCTGTCTGCGGACTGTGAAGGCGGCGGGCCGGGAGGAGGGCCGCCTGCGCCACGCGGTCCATTCTTCATCGCTTCTTTCATTTTTTCAAATTGCGCCTGGTCCTCGGCTTCGCTTATAGCTCCGTCCTGGTCGGTATCGACCTCTTCGAATATCTTGTCGACGTCCGGTCCTGTCCTTCCGGTGGTCTTTTGTTCTTCGGTTTGAAAGGCCTTCATTTCGCTTTTGTCGACTTTACCGTCGCCATTAGCGTCCATTTTTTTGAACATTTTTTCCCGCATCTCGTTCATGGACGTAGTATTAAAACTATTGCCACTGATTGAGCTTGTCATAAATATCAACCCCTTTTTTCTGATATGAATTTAAAAACGTGTCGCCCTTATAACTTAGTTATCGTCAATCAGGGGGGATTTTTGTGTCAAGCTTCTGTAATGTTTTGTAAAGTTTGTAAAAGTTTTAATGTATTATGACGCTCAAGCGATAAGTTCCAGTAATTTTTCGAAATTTATGACAGGCACGCCGAGTTTTTCTGCCTTGTCAAGTTTAGAACCGGCGTTTTCGCCGCAAAGAAGATAAGAAGTTTTTTTTGAAATGGACGATGAACTATGTCCGCCGTTGGCTTCGATCAATTTTTCCGCTTCGTCGCGCCCGACAGGAAGCGTTCCTGTGATGACGAAGGTTTTTCCGGAAAGTTTTTCTGAAACGGCCGTGACATTTTCGGCGGCTATTATTTCAAGGCCATTATCGAACATTTTTTTGATCGTTTTAAGGTTTATCTCGTTATCAAAAAATCTGCATATGGATGCGGCTATTTTTTCGCCGACCTCATTGACGAGAAGATAATCTTCAGATGTCGCCGATTTAAACTTTTCGAAATTTTTAAAATGACTCGCCAGAGCGCCGGCGGTCGTTTCTCCTACAAATGGTATCTGAAGCGCCGTAATGAAGCGGGCAAGAGAAGTTTTTTTCTTTGCGGCTATTTCAGCGGCAAGCTTCGCGGCCGATTTTTCGGCAAATCTTGGAAGCTTTAAAAAATCTTCCGGTGTCATTCTTAAAATATCGGCCATATCTTCCGCCGCTCCCTGAGAAACTACGGTTTCGACTATTTTTTCGCCAAATCCTTCTATGTCGAGAGCATGCTTTGAAACAAAAAAACTTATTTTTCTGATCAATTGCGCTTTACAGGATATGGATACGCATTTAAGCGCCGCTTCACCTTCGTTTTTTACGGCATCCGAACCGCATACGGGGCATTTTTCAGGCATTTTAAATGGAAGCGAATCGGGTTGCCGCTTCGCCATAACGACCTCTACTACCTGTGGAATTATTTCGCCCGCTTTTTCTATTATTACGTGGTCGCCGACCCGTATGTCCTTTGCGGCTATCTCGTCCGCGTTATGAAGCGACGCTCTCGCTATTTTAGTTCCTGAAAGCGAAACGGGCTTTAAATTAGCGACCGGCGTGAGAGTTCCCATTTTTCCGACCTGTATGTCGATGCTTTCGATGACGGTTTCGGCGCGTTCCGGGGCAAATTTGTAGGCTACGGCGAATTTTGGCGATTTTGCGGTGAAACCCAGGCGCTCATAGAACCCTAAATTATTGACCTTTATTACCATGCCATCGGTGTCGTATGAGAGTTTATGGCGTTTTTCATCCCACTCGTTTATATGTTTAATAACATCTTCCATGCCGCGGATGACGGCACAGTGCTCGCATACGGGAAATCCCAGAGCTTCTATAAATTTAAGGCTTTCGGAATGTTTTGAAAAAATTTCCGGGCGCGCTTCGCCGGACTTATTATAAATTTTAGGCGTTGATGCCACATTATATAGAAAAATATCAAGTTTTCTCGATCCGGTTATTTTTGGGTCGAGCTGTCTGATCGAACCGGCCGCGGCGTTTCTTGGATTGGCAAAAACGGCTTCGCCCATAGTTTCACGGGTTTCATTCAATTCGGCGAAAACTTTATGAGGCATATAAACTTCTCCGCGAACGGTTATGTCAATACTTTCAGCCAGCTTGAGAGGTATGGTTTTTATAGTAATCACGTTTTGCGTCACATCTTCGCCGATTTTGCCGTCGCCGCGCGTCGCGGCTTTTATGAGCATACCTTTTTCATATATAAGCGACATCGAAAGACCGTCAAATTTAAGTTCGACGCAATATTCGACGTCTTTCGGGTCGGTTATGGAGAGATCTTTCATGACGCGCGTTTCGAAATCATAAAGATCGCCTATGTTGTAAGAATTGGAGAGAGAGAGCATCGGAACCTCATGCCTTACTTCTTTGAAAAGCTTCTGCGTTCCGCCAGCTACGTGACCGGTCGGCGAATCGTTTCTTTTTAAATTCGGGTATATTCCTTCGAGCTCTTCCAGTTCCTTCAGTTTTTTATCGTATTCGAAATCCGGAATAAGCGGCTGATGAAGTATATAATAAGCATGATCGCAACGATTTATAAGTTCGGTAAGTTCTGCAATACGTTTTTGCGGGTCGGGTTCGAAATTAAATTCCATGTTGTTCTCGCTCATTAACGATGGCCTCTCATTTTTAATTTTATAAGATTATATCAGAATAACGGTTTGAATTTCAACATAAAAATGTCAGGCGAATAAAACGGCGCCGGTTTAAATTAATTGACTTAAGTCAATTTTAAATTTATTGATCTTGTGGTATAATTTATAGTAAACTTGAAAACATTTTTTAATTGGTTCAAGAGATAGTACGGGAGTGAGTTATGCAGTATTTGAAGGCGTTTCTTGCCGCTTATCGCGGGCATATCATATTGCTTGCGGTGATTGGCTTGATTTTTGTATCTTCGGCCGTTTACGCTCTTTTTGGTCCGCCGCATATGATACTTCTCACTGAATCTCCGGAATTTTGCGCTAAATGCCATCTGCATGAAACCCATTATGAAACATGGGCGCATAATGGCGCTCACAGAAGCAAAAAATGCGTGGATTGCCACCTTCCGAATGATAACATAGCCAATCACTTTCTCTGGAAAAGTATCGACGGAGTTAAGGACGTCGCGCTTTTTTTCAGCGGATCTTTTTCCGATAATTCAAAACTCACCGCGCACGCGAAAAAAGTCACGCAGCAAAACTGCATAAGATGTCATGAGCAACTCGTTTCGAGGATAGATAATACTTCGCATAATTGCTGGGAATGCCACCGGTCAATGGCCCATAAGACGAGCGGGACATTTTAAGCCGGCGGATGAACGGTTTGGAAACCGTAAAAACAGAATAACATAAATATCGAATATATTTCCGGCACGAATAAAATCAATGAAGAATAAAAAGGGAGAAAATTGAAATGCAAAAAATATTTTTTTATGCCGCAGTTATTTGCGTCGCGCTCTGCCTGACCGTCGCGCTCGTTGTTTTTCAAATGACGCCGCCGAAGCCGGAACCGGTAAAAGTGAGCGCCATCGCTGATGACGAATACGAGCCGGCGGAATGGGGTCGGAATTTTCCTCTCGAATATGACTCCTGGACAAAGACCAAAGAGATGCGCCAGGCTAAAAGCAAATATAAAAAAGGATATGACGTCGACGGCGTGATTTATGATAAAATCAGTGAATTTCCATATATGGCGCTTCTTTTTAATGGCTGGGGGTTCGGCAGCGAATACAATGAACCGCGCGGCCATCACTATATGATGATAGACCAGAAGGTGATCGATCAGTCGCGCGTTAAAGCCGGCGGGGTCTGCCTTACATGCAAATCTCCTTATATGGATAAGCTCGTGAAAGATACCGGGGGAAAGATATTTTCAACGCCTTATAAGGACGCGGTGAATATGATTCCTGAAAAGCATCGTGATCTTGGCGTCGCCTGTATAGATTGCCATGATAATAAAACGATGAATTTGCGCCCGGGCAAATGGACCGCGAAAAAAGCGCTCGAAGTTATCGGTCATACGGAAAATTCGAGACAGGAGATGCGATCCGTCGCGTGCGGGCAATGTCATGTAACGTACGTCATTGCGAAGGACGCCGAAATGCACTCTACCGACGTGTTTTTCCCGTGGCAGGGCGGCAAATGGGGAGATATTTCCATCGAAACCATTATAAAGAACATAAGGAGCAACCCGGCGTACGAAGAGTGGAAACAGGCCGTCACGGGATTTAAAGTCGGCTTCATAAGGCACCCGGAATTCGAGCTTTTCACCAGAAATAGCGTTCATTTCAAAGCTGGAGCGGCTTGCGCCGACTGCCACATGCCTTATAAAAAGGTCGGAGCTAACAAGATATCGGACCATAATATCATGAGTCCGCTTAAGGACGATATGCGCGCCTGCACGCAGTGCCACGCCGAATCTCCTGAATGGCTTAAGGAACGCGTGACGACAACGCAGGATAGAACGCTTGCGATGATGAGCCGGTCCGGCTATGCCGTTGCTACCGTCGCCAAACTTTTCGAACTGGCGCATAATGAACAGACGAAGGGCAGGACCGTGGAAGTCGCGCTATACGATCAGGCGAAGGAACTTTATCTTGAAGCTTTTTACCGCGTGATATTTCTGGGCGCGGAAAATTCGATGGGTTTTCATAATCCCACGGAAGCGATGAGGATTGCCGGAGATGCGGCCGCCATAGCGTCTAAGGCGGAAGCTCTTTTGAGGCAGGGTCTCACTAAAGCCGGAGTGGACGTTCCGGTTACTATAAATCTCGAGCTCGCGAAATATATAAACGGCAGGGGAACCAAAAAGCTCAATTTCAAGCCTGAATTTGAATTCAGGGATCCTACCGGCATCGAAGATATACTGCTGCCGGAAAAATCAAAGGGACTATAAAAATAAACAGGCGGACCTGAACCGGTATATTTTAATGATTTATTATTCCTCCGATATGATGTTTTTCAGCACCATGCAAAGTTCCTTGATTTTATATGGTTTGGTTATAAAAACTTTGAATCCGAATTGTTTGTAATCGAGCATCGTTGTATTCTCACTGAAGTAGCCGCTGGCCGCTATTGCTTTTGCCGCCGGGTTTATTTCAAGTATCTTTTTCAGCGCCTCGGCGCCGCCCATGCCGCCGGCGACGGTAAGATCCATGACGAGAGCGTCGAATGGGGCGCCATCGTTTCGCGCTTTTACATACAATTCTATCGCCTCTTCGCCGTTATGGGCGGTTTCTACGTTGAAACCGTAATGAGTAAGAAGCTGGCCCGTTATG
>CAZJFS010000066.1:0-22128 GCA_964545075.1 uncultured bacterium
TACCACGCCGGCCTGTCCCTGAAGGAGCGAAAAGCCGCGCAGGAACAGTTCAGTTATGACGAAGCCGGAGTGATCGTCGCGACCAATGCGTTTGGTATGGGCATAGACAAGTCGAATGTAAGATTCGTGCTGCATTACAACATGCCGAAAAACATCGAAAGCTATTATCAGGAAGCCGGAAGGGCCGGGCGCGACGGTGAAAAAGCCGAGTGCATAATGCTCTTTTCAGGTTCGGACATAATAATGAATAAATTTTTAATTGAAAACAGCGACCGCGATAAAGACGCGACGGGCGCGGCGCGCTCCGATAAAAGCCACGAAATGCGGAAATTATCGCAGATGATCGAATATTGCAACGCATCGTCGTGCCTGAGAAGTTATGTTTTAAGCTATTTCGGCGAAAAGCCGGGATACAAAAGCTGCGGTAATTGCGGAAGCTGCCTGAACGATACCGAATTTACCGATATGACGGTCCAATCTAAAAAGATTCTCTCTTGTATAAACCTCATGGGCGGCCGTTTCGGGACCACTTTTGTAACGGAAGTGCTGCGCGGCGCGAATCCTGAACGCGCGGATGAATTCGGTTTTAACAAACTTCCCGTGTATGCGGCGATGAAGGACGCTTCCGCCGGAGCCATAAAAGACATGATCTCGGTTCTGGCTTCGGACGGGTATATAAAGATAGACGACAGCCAGTACCGGACCCTTTCGCTGTGCGAAAAAGCCGAAAACGCTTTAAAAACCGATGAAAAAATATTATTAAAATATAAAGAGGCGGCGGTCAAACCGAAAGCTTTGCGAAAATTTCCGCCGGCCGCGGTGGAAACCGCCGGCGATATGAAACTTTTCGACAGGCTGAAGGCGCTGCGCCGCGAGCTTGCCAATAAACAGCGCGTGCCGCCCTATCTCATATTTTCGGACGCGGCGTTAAACGGCATGTGTAAATCGCTGCCTTCGACGGATGCGGGATTTTTAGAAGTCAGCGGCGTCGGACAGACCAAACTGAAACAATACGGCAAGATCTTCATGGCCGAGATCAAGCGGTTCGTGGCTGAAAAAAGGCTTTAAACAGAGTTGATTTAATATTATGTTCAAGACCACTCTTACCGCGATCTTTTTATCCATAATTATAGCCCTTCAGATAACTGGTTTTCCAAAGCTTATTACCGGCGTCATAGTAAATTCCATATATATATTGTTATATTTCGCGGCTGATATTAAAAGCGTTATAATGCTTGCTATTTTGACGCCGTCAGTCGCTTTTTTCACGGGACACCTTCCGCCGTTCATGGTGCCTGTGGCCCCATTTATAGCCGCGGGCAACGTTTCGATGGTTTTATGCTATCATTTTTTTAAGGATAAAAACAAAGCGGTTAGAATGATCGCGCCGGCATTTTTAAAAGCTTTAATAATAGGAGTTTCCGGGTCGGCCCTCGCGGAAGGCATAGCCGGAGATCCGGCGTCTAAGATGGCTATTCATATAGTGATGTTCATACAGTTTTTCACGGCGGCGTTCGGGATATTTCTGGGCGAATACCTTAACATAAGAATTTCCAGAACAAATAAAAAATAATATAAAAACTCAACTATTTTTTTAAGTACTTGTCTATAACTTTCCATAAAAGCACATCGTCTAAAGGCTTTGTCAGGCATTCATCTATTCCGCTCTCGACCATCTTTATTTGTTCCTCAGGTAAAGCGTAAGCCGTTAGCGCGATTATCGGGGTATGCCCGCCGGTTGGGGATTCTTTTTCGCGAATGATTTTCGTGGCCGAGATGCCGTCCAGGACGGGCATTTGTATATCCATAAACACCATGTCGAATTTCTGCCGTTCGAGGGCTTCAAGCGCTTCGCGGCCGTCCATAACGATTTTATAGTTAAAACCCTTGCCGCTAAGATATTTTTCGATGATCGCTCTTCCTACTACGTCATCATCGACGGCAAGTATGTTATAGGATGATGTATGTAAATTCAATTCCGTTATGACCGGCTTTATTTCCGCGTTCAATGAAGTTTCGCGCTCAATAGTTTCAAAATTGAGTTCGAAAATGAAGTTAGACCCTGAGCCCGGAGCGCTCTCGACATTAATCCTGCCGCCCATGAGCTTCAAAAGTTCATTTACGATCGAAAGGCCAAGGCCGATCCCGCCGTATTTTTTCGTGGATGAAATATCACCCTGGCTGAAACGCTCGAAAATTTCATCCAGTTTTTCATTGGGTATTCCAATTCCGGTGTCTTTTACGTAAAATTTAATCGTCACGTTTTTTTCGCATTTATCAGATTCCATGACGCCGATGGTTATGCCGCCGTGTTGCGTAAATTTAATGGCGTTACTGATAATATTCAATAAAATTTGTTTTATTCGTAATCTGTCTCCGATAACGTTATATTTTATTTTTTTATCGATATCCAGACTGACCGAAAGCTTTTTATTTTTGATAGATTCCTCAAAAAAATCGAGGGATTCGTGAACTAAATTTTCTATTTCAAAGGGTTTATATTCTATATTCAATTTATTTGCTTCGATCTTTGAAAAATCGAGAATATCGTTGATGATATCCATTAAATGAGTTGAGCAGGTTTTGATGGTGCTCAAAAAATCCTTCTGACATTCATTCAGCGGAGTTTTGATCAAAAGGTTTGAAAATCCTATTATTCCATGCATGGGCGTTCTTATTTCATGGCTCATATTTGAAAGAAAAAGGCTTTTAGCCCGGCTGGCCTCTTCGGCGCGTTCCTTTGCCTTTAACAGTTCATTCTCCATTTTTTTACGTTCGCTGATATTTCTGGCGATTCCGAAAACCTCGAAGGGTTTTCCGTGTAGTAAACGCACGAAGCTTTTTATATCGAAGAATATTCTTTTTCCGTTTTTGCTTATCAGTTCAAGTTCGTATGAGGCTCTGTTCATTTCTCCGCAACCTCTTAAGTTAACAAGATTTATCACAAATTCATAATATTCGGGCGCGACGATATTCTTAAGCTTGATGCTGCCGCATTCATTTTTGTCATATCCGAGATGTTCCTCGGCGGCCTTGTTTATTGACGTGAAATTACCTTCAAGATCCATGGTATAGATGATGTCGTTCGCGTTATCTATAAGCTCGCGATAGCGCATCTCGCTTTCACAGAGTTTTCTTTCAGTTTTCTGAACGTTGTCCATGTTGCGCCATTCGCGAAGCCCTCTTTGTACGACCTGATCCATATTTAAAAGCGTTTCCGATGATTTGACTATGTAATCTATGGCGCCGGCCTTCATGGCTTCGACGGCGACCGATTCGTTGCCGTGGCTTGTCATTATGATCACCGGATAAAATGGCCAGTTGTACTGATCTTTTTTTATCAAACGGGTCCCTTCGCCGTCCGGGAGCTTCCAATCCGAAAGTATCAGGTCGGGCTTAAATTCATCGAGGGCCTGATCCGCCTCCTCAAGAGTTCTATAGAACCTTAGTTCATAAAACTCCATTTTTTCTTCGAATCCGCTTTCGATCAAATCTATGTGCTGTATTTCATCTTCGACGAACATAATTTTGATTTTGTCAGGCATTTAACGTATCCTTTAAATTTTAATTTTTTCAACCGCGATTATGGGTATGGTAAAATAAAATGTGCATCCTTTATCCTTGCCTTCGGATTCGGCCCATATCCTGCCGCCATGATAATCGATTATTTTTTTTGAAACAGCCAGCCCAATGCCGTTCCCATCTGAGCGGGGGTTTAGTTTTTCGAACAGATTAAAGATTTTTTCGAGGTATGCCTTTTCAATTCCAATACCGTTATCTTTTATATAAAAACAATGTTCATTTTCTTCCTTGGTAAATCCAATTTTTATTTCAGGTTCCGTTTGCGTTCCAATATATTTAATAGCGTTTTCGATCAGGTTCTGGACCACTTCCCGAATTCTCTGCCTATCGGCCTTAATTTCGGGCATATCAGAAAGTATATTTATTTTAATATTAGCTTTTTTAATATTGGAGTTTAAAAGTTCGATGGTTTCATTTATTAATTCCTTCATCTGAATTTTTTCGAATAAACCCGTAATTTTTCCGAGCCTTGAAAGTTTGAGAAGGCATTCGAGCAGTCCATACATTTTATTCGCGGCATTTTCCATTTTTTTAATATCTGAAACGATGCGTTCGGACTTTCCCTGCTTGATATGCTCGTTAACAAGTCCCAGATATCCCTGCATTGTAATAATCGGACTTTTCAGTTCATGTGAAACCGTATAATTAAACGACTCGAGTTCGGCATTTTTTTCTTCGAGTTCCTTCACCTGCTGTCTGATTATCTTTTCTTTATGCTTGATTTCCGTTATGTCGCGGCCGATGCATAAAATATGGGTATTAGTTTCGGATTCATCAAATTCGGGGTATAGAAGCCAATTGAAGACGGTTTCTCCGGTTTTACCGGGCATCGTAGATTCCAGTCCGTATTTTTGATTGGTGTCGATGACTTTTTTTATGGCGTTTTCGAAAAATTGGCGAAGTTCGACGGGAAGTTCCAGTTCTTTTAAGTTTTTTCCGGATAATGATTCCGCTTTTATTTCGGCGTATTTCTCGATTGAAGGATTTGAATACAAAACCCGTGATTTATTATCCAGGCGCATTATGACGTCGTTGTTGTTTTCAACCAGAGTCCTGTATTTTTTTTCTGAATATTTTAAAGCTTCCACGGCGTTTGCTCTTCCTAATTCAGTGCGCATATATTCCAGCATTAGATAAACCAAAACAACGGTTGATAATAATATTATGATAATCGAAATTTGTATGAGATTGCGTTTGATCCTTTTTATTTCGTCCTGAACGTCGTAGATGTAGATTCCAGTACCTATTATCCAGCCCCATGGCGCGAAACCCTTGACATAAGATATCTTTGGAACGACCTTGTTCTCCTCTTCCCTGAGCTGCCACATATAATCGACGAAACCGGCGCCGTCTTTTTTTACGGTTTCAACCATTTCAACAAATAATTTTTTTCCTTCAGGGTCTTTAAAATCACTGAGGTCTTTACCGTTAAGATCTATGCGGTAAGGGTGTATTATCATTTTAGGATGCATGTCGTTTATCCAGAAATAATCTTTCATTTTATTGCCGTAATGAAGGGAGTGTATCTGGGCGATGACCGCTTTCTGAGCCTGATCGCGAGTAAGCAACCCCTTTTTTTCATCAGCTTCGAATTTGGCGAGAATGTTCCAGGCCGAGTTCGTGAGCTCACTGATCATTTCCTTTTTTTGATCATATATGTTTTTTTCGAACGCGGGGAGCATGATGCCGAAAATAACGGTTAAAAAAAGAGTTATGACAATGGCTGTGAGCAAAGTTATGCGAATTAAAATATTTTTCAAGATTTTAAAGCTCCAAAAGATAAAAAAATCAATTAATTGAGCTATTTTTGCGGCGTAGTGTTTAACTTTTTCCAGTATCCAACTATCATATGTATGAAATTAGATAATGAATCGTAACCCAGGGGTTTTACGACATAACTATTGGCGTGATTGAGATATGCCAGTTCCAGGTCCTTTTCGTCCTGGGAAGAAGTGAAGATAATCACCGGGATTAAAATCAATTCGGGATCATTTTTGATATTTTTTAAAACTTCGATTCCGCTTATTTTTGGCAATTTCAGATCTAACAGGATCAGATCGGGAAGCGGATGTTTTTCGCGGTCGGAAAATTCTTCCTTCGCTAAAAGATAATTGATGGCTTCCTCGCCGTCAACGACATGAAATATTTTACAGGGGGTATTGTTGCCTTCGAAACATTCTATTATAAGTTCGGCCTGATCTATGTTATCTTCGATGAGCAATACTTTAAAAACATTGTTTTTCATTTAAAACCCTTCTTTTTTTTATTTCCCATCAAAAAGGCCGGCGTATATTATTTTATCAAATCATGCAGCCAATCTAAAAAATTATATATTAATTATATTATCAAAAACACGGCGACTTATCAATCTTTTTTTTATTTAAGGCAGGTTTGAAAAAGGCGGCGGCATTTTTAGCTTATCACAAGAAATTTGTTCCATACTAATCTTCTTTTGTGGTATAATATTTTTTCGAAAACGTCATTTTTAAGCGTGAAAATCAGGTTGAAACGGCAATTTCATTTATTATTTAGCATAAATCTGGAGGTATGTATGTCCGGCCTTATAAACTTCAAAAGATCAAAAAAAACCATATTTTTAATATCAACAGCGCTAATGTTTATTATAACCGCCATGTCGCCCGCATTTGCCCAGGAAAAGGTCAGCGTCAAGTTTTCTTATTCGCCTAACGCCAGCGCCAAATCCGTCTCGGTGGCCGGAAGCTTCAACGACTGGAATAAAACCGCTTCGCCTATGAAGGAAGCGGCCGGCGGGGTATGGGAAACCGAGATACCGGTCGCGGCCGGAGCGCATCAGTATAAATTCGTCATAAACGGCGAAGTGTGGGTCGCGGACCCGGCGAACCGCGAGACTTGCGATGACGGGCAGGGCGGTAAAAACAGCGTTTTAAACGCGGGCGAAGATCTTTACAAAAAACTTTCATCCATGTCGCCTAACGATGATACCATCGAGGCGGAAGGCATTTCCCACAGGCAGGCCGAGGTCAGATATCTCGATTTCATAGATGAAAAGACGGTAAGGATAATGCTGCGTTCATTTAAAAACGATCTGAGCGCGCCATCGATAGCCGTTTCAAAAAAATCATCGAAATCGTATTCGCTGGCCGTAATGGTAAAATACGCCAGCGACGGGATTTATGATTACTACAAAACTTATATCAATGACGCCGATTCAACGACGGTATACCTGTTTTTCGTGAATTCGGGGAAGGAAGGCAAACACTACGGCTATAAAGGAATTTTCGAACCCGAAGAATCTAATAAAATGTCGGATAACGCTTTTAAGATCCCGGATTCTTTGTTTAAAACGGTAAATAAGCCTTACTGGTGGCCTGATGCCATATTTTATCAGATATTTCCGGACCGCTTCTGCGACGGCGACGCCGAACTCAATCAAAAATTCGTTATGCCGTGGGGGTCTAAACCCGTAAATGATAATTTTATGGGAGGCGATCTCGCGGGAATAAAACAAAAATTATCGTATATAAAAGATCTCGGGGCTAACGCCATATACTTAAACCCTATATTTCAGTCGAACTCGAACCATAAATACGACACCATAGATTATTTCAAGATAGATCCGACGCTCGGGACGGAAGAGACTTTTCTCGGGCTTTTGAATCAAGCGCACTCGAAGGGAATAAAGCTGATAATAGACGGCGTATTCAATCATACATCCACCGATTTTTTCGCGTTCGACGACGTTAAGAAACTCGGCGAAAAAAGCAAGTACGGCGCGTGGTATAATTTCAAGAATTTTCCCGTGAATATGCAAACGCCAAATTATGAATGCTGGTGGAATATCGGATCGCTCCCGAAATTAAACGTTAAAAATACAGACGTTTATAACTACCTTCTTACGGTTCCGCAATATTGGATGAAAACCGGCATAGACGGCTTCAGGCTCGACGTTCCGAACGAGCTTCCGCATTCGTTCTGGAAGGATTTCAGAAAGATAGTCAAAGCCTGTTCGAAGGAATCATATATCGTCGGCGAGATATGGGCCGACGGTTCGCCCTGGCTTTCCGGCGATCAATTCGACGCCGTCATGAATTATAAGCTCAGAAACCAGATAATATCGTTTTTCGTGAAACGCGAGATAACGCCTTTGAAGTTAGACGAAATGCTCAATGAAAATAAGGCCGGCCTGTCGGAATCGGCGTTCTTCTCGATGATGAATATGCTCGATTCACACGACACTCCAAGGTTTTTAACCGTGTGCGGCGGCGACGTTTCCGTATTTAAATCGGCCATAGCCTTCGTTATGTGCTATCCCGGCGCGCCGTCCATCTATTACGGCGACGAGATCGGCCTGACCGGCGAAAAAGACCCGGACAACAGGAAATGCATGCAATGGAATGAAAAAGAATGGAATAAAGATATATATGAGTTTTACAAAAAAATAATAGCCGTCAGAAACGGTTGCCTGGAACTCAGGCGCGGCGATATATTCACGCTTGCCGCTGAAAAAGACTCTAAAATATATAGCTTTGTAAGAGTATATAAAAACTCCGCTACGGTTTGCGTATTCAATCAGGACGATAAGAACGCGGGTGAATTTTCCGTCGACGCGGACTATATATTAAACCTTATGGATATTGTAAGAGATAGCGTCAAAAAAATAAAAGTTACCGAATTATACAGCGGAAAGGAAGATAAAATAGAGCTTGAAAAAGCAACTTCATTCAAAGTTTCGATCCCCGCGAAGGGGTTCGGCATCTATAAATTTTTTATAAATGAGCCGGACAAAAGATAAGACCATGGTTTATAATTGACGTCCGGCTTAAATGTTGAGGCTTTTTCAGAAAATTTTATGTCGCAGACGGCGAGGACCTCGCCGTCCGCGCCGCATATTACGGGTATCGAATTTCTTATTTCGGCCGGGACTTTTTCGTTGGATAAAATATCCGAAACTTTTTGAGACAAACCTTTCATTCCGGCTGTTTTCATTCTGTCGCCGCTGACAAGGCTTCTTATGACGAGCGGGATTTTTATTCCGGGCTCGAATATAATAAAAATCGAGTATTTTTCCCTGTTCAACGACGTTTTGTTTTCGGAGTATTTTTCGAGTTTGAAGATGAATTTGAACCGGTTGATCGTTATTTCGATTTCTTTTCCTGAAGGAATTTCGAAGCTTGTTTTATCACCGGGTGAAAAATTCGCGCTTAAAGGCCGCCTGGTTATAACTATTTTTTCCTGGATCTTTTTGAAGCGTTTCGCCGGATCGTATAAGCAACTACGATAAATGTAAAGGCGGCCTTTTTGTATTTCGAATTGTTCCCGGCCTTTGCCTTCGGCGAATTTTACTATCATGCCGAGCGAGCCGAAATTAATTTCAGCCGGGTCGAAGCCAAGTTTTTTTATGGCGTATAGCACGGCCCTGTTTTTAACCGCCGGATGGACGGATGCGAGGCCCGATCCATTGAAGCTGCATGACATATCGCCGTCGAAACAAAAATTCTTATTCACGAGCTTTTTTGCTTCAGAGTCTATGAAATTATTTTCCGTTTTTTGAATATTCTGAAAATTAGATATTTTTTCGAGAAAATTAGGCGAAAACTTTTTAAGCGCCGGAATGATCTTGCGCCTGACGAAATTTCGCTCGTATTTGACGTCCTTATTAGTGGAATCAGTGGAATGAACGAGCCTGTTTTCGCGGGCGTATTTTTTTATATCTTCCTTTGACGCGAATAAAAGGGGCCTTATGACGCATCCTTTATATATATCCTTAATTCCGGCGAGAGACGAGGGCGAGCCGCCCTTTAAAAGTTTTAATACCAGGGTTTCAGCGGAATCGTCAAGATGATGCGCGGTGGCGGCTTTTGAGAACCCTTCCTCGCTCATCTTTTTGAGCAGGAGTATGTATCGCCGGTCCCTGGCCTCTTCTTCTACGGATCTCTTCGATTTTTTCGCCGCTGAAACTATATCGGCCGATTCAAGATATAATGGCGCGCCGTATTTTTCACAATTTTTTTTGATCAGCGCCATCTCTTTTTCTATGGCGGCTTTACTCCTTATACCGTGGTTCAAGTAAAAGGCGGCCACGCGTATTTTCAATGTCCTGGAAAATTTAGACAGCAGATAGAGAAGGCATGTGGAATCCAATCCGCCCGAATAGGCCAGCAGGATGGAATCGCCTTCGCTGATAAGCTCTTTAACGCTCTTTAAAAAATTAATCTCGAAAATGTTATGCGGCATAAAAAATCACCTTTATTTTATGTATGTTACGCTCAGCGGCTCGCGCGAAACTGTCCTTTTAAAAGTAACCGCCGGATATCCGAGCGTTATCGCGTTATATATGTTATGGCTTCCGGGTATTTTCAAAAATTTTTGTATGTCGCGCGACTGCTCGGCCGCCTTGAGCAAAAATCCGTTTATGCACGTCCCTATCCCGAGGCTTTCGGCGGCATATATCATGTTTAAAAGCGCGTAATCGCAATCGTCTTTAGGAAGCGGCCCGCTATTCGCCGAATGGGTAACTAAAACCGCCGGCGCGTGATAAAAAAGATAGTCCGTTCCGTTCATCCAGTATTCGAACGCCTGGTCGAACAATTTACTGTTCGCTTCGATCGTTTTAACGACCGCCCTGCCTGCGGCCAGCGTAAATCCGAATTTAGTCATGGGGTTTGAAACTATTTTAACGAGGCGTTTATAAAATTTGAACGTAAGCTCCGCTAGTTTTTGGATCTTTTCGCCCTCCACTATCACCGCGTTGACGCTCTGTTTGTTTTTGGCGGTAGGAGAATAACGGCCGGCGTTCAATATTTTCGCCATTATTTCGCCGGGTATCCGCTCGTTTTTATAATTTCTGCAGCTTCTTCTGCTTCTGATCAGGTTCATCGTTTTATCGTAGTCGGGTATTTCATTACGCTCTATTATTTTGCATTCGGGAAAGTTCACGTTATCGTTCGAGACCGCGTCGGCCGGACACACGGCCACGCAATGACCGCATTTCATGCATTCGAGCATTATTTCGCCGTCTATATCCGGCGCGGCGTTTTTTTCCTTTTGAAAGAAGATGCCGCTTTTACAGACCATGACGCATTTACCGCATTTCACGCATTTTAATTTATCCACGTTTATCAAGTTTAAAACCCCTCACGCCGTTTTTTGATAGATTTAAAAGCCGACCTTGCCGTCGCCGCGGCCTGCTGGATGTTGAATCCTCCGCAGCCCCCGGTATAATCGAGCGCTTCTCCGATAATATATAAATTTTTATGAATATTCGATTCGAACGACGAAGGTTCGATTCCGCCGCAATCGCATCCGCCGATGGAAACCTGAGCTTCCCTGAAGGACATAGTGGATTCGACCGGGATCCTGAACGATTTAAAACGCCTGTAAATTTCAAGCGCGTCAAGCGCCTGCAATTTAGACTCTATTTTAATATCTCCATTGAAGCATTCGCCGATCAATACTTTTAAAAGCCTGTGGTTGAGTACGCCCCCGAAAACGTCGAGCGCGTTTTTTTTATCGGACGCGTTGAAGATCGCTTCGAAGTATTTTTCATTCATATTTTTTTCAGGAAAAAAATCAACCGTTAATTCCGGTTTTTCAGATCCCGCGAGCGCCATCGAAATGAAATTGCTCGCGTATAAAACGTTCGGGCCGGATATTCCATAATCGGTGAAAAGAATTTCGCCGTTTCGTTTGAAGGATTTTTTGAAGGAAAGGCAGACCTCGGATTTTATTCCGGAGAGCTCGTGCAGCGAGGATTTTTTCGTCTTCAACGGAACTATGCCGGGGGACATCCGGGTTATGCCGTGGCCCAGGCCCTTCAATATAGAAAAGGCCGAACCGTCAGTTCCAAGCTGCGGATAAGCCGATCCGCCCGCCGCGAAGACGAGGATATCCGCGTGGGCCTTATATTCGAGATCGCTTTCCCTTTCGCGCCATGAGATTGAAAACCCTTCGCCGGTTTTGTTTTTGACGGCCGACGAAACGCACGAGCCGAGCCTTACATCCAGACAGTTTGAATTAAAGCCCTTTTCGAGGAACCACGAGACCGTTCGGGCGGAATTCGTATATGGGAAAAGCCTTCCGTATTCATCCGAATAGGACGGTATGCCGGAGCGCGAAAGAAATTCGGCCAGGTCGAAGCCGGACATGGCTTCAAAGGCTTTTTCCTTCCATTCATTCGTCGCGGAAAAAGAAAAATATTCTTTTTTTATAATATTTAAATTCGAAAAATTACACCTTCCGTTGCCTGAAGCGTCGATCTTTCTGAAGGGCTTTATATTTTTTTCGAGGACGATTATTTTTATTTTTGAAAAAGCGCGCGACTCTTTTAAATAACTCAAAAGAAATCCGGCGGCGCTTCCCGAGCCTATTACGGCTATATCGTATCTTTTTTCCATGGATGATATGATAACTTAAAATTTAAAATATGTCAAAAAGTATTGTTTTTTCAATAAAAAATTGATAATATTAGGAAAAAAACAAGAGGAACCCTATGAAGAAGATATCTGAAAAAGTATTGTTCAGGGGCAAATGGCTCGCTTTTAAGGAAAACATATTCGTTACCAAGGAAGGACGCGAGGTTCGCTGGGAATGCGTCGAACGCAAAAACAGCAAAAGCGTCGTGGTGATCGTGCCGAGGCTTATGCCTTCCGAACGCTTTGTTCTTATAAAACAATACCGTCCGGCGCTTGAAAATTATATAATAGGCTTTCCGGCCGGGTTAGCCGGAACGGATGATATTAAAAGAGAGGCGCTGAAGGAGCTATACGAGGAAACCGGTTATACCGGCGGCGAGGTCAAGTTAAGTCCGCCGTTGAAGCTGAATCCGGGGACCATAAATGACACCGTATACGTCGCGAACGTCGATATAGACGAGAATGCGCCTGAAAATCAAAACCCTCCGCAACATCTTGAATCTACCGAAATTATAGATGTAGTCATAAAGAAAAAGGACGAATTGAAGGAATTCGTGACGTCCGAGATAGAAAAGGGAGTTTCAGTCGGCGGCGGATTTTATTACACTTTTTTCGGCCTTTCCGGCTTTTAGGCGTCCGGCACTATCGACAGATATTCGTCGGCGCAGCTCACTTTCCATGAACTGCCGCGCGCCATCCGGCCGTTCAGGATAAGCCGGGATATTGGCGCTTCGACCATACGTTCGACGGTTCTTCTGAGTTCGCGGACGCCGTATTCCTCGCTGTAACCGGAATTGGCTATTACCCGTTCCGACATTTTGTCGAAACGGAGAACGGCGCCATACTGATTTCTTAAATTTTCAATTATGCTATTTAAAATAGGCCTTAAAATTTCAATAACGTCCTCTTCGCCGAGTTTTTTAAAAAAGATCATTTCATTTATGCGATTTATGAATTCGGGCCTGAATTTTTTAGTGACTTCCCTTATTAACAGACCTTTTTCGTTTCCCGTTCCAGCGGACGTCGTTTGATTGGCCGGGGCTATATTAGACGTCATTATGAATATGGCGTTTTTAGCGTCGGCCGTCTTTCCTTTTGAATCCGTTATCCGGCCCTCGTCAAACAACTGAAGGAATATGTCGAATACGCGCGGATGCGCTTTTTCTATCTCGTCTAAAAGAACCACCGAATAAGGCGCGTTTCTGAGTTTTCCCGTCAATTGGCCCTCTTCGCCATGGCCGATATATCCGGGCGGCGGGCCCGTGAGCTTTGAAACGCTGTGCTCTTCCATGAATTCGGACATATCCAGGCGTATTATATTCGAACGGCTTCCGAATAAAAATTCAGCCATAGAGCTTGCCAGTTCAGTTTTTCCGACGCCGGTCGGGCCGAGAAACATAAACACCGCGAGGGGCCCGCTTTTTTTACCCAGGCCGGCATGCGACATCAATATTCTCTGGCATACCGCATCTATAGCTTCATTCTGGCCTTTTATACGCGAACTTAAAAAGTCCTGGAGTTTTAAGATTCTTGAGTTATGTCCTTTTTCGAAATGCCCGCGGACGATGTCGAGCGGTATTTTTATTTTATTTGAAAGCGTTCTGGCTATATCCGATTCGCCTATGACGGTATTTTTATTTTTGAAACCGTCGCTTTTACGGGCTTCATCGGGCGAATTAACGCTCTGGCCGGGACCCATCATGCTAAGTTCGGGTATATTAGCCGAAGCGCATGTTTTATCGAGAAGGTCTATGGCCTTGTCCGGAAAATTATGGTCCGCGTCGAATTTATCGGAAAGCTCCACGGCCGCGTTTATAGCCTCTTCGGTTATCGTTATATTATGGTGCTTCTCAAATTTTTTAATCAGGCCTTTTAATATTTCGATAGTTTCCGCCGGGCTTGAGGGATTTAGTATCACTTTTTCGAAACGCCGTTCCAGCGCCGTATCCGATTCGAAATACCGCCTGAATTCATCGAGCGTCGTAGCGCCGATGCACCGGATGGATCCGTTGGCGAGGGCCGGCTTTAAAAGATTGGCGGCGTCTATGCTGCTGCCTTCGACGCGTCCGGCGCCGACGAGATTATGTATCTCGTCTATGAAAAGAATTATCTCGGGGTGAGCCGAAGCCTCGCGTATCATGCGCTCGATCTTTTCCTCGAACTCGCCGCGGTATTTAGTCCCGCTGATGAGGCTTCCTATGTTTATTTCGATTATCCGCTTTCCGCCGAGTATATGCGGGTCCTTGCCTTCGGCTGTTCTGACGGCCAGAGCTTCCACCATAGCTGTTTTTCCGCATCCGGCGGGTCCGACCACTACGGGATTGTTCTTTAAATTTCTGGCGAGTATCTGGATGAGCTGCAATAATTCGTTTCTTCTGCCTATGAAGGGGCCGATTTTTCCTTCCCTGGCTTCGCGCGTCAGGTCGCGCCCGTAATAATCCAGCGTCGGAGTGGCGGCGCTCTCGTTTTCGCGCTTGGGCTCGATTTTTATATTTTCGGACTTTACTTTTTCGAATTTTTTGAAGAATTCCGACCCGCCTTCTATTGATGAAATGACCGCTTCAAGGACTTTGGCGGTTGTAATATAAGCTTCTTCGAATGTTTCGGATATTATCTTTCCGGGCCTGTCTAAAATCGCCGCGAGAATATGGATGCATGAAACTTCAAAATATTTGCCGGCGAATGCTTCGGCGTGCTCGAAAGATTCTTTACATCCGGCGCTTCTGTGAATTATCTTCTTTTCGTGCTTATAGTTCCCGTCGCCTAACTTTTCCCTGATTCTCCTTCTTAGAGTAACGGTTTGAAGTCTGAAGGAACCGAAGATGGCGTCTATGGCTTTTTTTTCGAATTCCAGCATTTCGCCGGCCGCTGGTCCGGCCGCGTCTTTTTTAGGGTCTAAAAATATCTTTTCAAGGCTTAATACCGCTATTAAAAGATGTTCTTTTTCGATATTGGCGTGGTTAGTGAACGCCGCTTCGTTAGCCGCTATATTCCACGCGGCTTCCGCGATAGGGGAAAGTTCCTTCATTTCATCACCTTTTATGATCCCAGGTTTTCGATATTTTCCCTGGCCATTTTTATGAATTCGATATTTTCAGGGGTTTCCGGAGCGGTTTCAAGATATTTCCTGAAATTTATTATAGCCGAACCGTTATTTCCAAGCATCTGTTCGCAATATGCCCTGTGATAATATGCGTTGTAATAGTTTTTATCTATATTCACCGCTTTTTTATAGTATTCGACGGCTTCCGCGAATTTTTTCATATTTTCAAGCGCTATGCCTATATTATACCAGCCTTTAATATGCCCGGGATTTACGCTGACCACCTTTTCATATCGTTTTATGGCTTCCGCGTATTCGCCCAGCGAATTGAAGCATATTCCTAAATTGTTCCAGGCGTTCTCGTTATTCGGGTTCAGTTTTACAGCCTGTTCAAAGCAACCGATGGCTTCGCGGTGCATGTTAAGCTTGTTGAGACTGGTGCCTTTATTATACCAGAGGGCGTCGAGTTCCGGGTTAAATTCCAGGCCCCGCCCGTAGCATGCCGCCGCTTCATCGTAACGTCCGAGCATGTCGAGACAATATCCCTTGTTATGCCATGCGTCCGTATCCGTCCGGTTTATTTCGATGCAGCGGTCGAAGCAAATTATGGCTTCCGCGAATTTTAACAGCGCGATATATGACATTCCGCTGTTATGCCACGCGTTATAATAGTTTTTGTCCAGTTTTACCGCGCGCGCGTAACATTCGATGGCTTCGCGATATTTTTTCAGGTTATAAAGGCATAAACCGGCGTTATACCAGCCTATGCTATAAGATGGTTTTTGCTCGGTGGTTTTCCCGTGAAGCGCCATGGCTTCTTCGAATTTTCCTTCTTTCAATAAGCATACGCCGAGATTATTCATAGCTTCTATGTTCCGCGGATTTATAGCGATAGCTTTTTTATACAATTCCAAGGCCTTCGAAACGTCGCCGAGCCGTTCAAAGTTAAGGCCTTTATTGAAATATGCCCACGAGTCGCCGGGCTTGAGCTTAATTACCATGTCCCAGCAAATATTTGATTCGTCTAGTTTTTTAAGTTCCCTCAGGCTCACCGCCTTATTATACCAGGCATTTTCATATCCCGGGTTTATGGCTATCGCTCGTTCGAAAAAGGCGATGGCTTCGTCGTATCTTTGAAGGTTGAGAAGAGCCGTGCCTTTGTTATAAATGGCTTTGGCGTAATTCGGATTTATTGAGATCGCCATGTCATAGCATCTTATGGCTTCTTCAAGTTTTCCAAGGCTTTGCCAGCTCATGCCCTTGTTGCTCCACTCCCAGTCTTCCGCTTCATAGTATTGCGGCTTTTCAACCTTTTCCCTGCTGAACTTATAAAGCTCTTCTTCAAGGTCGCGCCTAAGTTCAGCGAAAGACTGATAACGGCCTTCGGGTTTTTTAGCCATGCATTTTTTCACTATCGGAAATATTTTCGAGTTAATTTCCGGAAGAGGCGCATTGGCGTGAAGTTCCTTCATTTCATTCCAGTACCGCGTTTTTTCGGCTTCGGCCGCGTCCGCCGGAAGTTTGGCCATGAAGGGAAGCTTGCCGGATGATATCAATTGATACCACACCGCGCCGAAACTGTAAATGTCGCTCCTTTCGTCGCACGCCGAAGCGTTTTCAAATTGCTCGTAAGGCATGTAAGGAGGCGTTCCGAAACCTATTCCGCCTAACGTTTGAAAGGAGAGGCCGGCCTCGATTCCGCTCATGCCCGTTTTTATGGACGAAATGGCGAGCGATGTTCCGATGACGTCGGCGAGGCCGAAATCGGTTATTTTAAGATGCTTGTCGGATGTTATCATAATATTTGCCGGTTTTATGTCGCGGTGCGAAAGCAGGCCTTTTGAATAAGAATATTCCATGGCGTGGCAGAATTCTATTCCCCAACGCATTAAACGCGCTAAATCGGGTATCCTGTCCTGCTTTATATAGCCTTCTATGGTATTTACGGTGTTGGGCCCGGGCGTTATATATTCCATCAGCACGTACTGGCGTTTTTCGATTTCATCTATGAAATAAGCGTAAACTATATTGGGATGGCGGCCCATATCGATCCAGAGCTTAGCTTCCCTTTTGAAGCGCTCGCGTACGATGGTATCCTCGAAAAATTCGTCGCGGAATGTTTTCATCGCGTAAACTCCGCCGAGATCCTTCGCGTCGACCAGATATACTATTCCGAATCCGCCTTTTCCGAGTATATCGAGTATCTCGTATTTTTCGCCGATCATATCGCCGATTTTATAAGGTGCTGATTCGTTCAAAATTTCGGATTCAGGCTTGTTTTTTTCAAAACGCCCGCCGGAGTCGTCGCCCGTCATTATTTTTTCCGAATTGAAAAAACCGTTATTCAGGGATAATCCGTTGTCTTTTTGAAACGAGCCGCCGAAAATATAGCTTTTGATTTTATTAAAAACGCTGTCCATAATGATTTATAGTACAATACTGTTTTAAAAAATGCAACATATTTACTCATATTTGACCATGTAAAATTTTTATATTGAATTTTACGGAGAAATTCAATATAATACTCCTAAAAAAAAGACATGGAGTGCTTGAAATTGAGTAATTTAAAGAATGAATACGACGTTGTCGTTATAGGCAGCGGCCTCGCGGGCCTTACCGCGGCCAATATGCTTGCCAGAGCGGGAAATTCGGTATTATTATGCGAACACCATTCAAATATAGGCGGCCTGGCCACATGGTTTTACAGAAAGGGCGGCCATATATTCGACGTATCGCTTCACGGCTTTCCCGTCGGAATGATCAAAACATGCCGCAAATATTGGACGCCGGAGATAGCGAGTTCCATAGTTCAGCTAAAGGATATACGCTTCGACAATCCGCAGTTCTCCTTTAAGACCACGTTTGACGTGAACGATTTCAAAAGGATCCTGACGGAAAATTTCAAGCTCGGCCAGAAGGCCGTTGATGATTTCTTTACCGAGGTTCGCGGAATGGATTATTTTCAGGAAAATAAAATGACCGCGCGCGAGCTTTTCGAAAAACATTTTCCGGGAAGAAACGACGTCGTCCGGCTTCTGATGGAACCGATAACGTACGCGAACGGCTCCACGCTCGACGATCCGGCGATATCCTACGGCATAGTCTTTTCGAATTTCATGAGTAAAGGCGTTTATACCTTTGAAGGCGGCACCGATAAACTGATACTGGCCATGAAGGCCGAGCTCGAAAAAAACGGAGTCACGATAGCCACCAGAAGCCTCGTTCAAAAGATAACCGTTGAAAATAAAAAAGTCGCGGGCGTCGTGGTCAACGGAGAAAAAATAAAATGCAGGTCCGTAGTCTCTAACGCGAACGTGATATCAACCGTCAACGAACTTGTCGGAGCTGAAAATTTTTCGAACGATTATATCTCGTACGCGAAGACCGTGCGGATAAACAACAGCAGCTGCCAGGTTTATATAGGAATAAAAAAAGGCGAAAAGATAGACGAAATAGGCGATCTCATATTCACTTCGTTCGCCCCGAAGTTTGACGCCGCCGAATTGGTCGATAAAAACACGACCAGCCGCACTTTCTCCGTTTATTATCCGAGGACGCGCCCCGGCCACGATATGTACGCGATCGTAGCTTCGACCAATTCCAATTATTCCGACTGGGAAAAATATACGAAGGAAGAATACGCCGACGAAAAACGGAAGCTAATCGAACGCACGCTGGTCCATCTCGAAAAATACGTCCCCGACGTGAGAAAAAAAATAGACTATATAGAAGCGGCCACTCCGAAGACATTTGAAAGATACACTCGCCACATAGGCGGATCGTCCTTCGGAACTAAATTCGAGGGGCTTAAAACGAGCATGGAGATGGGAAACGAAATAGGCGGACTTTTTCATACCGGCTCCGTCGGAATAATAATGTCGGGCTGGCTCGGGACCGTAAATTATGGAGTCATAGTCGCTAATAACGCGGACCGCTATATCAAGATAAAAAGTTAATCCAAAATCGGTGAGGGTGGCATAAATTGAACGAAATTAAAACAGACGAAAGAATACTCGAACTCATACCGCACAGGCCGCCGTTTCTTTTCGTGGACAGGATACTTGAGATATCTGAAAATAAGATAAAGACGGCCAAAAAAATGGAGGCGTCGGCGGCTTTTTTTAAGGGGCATTATCCTCATAAGCCGATCGTTCCGGGCGTGATACTCTGCGAGGCGGTCTTTCAGACGGGCGCGATATTGATAGCGTCCCTGATCAAAATGGATAAAAATTCCGTTCCCGTTCTTACGAGGGTCGGCGAGGCTAAATTTCGAAAGATAGTCCTTCCGGACCAGACCATAGAGATAACGGCTGAAATAGTCGAAAAAATAAGCAACGCCTATTTTATGAAAGGCGCGGTTTCGGTGGACGGTAAAAACGCGATCAGGGTTGAGTTCGCGGTCAGCATTGTATCAGACGGCGGTGAAGCGTAATGAGTTTTTTAAAGGTAGAGGATAAAAATTTTCTTATATTCGGAGTCGCTAATAAACGAAGCGTGGCGTATCATATAGGTAAAACCCTTATCGAGAACGGCGCGAAGCTGATATTGAGCATGCAGGATGAAAAGCGTCTCGAGGCCGCGGCTAAATTATTCCCGCAGGCCGATTGCTACGTGTGCGACGTCGAACGCGAAGAGGAGATCGCGGCTCTCGCGGCTAAAATAAAATCAAAATATTCCGAGATACAGGGCATCGTCCATTCGCTCGCGTTCGCGAATTATTCGGAGGGAATGAAGCCTTTCCATGAAACGAAGCGCCGGGATTTCCTTCAGGCCATGGATATATCCTGCTTTTCTCTCGTCGCGATATCTAACGCTTTTAAAGACGTTATAAACAAGGACGGTTCCGTCATAACCATGTCGATTTCATCCACCACGTTGACGGCTGAAAATTACGGCTATATGGCGCCGGTAAAAGCCGCTCTCGATTCGAGCGTCTGCTTCCTGGCCAAGTCGTTCAGCCAGTTTTCAAATATCCGTTTTAACGCCGTTTGCGCGGCGCTTCTGAAGACCTCCGCTTCGGCTGGAATTCCCGGATATCTCAGCTATTACGAATTTGCCGAGAAATACACTCTTCGCAAGAAAAATCTTCTTACGGAAGAGGTCGGAAACCTCGGAGCTTTCCTTTTAAGCGGCGCTTCGAGCGGAATAAACGGCCAGCGCGTCGTCATCGACGCCGGCATGGGCATAAATTTCTTTGACCGCGAAGTTATAGATCTGGCTACGCTTGGAATAAAGGAAAAGATGAAACAATAAACGGCGGCGCATGGCCTTATGACTTCCAATAAAATATGAAAATAAAAATCGCAAAAACGGCCGGCTTCTGTTTCGGCGTGAAACGCGCCATAGATATAGTTCTGGACGTTTCCAACCGGACCCGATCGCCGATATTCACCGACGGCCCGTTGATACATAATCCCCAGATAGTCAAGGCGCTCGAATGCAGGAACGTGACTTCGCTGGGCGAAAAGGCCATACCGGATAACGCTACGCTCGTCATACGCGCCCACGGGGTTTCTCCCGAGCGGCGAGAATTTCTTGAAAAGCACTGTTCGAAGGTGTTCGACGGCACGTGCCCCCTGGTGTCGCGCATACATAAGATCGTCGAGCGCGAAATATCGAAAGGCCGCCGCGTAATAATAATAGGCGAATCGGGGCATCCCGAAGTGATCGGAATATTAGGTTTTTCGAATAATTCCGGCGTAGTCATCAACAGCGTATCCGAAGCCGAAAGCCTTCCGGAATACGGCGAGCCGGTTTCCGTAGTCGCCCAGACCACTCAGGAAACCGGCCGTTACGAAGAGATAAAATTTTATCTTACCGAAAAATACAAGGACATAGTTTTTTTCGACACTATATGCAACGCGACCGAGATGCGCCAGAACGAGACGGCGGCGCTCGCCCACGAGGTCGATCTTATGGTCGTCGTCGGCGGCAAGAACAGTGGAAATACGAAGCGTCTGGCTGAAGTGTCTCAAAAAAACGGCGCGAGTACGGTGCTTATCGAAACCGAGGAAGATATTTCGAAGGAAGATATAGGCGATGCCGAAATCGTCGGAATAACCGCCGGAGCTTCGACCCCTAACTGGATGATAAGAAACGTCGCCCAGCACATAGAGGATATAGCTAATGAAAAAAAGGATATTTTTACGAGGTTCCTTATAAAATTCGTTAATTTTCTTATAGACAGCGATATTTATATAGGAATAGGGGCTTTTTCAATGGCTTATGTCGCTTCGACCCTTATATCCAAACAGGTCCATTTTTTTGAATCAGGCCTCGCCGCGCTTTATATATTCTCCATGCACACCCTCAACCGTTTCATAGACAGGGAAGCATGGCGCTACAACAATTCCCGGCGCAGCAAGATGTATGAAAAATATATGAATTACGTTCTCGCCGGAGGCATTCTCGCGTCCACGGCGGTTACCGTATTATCGCTTACGCGCGGATTCTGGCTGTTTCTATTCTATCTTTTATGTTCGATAATCGGCGTTTTATACAGCATAAATTTCGTTCCGGTCCAGTTCAGGCCGCTGGTCAGATACGCGTCCTTAAAGGATATTCCGGGTTCGCGCGATATTTTCATTTCGGCCGCCTGGGCTACCGTCCTGACTATTTCGCCGGTCGTGAGCGGAAAATGGATATTCGAGTGGCGGCTTTTATTCACGTTCTCAATAATTTTTATCTTCGCTTTCTGCCGTACGATAATACTTGATATAAAAGACATTCAGGGCGACAGCATCGTCGGCAAGGAGACGATTCCCACTCTTATCGAAAACAGGTATTCGGTCATAATAAACCGCGTCTGGGACAGCGTGGTCCCTTCATTTTCAAGGCCTATCGCGGCGCCGAACAAATTCTCGGCGCTGCTTATAAAAATGGCCCTTTTATCGGGCGTCACTATACTAATCGCGGCGGTGCTCGTCAACGAATACGAATATTACAGCCTTGCGCTTATCGTTAACTTTTTATTCCTTCTGTGGGCGGTGAATAAATTCAGCCGCGAGGGCTCCTACTATGGAAATTACATAGAGGGTTTTACCGACTTCAATTTCATTCTCTGCGGAATGAGTCTTTTCGCCGTAAAATGGCTTCTTATATTGTTTTAGA
>CAZJFS010000067.1:0-21353 GCA_964545075.1 uncultured bacterium
TCTTGGTCAGCGATGTTAGCGTAATAATGAATTCGGCGGCCGCCGGCGATTTTAAAAATATCTCGACCGACGAATAATTTTTAAATTCCTGGATCTGGCGTTTGTCATAATTGTCCGAGATCACTTCCTCGATGTCGGTTCCGACCGGAACATCGAGTGAAAAGCGTGAAATTTTACCTTTGATTATTTTGAAGGTTATTTCATGATTTCCGCGTATCATGCCGTCGCCTATCGAAAATGTTGTGTTTACGTTTGAGCTTATGGCCGGGGCTTCTTCCTCATATTTTACGGGAGCCTCGACTTCGGCGGTTGACGCGAGTTCTATGGAACCCGTTTCTGCCGCCGGCGAAACCGGTTTGGAAGAATCTTCCATAAGCTTTTTTTCCTCGCGGCTGATGGCGAAATATGAGAGCGACAGGGAGTCGGAAAAACCGAATTCGGCTTCCGCGGCCTGATTTTTGGTTTCCGGATGGTAAAACGAGCGAAAGCCAATGGCCGGAGTTATTTTAATGACGGCGTCGCGTTCGTCGTGCAAAAATAGCGCGGAGTTTTCCGGACATCTCGGAACGTTAAGCGAAAGCGAGTAGGTCGCGCCGTCTTTTTTCGGCATCATAAGAAATCTTATATTGAGCTGATGGGCGCCCTTCCCTTTCAAGAGGAGGGAATACCTGTTTCCTGCCCTGCGCGATGGCGCGGGAGCGATATTGACGGCGTTATTATAAGATTGCCGCTGATCGAAGGCTTGCTGAACCTGTATTTCAGGAGCCGAATTCGACGCGCCTTGCTGTATCTGATATTGGGTCGGCTCGACTACCATTACGGGTATGGTGTCGTCGACGACGGCGTCGTTCATGGCCATTTCACCTTCGAAAAGAGGGATGAGCACGAATTTTTTATCGGTCAGGATGGATATGTTGCAATCGACGCTGCACAGAACGTTTTCACGGTCCTTTATGAATTTATAAGAAGTCGATGACACGACGAAGTCGGCAGGCGGATTTTTTTCGGCGCCGGGTTTTTCGACGCCCTGATACCGTTCGTTTATCATCCGGTTGTTCTTTTCCATCAGTTCGGCGAGTTCCTGATAAGTGATCATAACCATTTTGCTGTTTTCAAAGATCTTAGTTACGGAACTGAAAGGAACGACGACCTTGAAATCGCTGATGGGTCTGACCGTGATGGGACCTTCAGGCAATTTTTTTTCGGCGGCGAAGGATGCGCCCGGATTATAAAAGAGCGTCATTATCGTTATAATGACAAAAGAAAGGAATATTATCGATGGACATGATCGAAAGTTTTGCGGTTTCATAAACATCCTCCGGATTAATATATTGATTTTTAAAAAATGGCATTATTGAATTTTATTGAGCATTTCGAAGGCTCTTGAAAAATTATTCTTTATGATCGAATTTTTTTCGCTGTTGTAGGCGTCGCCGACTTTCGCTTTGAGAAGCTGGAAGAAAGGCCTGACGAGATTTCGTACTGGCGTATCTGCGGAGGTCATCACGCGGAAAAGGACTTCGATCTTATAGTATTCGCCGTTACCGACCTCGCGCATTATGTCGTTGACGCATAATGACAGCGGTTTTAAAGAGAAAATGAAAAGCTTGTTGGAAACTACTTTTATTATATCTCCGCCGAGGAGGCGTAAAAGCTTGTAGCGCTCCTCGGAATTATCGTTTTTGACGTTCAAATTTTGAAGGCTTTTTTCCAGTGGCCCGAAAAAAGCGAAATAGCTGTTTTTATATTTTACTATGGCGCTGTCGTGAGCTCCGAAAGCTCCGCCGCAGATATAAGTATATAGAACTGAATTTATTCTTTCGAATTCCTCGTCGGTGATCTGGGCGGTTATGGTGTTGTTTATGGCTTCATTGTAATATTTTTTTACGGCTTCAAGTATCTGGTTCCAGTTCGTGTCCATGAGCATGTCGCCGCTCGCGATCTTATCGAGCATGCCTGAAAAATCAGGATCTTTTAATTGATAGCGCAACGCTTTTTGTTTTTTTACGAAAAACTTTAAGATATCGTTGGTCGCGGCGGAAGGGTTCGGCTGACGGGTGTTTGAAGCCTGCTGCGTTGGGGTCGCCGGCGTTTTGCTGTTTGGGGCATTCGCGGGAGCAGGGGCCTGATTCGTGGCCGGACTCTGCCCGGTTCCAGCGGTATTCTGGGGATTCATTACTGAAAGATCTATAGTGGAAACGACGGGCGGCGTTGCAGCCTGCGGCGCGGCACCGCTCGTCCCGGTGAAATCGGGAGCTTCGGGGACCGTGATAGGCGGCGGTTCATAAGTTGGAGCCTGCGGCGTGGCGGGTTCGTAAGCCGGCGGCGAGCTGTATTGCTGCTGCGGCGTTGTCTGCGTTTGCTGTTGCTGGGCGGGATACTCCGGCGGCGGCTGTTGCTGTGATTGCTGCTGCTGAATAGGAGTTTTTACGAATGAAAAATCATAAGGCTCGTAATATCCATCCGGCCGGTATTCGTCAGAAGGTTCTATGGATGAAACGCCGGCCGATTGATCGGGGCCCTGTGAATAAGCGATACCTATCGCGCCTTGCGAAAAAACACAGGTGGATAGCGAGGTTATGATCAGCCAGGCGATTTTTTTTATCTTTCCCATGTTTCGCTCCCGGTGATTTTTCAGGAAAAAACATATAAAATCATGCCCATTATACCAAAAAAATGATAAAAGTAAAAGATATTTTTCATTTATTATTTGACTTATTTACATTCTTTAAATATAATGTACATGTTTCATTTTATTATAACATGGTGGTTTTTAATATGCGAAATATTTTTAACTGGAAAAGAAATTTTAACGTCATGATACTTGCTTTGGCTGCTGTTCTTTGGGCCGCTCCGGCTTTTTCGTGTACGGATATTTTAAACGCCTTTCTCTCCGTCGAGAAGCTTAACGAGAATTTGAAAAATGAGCTTATTACCATTAACGAGACTTTTCAGCGTCTCGATGTGGCCCTGAGCCAGAAAAATCTGAAAAACGGGAAGACTGAAATTGGAAAGCTCATAGATTACTATTTTGATTTTTATATGAAATATTATCAAAATCCGCCTGCCCAGTTCGTCGATGACCCCAGATGGCACGATAAGCTTTCACTCGTCAATCAAAGTCTCAAGACTATCCTTGAGTTCATAAATAAAGATATGCCGGATGAGGCCCATTCTTACGTGAAGATAGCTTATGAATCATTTTCCGCGATATACAAGGACAGAGTTCCTATGCAGGAACAAAACATAATGGATATGATAGTTTCAAAATTGGATACTATTGAAACTGAAATGAAAAGATATATGGTTGAAGGCGGAACGAACGAGATCGCTATTCACGCGAATAACCTTAACGCTTTATCCGAGCGCCTTCTGTCTTTTGAAAATTCGAGCGAAGCTTATTTGAAGCAGCGCGCCGATTTTACCGCTATATTGGTGGATCGCGCCAAATATTTAGTTAAAACACCCATAAACGATACCGTTTCATGCTCGCTTCAGATGAAGGAAATTTCCGCGCTCAAAGGTTCGCTTGAAATATTCCTTGATAAAAGAAAGGCTTTTCTGAACAAAGACTGGTTTGAACAGAAAAAATGAAGATCAGACTCAGTTTATTTATTGACGGTCTTGACTTTGTTTTACAAAATCCATGCGTGAATCATTTCGGTGGAAATGAATACGAAGTTTGTTGCGATCCTTCTCTTTTGAAACTTGCCGGAGATGAATTCCCTTCGACAGAAGGCCTTTTAAAATTTTTAAAGATTTCTGAAAACCACGGCGTTATATTCGTTATTTTAAATTCAAAGGTTGTCTTTTCAAATGCTGCGATAAATGATGGAGACCATATAGAACTTCTTTCGGCTATCGATGGCGGTTAAATTTATTATAAGTTGAGAGCGTGAAGCGAGAACTAAATAAGAGACAGAGATGAGAGAGTAGTTGAGAACGACGGGCATGACCCAAGTGTCGGCGGAGCGCAGCTCTATTCGCTGAAAAAAAGTTTTTCACTATTATAAGAAAAGCGCCGGCCGTTTAAGACCAGCGCTTTTCTTATTTTATTCATGTTTTAAATATCGATTATTATTTGGTTTCGGTGGCTACCGCCGCTTTCTTTTTAGCTACGGGTTTTTTAGCCGTGGTTTTTTTTGTGGTCGAAGCTTTTTTGGCTGGTTTTTCAGAAGGTTTTTCAACCGATGCTGAAGCCGGGTTGGAAACGGGAACCGGTTCGCTTGAAATTCCGTCGGTCGCAGTCGATGCGGGCGCCGTAGCGGGCGCGGTTGAAGTGCCGCTGCTCATGGGTTCTGAAGCGGGAGGAGCCGAGGGGATGAAATTTCCGGTCGTCAGGCTCATAACGAGTTTGAGTTTTCCTTCGATGATCTGTATGTCCATAACGAGGCCGTATTTTTTAGCTTCGATGAGGCAGAACTGTAATTTCCCGCGGGCTGAATCTACGATCTGGCCGAATATTTTAACGGTCTGAGGGCCGTTCGTGTTGATGTATTCGAGCAGAAGATTGAGTTTTGAAAATTGTTTCTTTTCGATATCATAGTTGAGTGAAGCCATTATTTTGGAAGATTTTTCGAGTTTGGTCGTCTGGATCTGGTTATATATTTCTTTCATTGAAGCGTCATTCGGGTTTTCGTTCATTTGAGTGAGAATGTTTTTTTCTTCAATTGCGAGATTCTGATAACCCTGAAGCATATTCGTGAAATCTGAGTCGGATACGAAATCCTGGGAAATTCCAGCTACCGCGTCCGGTTTTTCACCCGACGTAGAAGGAGCGGTTCCGGTGGGAAGCGAAGGAACTGCCGGCGAGTTAGCAGGTGAAGCGTTTGCGGCGGGGGCTTGAGCTCCGGGCATTGATACGGTAGGAAGCGGGACGTTCGTAGGTTTGGGCCCGTGTACCGCCATGTCGTTTATGATGTTGGTTCCGGTCTGAAAAAGGCTGGCAGCCTGAACGCCGCCGGTGAGATAGCCTATGGCCTGCGTCATTATGTGCATGGAATCGCCGAAGAAGGTTGAAAGTGAAGATGTGAAACTTCCGAGATCGCTTAAAAACGAGCTTTTGGGTTTAACGGGAGCCGCGGGCGCGGTTTGGGCGAACGAAGCGGATATCATAGATAACATGAATGCTAAAACCAGAAACATTACCATCGATCTTTTTCTCATAAAAACGCCTCCAGTGAATAAATAAATTTATAAAAACAATTATTTTCAACCATTTTAAAGTTTGTTACAATAATTATAAACGATAACTTAAGTTTCGTCAAGGGTCTATTTTAGTTAACTAATTATTTAAAATTAAATTTTTCAGCCGGCATAAGACGGTGAATTTATTATTTCGAAAATTGTTTGAGCGCTTCGCAAGATTCAACGCTGTTCAGTTTATCGTTTTTGAGCAATTCCACGCAACGATTGTAAGTTTCTATTTTTTTACGTTCTGAATTATTTTTATCGTTACTTTCGGTTTTGGCGGCTGTGAAAACGGACTGGCTTGACGTCTTTAGAATGGTTTCAGTGGTTGCCGTTTCGCTGTTTTCAGACGAAGCGTCCCGTGGATTATCCGCCGAGTTGTTATTAAGCCGTTTTCTGATTTCGGTAATCGCAATTCCGCCAAGAGTTGAGCCTATTATCGAACCGGCGATGGGAGCGACCGGTCCGAGAAATGGAAACGCGATCGAAAAAGCGATTGCGCCTGCCGTGCCGCACGCGGCTTTACCGAGACATAACTGCCAGTCGATCGAAGAAACCGCTTTTTTAAAATCCAGTTTTTTACTTTGCTTATATTCTTGTCCTACATTTGAGGTAAACGATTCGCCTAATTGACCCGCGAGTTCGCCTGCAAATTCACCAAGAACGGGTCCGACGCCAGGCGTCGAATAGCCGATAAGTTTTATAAGCGAACTTGCGGCAAGAATCGACGATCTTTTTAAAACCTCTTTTGGAATGACTGTGGCAGCGGTTTTAACTGCCGTAGAAGCGGCTACGTTGCCGGCCATGCCGAGAACTGAAGTGTCGCTTATCGGCAGGGAAATATTGCTCACCTTGATATTTTCTCCGCTAAGATCCAGCAATTTAATTTCATCTGATTTTGATGGAGCCGTTTGAGATTCATTGTCAGTTATGCGCGCGGGGCGGCCGGGTTCTGAAGCGCCGGCGTATGTTGTGAAAAACATTAAATTTATGGTTAATGTTAAGAAAGCTACTATGATTATAATGCGTTTGTTTCCGTTCATCGATTCACCCCTTTCTTAATGCGTTTGTTTTATGAAATTTAATTTCAATTAAATTCAGGTACATGTATTATACCAAGAAAAATTCGATTTGGTTGTAATAATTATTTTTTATTTATGTGTATTTGGCTTTTATCATAGTTTATAAAAAACATGAAGTTATGAAAAATCCTATATTGACACTTTACTTTAAAAAATATATAATTATGTCATCTTTTTAAAAAATAAAGAAGAATCATCAAGGAGAACGTTCATGCCTGTTAGAAATTATCTTCATTATAAGCCGGAAATATACGGAAATGCTTATGTTGACGAATCGGCCGTCGTTATCGGCCGGGTCAGGCTCATGAAAAATTCGTCCGTCTGGCCCTCGGCCGTTATAAGAGGCGATATAAACGAGATCGTGGTTGGAGAAGGTTCTAATATTCAGGACGGCGCAGTATTGCACGTTACGCATGAACTTCCCGTAATCGTTGGAAACGGCGTGACGGTAGGCCATCTTGCCATGATACACGGCGCCGTTATAGGCGACAACTCGCTTATTGGCATCGGCGCTATAATACTCGATGGCGCGAAAGTCGGAAAAAACTGTATAATAGCGGCCGGCTCGCTCATTCCGCCGAACGCGAATATCCCTGATAATTCAATGGTTATGGGTTCGCCCGGAAAGGTGACCCGCCAGATTTCGGAAACCGAGGCGAAGGCGATCGGAGCTAACGGGAAAAGTTACGTCGATATAATAGCCGATTATGGAAAAGGAACGAAAAAATAAATGTCTCTGGATAATGTCATCAATCGGATAACCGCCATAGAAGGCCGTATATCTCATATCAAGCAGCGTATAAACTCTCTTTCGGGCGGAACGGATTTCAATGAAAAATTGAATGCCGCCGAAAAAAAGCTGCGCGATAAAATGAGTTCCGCTAAAAATACCGCTGGATCTAAAAATGCCGTGAAAAACAAACTCGCGGACCTGCCGATGAAGATGCCGAAAATAACCTTCGACAGCCTTAATAATCAGCAGCAGGGCCAGAATTCACAGGCCGCCTCGAAAAACAGGACTGCGGAAGATATCTCGAAAACCGTACAATCCAGGAACAGCGCTGAAATAGGCTCGATAATACTTGAAAAAAGCCGCAAGCATGAGGTCGATCCGTTTCTCGTTTCGGCCATAATGTCGGTGGAATCCGATTACGATCCTGACGCCGTTTCAGATAAGGGCGCGATGGGCTTGATGCAGCTTATGCCCGGTACTGCCGATGATCTCGGCGTTAAAAATCCTTTCGACATCAATCAGAATATAGACGGAGGAACCAAATATATAAAAATGATGCTCGACCGCTTTTCAGGCGATATGAAACTGGCGCTGGCCGCCTATAACGCCGGTCCGAATGCCGTCGACAGGTCCGGGGGCATTCCCGATAACGACGAGACACGAAACTACGTCGTTAAAGTCCTTGAAAATTACGAAAAATTATTGAATAATGAAGGCGTATCGAAAAATTCGGCTTCTCCCGATAAGAATGCCGAGGCCCGCGTCGAAGTTATAAAAAATACCGCCGCGATGTCCGACGCGCTTTTTAACGTACAAAAACCTGAAGAGGAAGATGTGAGTCTTGAGTGAAAAATAAAACGTCAAACAAAATTTTTGATATCGAAAAAATGGTAGGTCTTTTCAGCGAATTCGCCATATTAAAAAAAGTCAGAAGAACCGGCTGGACCTGGCGCAACGTGCCCGACCCGGAATCGATCGCCGACCATTGTTACCGGGTAAATCTCATCGCGATGATGCTCTGCGACGCCTTGAATCGCTCCGTAAAAAATAAAAACGAAAGATTTGACGCTGAAAAGGTAATGCGTATGGCTACTTTGCATGAAATAGCCGAATGCAGGATAGGCGACATACCATATCCCGCCCAGAAATATATCGGAAGCGGCGTCAAAACGATGGCTGAAACGAAAGCCGTCCGGGACATGCTCGAAGGTTTTGGAAATGGTTACGTAGAGCTCTGGGAAGAGTTTGAAAATGCCGCTTCGCGCGAGGGGAAGCTCGTAAAGGCCGCCGATAAATTTGAAATGTTGCTGCAGGCGCTTGAATATGAGAAAGCCGGCGTTAAAACGCTTTCGGATTTTTGGGAAAATGAGGACACGCTCAAACAGATAGGCTTCACGCCGGAATTAAAAAAACTTGCCGATCATCTCGTCGGCGTCCGGAAAAAGCTTAATCGCTGATATCGCTCAGATTTAAAATAAAAGAGCAGCAATTTTTGACCGCTTCATCGTGCGTGGCGATAACTATCGTAGTGGAAGACGCCCGGTTTAACGTTGAAATGAGTTTTATAACTTCGCTCTTCAGTTCGTGATCGAGGCTTCCGGTCGGTTCGTCCATGATCAATATGTCGGGGTTGTTAAATACCGCGCGGGCTATCGCCGTACGCTGCGATTCGCCGCCAGAAAGCTTTTCCGGATAACTTTCGGCGACCTTTGAAAGCCTTAAAAATTCGATGACTTCAAACGCCCTTGTTTTCAAATCGCCCGTGAACGCTCCTTCGTTTATCATAGCCGGAAACGCTATGTTCTGCCAGACGGAGAGTTCCGGTATCAGAAAGTGGTGTTGAAAAACGAAACCGATCTTTTTATTTCTGAAAGCCAGAGCTTCCTTTGCGGAAAGCGCCGCCGCGTCCGTTCCGGCCACTTCGACCGTTCCCGAATCAGGCGCGTCTAAAATTCCGGCCAGGTGCAGGAATGTTGATTTTCCTGAACCGGACGGCCCCGTTATGGCGGCTATCGAGCCGGCCGGAATTTCGGCGCAAAGATCATTTAGTATCTTTCTTTCGCCGTCGGAAGTTTTATAGGATTTTGAAACTTTTTTGAATTTTATCATATATTCATAAAAAAGAATGCCGCCGTATCGGGCGGCATTCCTTTTAAATTATCTTTTTGTGATTTTAAGGCCTTTTAATTAGAACCTGCCTACGACTTTAAGGACCGGCCCTTTATATTCCATTACGAGTTCATTGTTATTGTCTTTGCCTTTGAGATACTGGTCTTTGTAGCCGATGCGGGCGAACCATTCGATCTTTTTGGTGTATTCCTTCGAGAGCATGCCTTTGAAAGCGAATTCAAAGCCGAGGTCGAGGTCGCGCAATGTGCCGCTTTTTCCGCTTCTGTTGAGCGAAAAACCTGAGAATTGGCCATAAAAGCCCCAATTGTCGTTGATTTTATGGAACCCGCGGACGCCGAAATTCGGAAGGGGCAGCGTGAGAGAATAGCTGGCGCTGTTTGCCGCGTTGTTGGCGTCGACCGCGTCGAGGGTGGCTTTCATTATTTTGAAGCCGTAAACGAAATCTAAATAACCATTTTCGCCTTTAGTGAGTTCGCGCGCGCCGAGGATGTCGAAGCAATCTATCTTTATGTCCGCGTCGATTACGGCTTTACCTGAACCGGCGACGCCGAATGTTTTTCCGTTGAGAGTAACGGTCGTTTTGCCGGACGCTTTGACGTTTAAACGGCCCGAGCTTTTAAGCTGTTCGTAGTGGGCGTATATGTCTGAAAGTTTTCCTATGTTGAAAAGCCATCCGAAGCCGGCCGAAGTTTTATTTCCGAATCCGCTTATCTTGTCGCCCTGAAAATCGGTCTGTAAACCGAAGTCGTTGTTATTGTTGAGGTTGAGGTTTCCGTGCAGTTTGTTGCTGAAAACAGTAAGTTCGGGATTGTGGGCGAATTTACCGTCGCGCGCGAAGGCGACGTTCGTTAATAGAATTACCGTTAAAAGCGCGATTACCAAACCTTTGATTTTCATTTTCAAGATCTCTCCTTGCTTCATATATTTTTTAATGAAAATTATTATACATTTTTTTGTTTTTTTTGTCAAGCCATCCGCAGGCCTTGAAATTTCGTTTGATAAAAAGCAAAGTATAAGTTTATTCGAATATTATATTTTTACAATTTGAATTTTTCGTTTTAATGTGATAAAATTCATTTTAAATATGTCATGGAATTTAAATTATGCCCGTTAATGAAAGGTGAAAATCGGGTGCTATAATATAAATGTACTGGAATATAAACATACCGGAAAGAACTCACAAGGAGAATTTTGAAGATGGCAATTAAAACGGATCTTTTGATAATCGGCGGAGGCCCCGCCGGACTTACGGCCGGACTATACGCCGCGCGCGGTGGTCAGGACTCGATTTTGATAGAAAAAGGGATACTGGGCGGTCAGGTTATGACCACATATGACGTCGAGAATTATCCCGGTTTTCCGGATGGGGTACAGGGACCCGAACTTATCGAACGCATGGAAAAACAGGCCTTGAAATTCGGACTTAAGATAAGGACGATGTGCGAGGCGAAAAATATTGAAATACGCGACCATATGTTCCATACGGAGATTTGTGATTCAAAGGAAGGCCCGATCGTTTCAAAAGCGGTCATTCTCGCGAACGGAAACGTTCCGAAGAGGCTGGGCGCTCCTAACGAGGAAAAACTTTCGGGCCGAGGCGTTTCTTACTGCGCAACCTGTGACGGCGCGCTTTACAGGAATAAAGAAATAGTGGTCGTCGGCGGCGGCGATTCAGCGCTTACGGAAGCTTTGTTTTTGACTAAATTCGTTTCTAAAATATATCTGATCCATCGAAGGGATAAATTCAGAGGGGAAAAAGTATATGCGGACAGAATTCTGGCGAATCCTAAAATAGAGGTTGTCTGGAATAGCGTAGTGACGAACATAAACGGCGAAGAATTCGTCGAAGGCGTCAACGTGAAAAATGTGGTTACAAACGAAGAAAAAACATTTTCCGTTGACGGCGTATTTATTTTTGTAGGGCTATCTCCAAATACTCAGATCGTGAAAAACAGTCCGAAGCTCGTTTCAATATTAAACGAGGAAGGATATGTCATGACGGACGGATCGGGAAAAACTAAAATCGAAGGGCTTTTTTGCGCCGGAGACGCCAGGGCCGATAATTTCAAGCAGATAGTCGTTTCATGCGCCGATGGCGCCACGGCAGCCTGGATGGCGTATCATTACATAGATCATTTTGATAATAAATAATTTCAAAGAAGGAGAAATTTTTATGAGAAAAAACAAACACACGACCGCGGAAACGCTTAAGGAACTTTCTATGGCTTTTGGAGTTACGGGTTTTGAAGACGATATGCATGAAATAGTAAAAGGCCACCTTTCGGGCGTGTGCACATTTGAAACCGACCGCATGAATTCCATTATCTGCCATCATAAAAAAACCGGCCCTAAACGCAAGAATAATTCAAGGATCAAAAAAATCGGAATATTTACTCATATCGATGAGATCGGTTTTATGATCCGCGGAATAATGCCTTCGGGATTTTTGAAATTCGTACCGCTCGGCGGCTGGTCGACGCAGACGCTTCCGTCCCAGCGCGTGCTTATAAGAAATACCCAGGGCGGTCTTATAAACGGTATAATCGGAATGAAACCGCCGCATATGTTGAGCGATGACGAAAGGTCGAAGACGCCTAAACTTGATACTCTTTACATCGATATCGGAGCGTCTTGCGGTGAAGAGGTAATAAACAAATATAAGATCGACCTTGGCTGTCCGGTTATGCCTTTTTCTGATTTTATGCAGCTCAACGGCGAAACCCTATATTCGGGTAAAGCCTTTGATAACCGTGCGGGCGTGACCGCCATGATATCCATAATGAAGGAAACGTCCGGTCTGAATAAGGACATCGACGTTATCGGAATTGGGTCTTCACAGGAGGAAAGCGGTCTTCGCGGCGCGAAAACGTCGGCTTATAAGGTTATGCCGGATCTTGCGATCGTTATTGATACGCCGCCCGCCGATGATACGCCCAATAATGAAACATCTTATCCGGCCCAGGGAAAGATCGGATGCGGTCCGCAGCTGAGACTTTTTGATCCGACCATGATAGCCAATCATCGCCTGGTGGACTTCATAAGAAAAACGGTCGCTTCGGAAAAATTGAAGATGCAGTGCGCCGTCCGTTCATCCGGCGGGACAGACGCGGGTTCGGTACATCTGGCGCTTGCCGGCGTCCCTACAGTAGTTTTAGGCATACCCGTCAGATATATCCACAGTCATAACGGGCTGATAGACGTTAACGATATTGAAAATACGGTCAAACTCGTAACGGCGCTCGTGAAAAAACTGACACCTGAGATAGTTGATTCTTTTTAATTTAACGGAGGCTTTTTATGCATGTTCTGGGTATAGTCGGTTCGCCGCGCGTTAACGGAAATACCGATATTCTTGTGGATGAGATATTATCCGGCGTACGTTCATCCGGCGGAACGATCGGTAAAATTTATATTTCAGATTTCGATATAAAGCCCTGCGTTTCCTGTATGACGTGCAAAGCGGGAAATAAATGTCCGATCGAGGATCAGATGGGCGATATATATGAGCGGGTTTTAAAAGCGGACGGCATAGTTCTGGGCTCGCCCGTTTATTGGAACTGCGTTTCCGCGCAGATGAAAATTTTTATGGATAGGGCTTTCGCGTTTCTGGACGCTAATTACGAATCCGCGCTCGCCGGAAAAGTTGGTTCCGTCGCCGTCGCCTGCGGCTCGACGGATTTCGAGATGACGAAGATAACCAGGATCGTGCTCAATGATTTCTTTAAGTTCAACAAGATGAACGTTATAAGCGAGGTCGTGGCGGCCGGCGTCGCGGAAAAAGGTGACGCGCTTAAAAACAATGAGCTTATGAGAACCGCGTTTCAGGCCGGCCGGAAATTTTTGTAGTGGCGCGAAGTGAAAACAATTTATCTGGTAAGGCACGCTCCGGTCAATGACGGTTCAGACGATCATCCTATTTTTAAAGGCGTTATCGATGTTCCGCTTTCCGCTTCTGGTGAAATCCAGGCGGCTGGTCTGGCTATGAAATTCAACGGGATCGTTCTCGACCGTGTATACTGCGGACCGCTGCAAAGGGTCAGGCGCACGGCTGAATTGATCGCGCAAGAGAATTGCTTTGAAAAAATCGTTGTAGCGGAGCATTTAAATGATATAAATTGCGGCGTCTGGGAAGGAATGAAAGTCTCGGACGTCATTGAAAGATTTCCGGCGGAATTTAAGACGTGGCGTAATTTTCCAGCCAGCTTTACTTTTCCCGGAGGTGAAAGCGTTTCCGCCGCCGCTTACCGGGCGTTTGAATTTTTCAAGGAGGCCGCATTCGATAACGGAGCCGAAATGATGGCATTTGTCACTCACAGGTTTGTCATTAACGCTATAATATTAAAAGCCCTTGATATAAGTCTTGATAAATACTGGCACTTTAGATATGACTGTTGCGGGATATCCAAACTTCTTCTGGATGATGGAATTTTCACCGCGGTCAAGCTGAATGCGGAGCTTCCTTGAAATCTTTACTTTGGACGAATTCGGGCCCCGTTTGCATATAATTTTTCTTGACAAATTAAGCTTTTAAATATATAATCTTATGAAACATGAAGAAGCTGATTTTTTCGGAGGTTAACAACAATGTTTTTAAAAAAAAGTAATATTTTCATATTAATAGCCGCTGCGATACTATTATCGAATCAATGCGCGCTGGCGCAGAATACGGCGCCCGTGTCCGTATCGGAACCGCCCGCGGCTGTAAACGCGGCCCAGGCCACCGCTCCCGTAAATGTCAGCGTACCTCCGGCGCAACCCTCTGCTCCCGCGCCTGAAGCTAAAGTCCAGCCAGAGGCGACTGCCGCGACCGCTTCGGTCCAGGTAGCCCCTCCAGCCGAACAGCCCAAAACGCCAGCCGCTGCTGAAGTTAAATCGTCGGGCATCTCGGCGAAAGATTTTATTTTAAAGCCTGAGGAAATGGGTTATGGAGTTTCTCTTGTTCAAAAATCATCAAAGATAACTCTTCCTTTCAAAGAGAATCCGGTATTATACGATAACAAAGATGAAATGAAAAAGATAGCGGAGAGGCTTTTTCCGGAGGTTAAAAATCTTTCGGACAGCCTGAGCGCGATATCTGTTAATATAATGACCTATAAAAAAGATGAAAAAGACCTTGATTTCGGAATGGTTACGATTGAATTCACCGATGCCGCGAAAGGTTCTTTTGATGGTCTTAAAACACAGATTAAAAGCTCTATTTCATCGTTTTTTCGGGAAGAGAACTATTATTTCATTGATAAATATCCCGTTATAATAATTATTGCTCATAACCTTCCCGAAGGTAAAAAAGAAGATATAAAGTGGGCGCATGATCTTGCGCAAAAAAAACTCGAGAAATAAATTCTCGCTGGAAAGATTCTAAAACCATGACCTTAAAAGAAGAAAATAACAACGAAATCGCTGGACAGCCCTTAAAGAACAAGAACGTTAAGCTCTGGCAGGAAGGCGCTGCCGTCAAGATAACCACGGGCGAACTGGCAGGAACTATAGCAAAACAGGGCATTATCGCCACTATCGGCGGAGCGGGCATGACGCCTGAAGAACTGCGCCGTGAAATGCATATAGCGCGTGAAATATCTCCTGACGGTGAGATCGGTGTTAACCTCATGTATGTGGCCAAAGACTTTCATCGTGCGGCCCAGACTGTTCAGGAATGCGGCGGTAATTTCATAGTTCTCGCGGCCGGTTATGATTCGAAAGTATTAAACCGTACGGGAGAATATGAAGATATGCATATTGAAATGATCCCGAAGGTTGCTCATCCTTCCCTTGCGCTAAGGGTTTTGCAGAGCGGAGTCGTTAAAAGAATTGTTCTTGAAGGATCCGGCTGCGGCGGTCATATAGGTTTTAGTTCCATAAAAAGTTTTATTTCGACCCATGATCTCGTTAAAATGACGCGCACCAGATTTAACAAATATCTGGCCGATCACGTTCTTGGCAAGAACGCTCCGGAATCGGAGATCGCGGCGTTTATCACGGATATGACCAATAATCCTGAAGAATACCGTAAAAAATATCATATTCCAAAACTTGCGGCCGCTGGTGGTATAAACGAGGACAATATGCAGGCTATTATCGACGCCGGAGCGGATTTTCTCTGTCATTGCCTTATTTATACGATCTCGAAGGAATCCAACGCTCATGATAACTGGAAAAAATTGCAGTTTGAAGCCAAGAGCAGAACATTTTTCGAAAGTCCGGTCAAGGGAATGATCGGTTCGGCCATAAAAAATGCTTTTATCGAGAAATATTTTGAGCTTGACGATACCGGCGTTTATCGCTTTAAGGCGACCGCGAAGTACCGTCTTGAAACGGGAAAGGAATACAAGAGCGAGTTTTTCGACCGTTGCAATACCGAATGTATGTCGAATAACTTTTGCCTCAAATACGTTAAGGAATACAAGCATCCGATGTGTATTTTTCACAGGCTCGAGGAAACCGCTTGTTCTGGAAATGTCGATGATGGAATAGTCTTTACTTCCGAAAACATAAACTATATTCAAAAGGTGGCGTTCCCTAACATTCCCGCGAAGGACGTCGTCGATATGAATAAAAAGCTTTTATACGGAAGAATAATATAGACTGACGTTTTAATTAAAAAAACTAAATATAGCTGATAAAAAACAAAGGTGTTCCAAAAATATGGAGCGCCTTTATTTTTTACACATTTTTAATTTTAGTCTTTTTTAATAGTCTTATAAATATTATGATTTTTTATCCGGTTGCTTTAAAAAAGTGTTGGCGATGATTATGCCGGTCGCCGCCGCGAACGGTATGATGTAGAAAACGTAGATGTAATCGCCGTAAAGATCTTTTATCTTTCCGGAAATAGTGTTTCCGATGACGGCGGCTATTCCGAAGCCGGTAAATATAATGCCGTAATTCTGACCGGAATTTTTCAGACCGAAAAAATTGGCTGTTACCGAAGGGGCTATCGAAAGCCATCCGCCATAGCAGAACCAAATAGTCGGAATCGCTATTGAGAATATGACGACGCTGTTTTCGTGCGCGAAGGCCATGGCCAGCGACGCCAGAAGCGTCAGCGTAAAGGATATCGTGATAGCAAGCCTCGGGCGGAGACGGTCGGCGATAAATCCCCAGGCCGGCCTTCCGAGCCCGTTGAATATGGCGAATATCGATATCGCGAGGGCCGCCGATTCGGGGCTCATTTTGATTATTTCCGTGGCCGCCTGATTAGTCATTCCAATGACCGTAAGGCCGATTCCCGAAGATATCATAAAGCAGATCCAGAGCGCATAAAAAGCGGGAGTTTTGATCATTTCGCCGCGTGTGAATTCCAGCGTATTCGGAGTCGTATGCGAATTTTCTTTCTGCGTCCAGCCTTTAGGAGTCCAGCCCTGCCGCGGAAATTTTATAGGTATTGAAAGCGTAACGGCTATGACCAGAAATGCCGTTCCCAGTATTCGGAACGTCATCAGCACGCCCCATGCCGCCACGAATTTAACGGCGAGCGGCGCCATCACGAGCGGCGCCAATCCCATGCCGAATAATGTCAGGCCTATGGCGAGGCCTTTTCTATCGGGGAACCATTTCGTGGCGACGGCGATCGGAGTGGCGTAAACGGCGGTCGCTCCAAATCCGAAGATGAAGCTGAAAGCGGCCGTGAACTGATATATGGTTTCGGCGAAGGACGAAAGTATGAGGCCGGCGCTCATAATGGCGCCGTTTAAAAGAATAACGCGCCGCGGGTCCATTTTATCTATAAAGGGCCCTAAAAAAGGCATCGCGAAGGCCTGGACGGCGAAGAAGAGCATATAAGGCGCCCCGCTTTCGGTCGCGCTCGCGCCGTATAATTTTTGTATGGGTCCGCGGAAAATGCTCCAGGAATAGATGGTCCCGATAAAGAAGAAGATGACGCTTCCGAACGCCACGAGCACCCAGCGTCCGGATTCGGGCTCCATTCCCAGTATTTTATTTTCTGATGCGTTTTCTTTCATAAAAATTTTGCGGGAAATGACGTTATGCGCCATCCGGTCTGCGTGAAAGATTGACGAAGCGCATGTCTTCGCTGAAGAAGCGAAGTTCAATAGTTCCGACGGGGCCGTTTCTCTGTTTGGCGATTATTATTTCGGCTATTCCGGGCTTTTCGCACTGCTCTTTTTTGTAGTATTCGTCGCGGTAGATGAACATGACTATATCAGCGTCCTGTTCTATCGCGCCCGATTCGCGAAGATCCGAAAGCATAGGCCTTTTATCCGGCCTCTGTTCGACCTGGCGTGAAAGCTGCGACAGCGTTATTACCGGGACGCGAAGTTCGCGCGCGAGACTTTTAAGCGAGCGCGATATCTCGGATATCTCCTGCTGGCGGTTGGCTTCTCTTCCGCCCTGAGTGCCGCCGCTCATAAGTTGGAGATAATCTATTACTATGGCGCCTATCTTATTTTCGGCGTATAGCTTTCTGGCTTTCGAGCGCAGTTCCGAGAATGTTATGCCCGGAGTGTCGTCGATAAAAATTTTAGCTTCCGAAAGTTTTCCGGCAGCGGTAGCGATCGAGGCCCAGTCGCGGCTGTCCATCTGGCCTGTCCTTGCGCGTTGCGATGAAACCTTCGCCTCGGTGCAGAGCATGCGGTGGACCAGCTGCTGCTTTGACATTTCAAGAGAGAAAAGCGCGACCGGCGTGTTGGAACCCAAGGCCATATTGACGGCCAGGTTCAAAACGAACGCAGTCTTTCCCATTGAAGGCCGGGCCGCCAGGATTATGAGATCAGATGGCTGGAATCCCGCCGTCATGGAGTCTAGATCGTCGAATCCTGTTCCTACGCCGGTGATGGCGCTTTTTCGCCTGGAAAGTTTTTCGATGCTGTCGAAAACTTCCCGGATTATGGGTCTTATGGAAACAAAGTCCTGCGTCATCTGGCTCTGCGATATTTTAAATATCAGCTTTTCGGCCGTATTTATGAGGTTGTCCACGTCTTCCGATTCTTTATAGCCTAGCTGGGCGATGTGGTTACCGGCGTCTAACAGCCTTCGCAGCATGAATTTTTCATAAACGATTTTAAGGTACGATTCAAAATTGGCGGAGGATGAAACGGTGTTTGAAATGAATATGAGCTGACTTCTTCCGCCGACTTCTTCTATGAGGTTTTTCGACTGAAGAGCGTCGGCGAGAGTGACGATATCGACGGATTCGCCAGAATCGTAAATATCCTTCATGGCTTTAAAAATTATCTGATGGGATTTTTTATAAAAACTTTCGGCGAGAAGAAGGTCCGCGGATTTGTTGAGAACCTCGCGGTCCAAAAGCATGGAGGCCAGAAGCGCCTGCTCCGCCTCCAGGTTATTGGGCGGAGCTTTGAATTTATTATCGAGAAGGCTTTCTTTGGACATTAATTATTTATCGCTCCGGTCGTTAATAATGTATTAGTATAATATCTTATTGAAATATTTCAAAATACGCCGTATGAAAAGCGCGTTCTGAAAAAAACCGCTGCCGCAAATTTAGCGGTGAAAATAAAAAGAATTTTTAAATAATATAAGGGCAAAAATATAACCTTCCGGAAGACCGGATAACGGAATAAGATTTGCCCTTATATATTTGCGATGCCGATTACTCGGCTTCTACGTTAACTTTTATCGAAGCTTCGACTTCAGGGTGGAGCATGAGTTTAACTTCGTGCGTTCCAACCGTTTTGAGTCCGCCGGCTTCAATGACGATCTTACGTTTGTCTATATCAAATTTCGTCAGGTTTTTAATAAGCTTTGAAATGTCGGTCGAAGTGATCGAACCGAAAAGCTTTCCGGACGGGCCTGATTTTGATTTCATAACGTAATTGAAATCGCCGAGCGATTTGCATATTTCCTCGACTTTAGCCTTTTCCTTCTGTTCACGCAGTTGCGCGCTCTTAATGGTGGCTTCGAGGTTCTTTACGTTTTTAGGCGTAGCGATGACAGCCATCGTGTTGGGAAGGAGGAAATTATTGTAATATCCTTCTTTAACGCTGAGTATCTCGCCTTTTTTTCCGACATGTTTTATGTCCGAGGTCAATATAACCTTCATCTAGTTCAAACCTCCTTTGTTATTTGATCATTGTTTTCGAATTTTCTTATGTCAAGCCAGGGATCCATTATTCCCGTCATTAAAACAAGCGAATGAAATACCGGGTTTATGAAAATAATCATGTATAAAAATACCCTCAATGTGACGTTAACTTTATAAAATTTAAAATAATAATGGACAACGGCGAGCCCGTTGATTATAAATGCGGCCATGAAGGCGGCGTTTATATTTTTTCCGGCTATCACCAGATATTTTTGCGTCACGGACGCCTTTTCGTCAAAGGCGTTTACAAGCAAAAGTCCGGCGATAAAAAACCATATTATCGTCCAGGATATTTTCCATGTTTCGAAGCCGGGCAGTTCTTCAGACTTATATTTCAGTTTTTTTAGTATCAGGCACGAGGCCTTATAGTTAAAGAAAGCCGAAATAATCGCTCCGCAGAAGAGCATGAGGGGCGCGTATATATGCATGCCTTTCATGGTCTCGATGGTCTGCGTGTAAAGGTCGTCGATCTGTTTTATCTGCTCCTGGGTTGCTCCGCTTTTTTTTAGCGTTTCCATATTCTCGTCTCTGGCTTTTTTAAGCGATTCGGCCATAAGCGCGAACTGCTTTTTCATAGAGATGTCCGCGTCCATCATCGATGACGCCATAAGCGTCAGAGCCAGAGTGGAGACGAGCAGGACTATGCCCGAGGTGATTATCGAGAACATGGCGCTTTTTCGCGCCGCGATCGTAACGCCGAGCGAAACCCCCAGAAGCCCTACTCCCATAAGGAAACAAAGGGCGGAAATCGGGCCCGAGAAAATTCCGATAAGCGTTGACGAAACCAGCACTACGAGCGAAGTGTATTTTATGTCGCGAAACCTCACATGCATGAGTATGAGAGGAAGCGGACAGAAGAATACGGCGAACGCTCCGAACACCGGTAAATATTGACTTGTTAAAAAGAGCAATGTTGATATCGCCGCGAAAATGGCTCCGGATGTTGTTTTACTAAGTTCATTCAGCGCGGTTAAACGGTCTATGGCACTCATAGGTTACATCCAGTCCCATTAAATTTAAAGCTAATATATGTGAAAATTAGCTTCTTTCGCTTACGAATGGGAGCAATGCGAGCTCTCTTGCGCGTTTTATTGAAACCGTAACCATGCGCTGATGTCCCGCGCAATTTCCGGTAACTCTTCTGGGAAGTATCTTGCCTCTATCGTTGACGAGTTTGCGAAGTTTAGGAACATCCTTATAATCAAGGTAATCGATGTTGTCTTTGCAGAAATGGCACACCTTTGAACGGCCCGTAGGTCTCATTCTTTTTCTGTCTCCGCCTCTGCTATTTCTATCTGCCATTTTATCCTCCTTTTTGAATAATAAAATTTTTCGAAAAAATCCGTCTGGTCAGCCAGTGATTACATCGTCTGAACAGCCGCTCTGGCTGGCTTTTTGTCAACGTGAGCGCAGAATGTTATAGCACGGATTATACCGTTTATGAACTTGAGGGATTTTTCGAATTCACGGTTGAACTCAAAGCCTGCTTTGTAGTTGAACTGAACATAGTAAGCTTCGGTGATCTTCTTGATCTCGTAAGCGAGCCTTTTTTTGCCCCATTTATTGGTAGCCTCGAGAATCGCTCCATTTTTCTGGATATATTCTTCGATCTTGGCTGTTATCTTGTCGACTTCAACCTCTTCCGTTCTGGGGTCTACGAGAATGATGCATTCGTATGCCTTCATTTATGTTTCACCTCCTTCTGGTCTTCGGCCCTCATTTAATGCATGATTTCGCATTGAGAGCAAAGAGTAATTACATAACGAAGTATTAATATTTTACCACTAATAGTTAAATAAGTCAAGAATTTTATTTTGCGTTAGTTTTCATGAGCTGCTGAATATCGTTTTTTAATTTATAATATTCGGCGGCGCTCGCTTTTCCATAAAGTTCGAAAAATGCCGCTTTGTTTTGAAGAAGCGGTTCTTCTAAAAATTCCGGCCGTTCCGCAAAGACCGATTCCGCGTCAGGCGTTCCGGGTATCGGCGAATAAAGCGTTATGTTAGGAATTGCTCCGCATTTTATGACGAATTCCACGGCGCGGTGTATTTCATCCAACTTTGTCCGGGGGTGTCCGAATATGGTATAAACGCCTATATTATTTAAATCGAATCCCGCTTTTCTAAGGTTTTTGACTGAATTTTCAAGTACGGCGTTG
>CAZJFS010000068.1:0-21199 GCA_964545075.1 uncultured bacterium
GGAAACAGCAATATAGTTAATTTAAGCATAATTTTGCCGATAGGTGAATTTGAAGAAAATATAGATACATTATATTTTTAAGGACGTGATCTCGAAAATGGAACTCAAATCTTATAAAAACACTTGCACGGCAATGGCCGTGGCCCTAATCCTCATGTTTACAGCCTGCGGCGCTCTGGCGTCTGGAAATCCTTCCGCGATGCCGCCTTATACAGCCCCAATCGATGGAACTTACTATAAGGACAGCAACGCCGTCCAACTTCAGTGGCTGGTTCCTACAGATACCGAAAACGACACGGTTGAAATGAAGGTCGTATTTTTCGGACCTCAAAATAATACGCCGGGGCCGATCAACCCCAACACTACACTCGGCGCCAGTTCAGAGGTTACCGCTTTAAAACCCATGTTCTCAATTACAACGCCCGTGAGCACCAACCCGGCCGGCGTCACGCCTCCCGGAACACCGGTAACTTTCCAAGTACTTCCGGTGTTGCCTGCCAACCTTACCGAAGGAAAATGGTGGTGGGACGTTTATACATGGGACGGAACCAGCTATAGCTCGCCTCAGAGAACACCGCGGTCCTTCGTTCTTGATTATACCGCTCCTAAAGTAACCAACATGTCGGCTTCAAATTTGAAATTTTCAACATCATCGAACGCCGTAAAAAAAGACACGACGCTCTCATATAATCTTTCAGAAACTTCAGACGTCACCATCGAAGTTTTAAATAGCGCTAATCTTGTGATAGCTCAACTTGAAAACGGAACGCGCCATGATATAACCGCGACCCCGAATCCTCAAACGGCCACCTGGAATGGCGTCGGCGCTTCAAGCGATGGCAAATATACTATAAGAGTAAGAGCCGTAGATCTCGCCGGAAATAGTTCGGTCGAGCAGTCCGTCACCGTTGAAGTCGTAAACACCCCTCCCGGAGTAAGTTACGTCATCCCCGGAATTTCACCCACGCCATTTTCACCGCTTCCGGCTTCTCCCGGAATCAAGGATATAGCCACCGTAACATACTCCGTCAGCGACACATCGGAAGTCGGCGCGGTTATCTATCCGCAGGGAACGCCCGCAAACATAAAAAAAGTCCTGATTCCAAAAACTTCCGTCATCCCGTCGACTAATTTTTCACAGTGGGATGGCACGGAGGACGTTACCGGAAATACATGCGCCGATGGAATTTACATAGTCGCGATAACTGCGACTAACGAAGTCGGACTCGCGACGACCGCGACCCGTAACGTTACAATTGATACCACTCCGCCAACCGTAAATCCGCTTACGATAACGCCCTCGCCTTTCTCTCCGAATTCAAGCAGCACGACGATATCTTATACTTTAAACGAAAGCGCGACGGTCGAAATAATAATTAAAAACCAGGCCAGAACGACGACAATTCGAACTCTTCAGGCAAAAGCGCTCATCGCAGCCGGAATTCAACAGATCCAGTGGGACGGCCGCGATTCAGGAGGCGCCATTGTCACTGACGGAATATACGCGGTAGAAATTAATGCCGAGGACGGCGCCGGAAACACCAGCACCACCGTTGGAAACGTCCGTACCGATACGCAGATACCGATCATCGGACCTTGTTCCGTCACGCCCGTGGCAATATCGCCAAACGGAGACGGAGTCACCGATACCTCAACGATCTCATATACAATTTCACAATCAGGAACGGTCGAAATAAGAATAATTTCAACTACGGGCCCTCAGGTCCGCCAGTTCATAACGCAACATGCCAGCGCCGGAACTTACACGAAAGACTGGGATGGACGTGATTCGCTCGGAAACGTCGTAAGCGAAGGAGATTATAAAATCGAATTATATCTTACAAGCAGCGCCGGAACTATCGGTTCTCCCAATCCCGCTACGCTCTCAATCAGCGTTGATATAACTCCGCCGACAATAAGCCAGGTAACGGTAGTTCCATCTTATTTTTCACCCGGCAATTCGACAGGCATATTCGACACCGCGACATTAAATTATAATATTTCCGAAACATCGGCGATAACGATAAAAGTGCTCGATATCGCCAATCAGCAGATAAAAATTCTGACCAACAACATAACTCAGGCGTCCGGCCTTCATAACATCGTATGGGACGGCAAAGACGACACCGGCAAGCTCGTCGCAAACGGAATATATCATTTCGAAATTGGCGCGACCGATCCCGCCCTTAATAAAACCACGATACCCCAGTATGCGCCGCTTCCTATAATACCGGCGCCTCTCGTGCAAATCGACAATGATGGGCCTGTAATAAACATATTAAGCGCAACAACGCCCTTCGCGCCAAATTCTCAGGATTCCACCAAGCGCATAACAACGGTAACATATCAGATAACCGATGCTATAACCAACCCCGCGCTCTGCACGGCCGAAATTCTCGTCAAAACAAAGGTCGGAGCGCTAGTACGCACGCTTATAGCTTCTTCACAGATCGCTACCGGCGCCATCAGCACTATAACATGGGATGGTAAAAACACTCTCGGCCAGATCGTGGACGACGGAACTTACGCCGTCTATATAAACGCGATCGATCCGGCCGGAAACCCTTCACTGGAAGCTTCAGTCGAAGTAAACCTCCAAAATAAAGGGCCGAACATATCATCCATCAGATACCGCAATAACCGCAACACTATAGACACCGACGATACCATCGAGATCACCTTCGACAGAGCGATAAACGACAGCGCCTTAAACGGCGTTAACGTCACGACCGTATTCGCGGTCATAGGCACCGGAACATTCGGCAGCGGCGCGATACTCGACACCGGCGTTACGGCTAACGATAACATACTCGAAATAAGACTCGGCAACGGATACATAAAGTTCAAGGAAAACGCAGATACGCTCTACATATTGACCACCACCGACAGGATAAGAAGCTATCTCACCGGAGTCGTTTCAACGGATAACGTCCCGCACCTTGTCCTCGACGGATCGCCGCCTTACCTGTTATCTTCCTCCTACGTCGATATCGGAAACGACGGCATGAACAAGGGCGATCAGATACTGCTTACTTTCAATGAAAACGTATCTATAGCTAACAACAGCCCCTCGGCCGTCCAGGTCCTTCCTCCCGGAAAAGGTTATAATATCGGAGGCGGAGCCAACCTTTCAAACGGCGGAACGGCGACGCAGATCGTCGTTACCATGGGCGACATAGACACGACGTCGATCTATATACCCGGAGTTTACGATCCAACTAAAACAGTGTTTCTGGCAACGGAAAAAATTCCTACTGGCATAAATGTCGTCGCAAATCAAAATTCAATAGTCGATACGGCTGGAAATTTCGCGACGCCCAACCTTAACGTGGCCGCTCAGCCGCTTCCAGGCGTGGACATTGGCTCGTCAGATTCAACAAGGCCTAAAGTGGTTTACGCAAAATATTCCGATGCCTACACTCAACTCGATAAAGGCGGACTTTCATCCGGCGATATGATCTATGTCGGATTCGATAAAGCCATACTTGTCGACGCCACTCAAGCCGCGAACACCGATCTGATATTCAGGCTCCCTGTTTCAGGCAACGCCTTCGGATTCGGCGCGACATTCAAGTATACCGGCGTAAAAGAAATCGCAATAACGCTCGGCGGAGTCAATGCGGCCGACGTCCAGCCCAAAATAACCGTAAAAGGAACCTATCTTCTCGGTAACAATGAAGCTAAAAACGCCAAAGGCATAGACAACCCTTCAGGCCTCGATATAACGACCGACATCAGCACGATTTTTCAGAATTCAAATACATATCCTATAACGGACCTTGCCGGAAATCTTGTCATTGCTTCCGGTATACCGGTAGATATAGGTTCAGTAGATACGACTGCGCCTCAAATACTCGTGGCCAAATTCACTTCCGAACCAAACGTCGGCGACAATCTTATCAATCCTTCGCCCGACAGCGGCTTCAAGTTAATAGCGATCACGGATGACACGACGCTTAAAGGCGGGGCTACAGGCGACGTCAAGATCGATATATCATCTATATATCCTGATCTTACATCGCTCGTGCTTTCAAACAAGGAAGGAAACACATTTAAAACAGACCTGTTACAAACGCCTTCAGGCATAACGGGCTCGAAAACTTTCACGGTCACGGCCGAAGATTTTTCGGGCAACGTTTCACAGCCTTACACATTCACGGCCTACGTCGTCGAACCGGCTTCAGAAGTAAAAGGCGAAATCAACCCGTCATCGGTAACCAAAAAAACCGATCCTCTGGCCCTTCCCGAAGAATTCGTTTTAACGCTGCTTCCAAAGATAGAATCGTATAACGTCGGAATAGACCAGATAATAGTACAGCATCCGGGCGGCGGATATACCTATTCGACCGACACGATAGACGTTTACATCGGAACGAAAAAACTCGAGCAAACAACCGATTACACATATACTAAAACCGAATCGGGATCGTTATTTACGATCACTCTGACGGCAGCGGCTAAAGTTCTTCCGACGACGACGAATCAGAAAATAACCGTCAAATTTAAAATGAACGTCCCGACGCTTCCAAACTCTCCGGCCGGAACATATTTTTCGGCCTGGGTCACCGATACCGCATTCTCAAAACAACAGACTTCGCCCTACAAACAGGTCGCCACACCGGCAAATGTTGATGACAACAGCGAAAACAACAATAAATTCAAGGTCGTAGTCTCAGACATCGGCATTGACAGCGTTATAACCAAACTCGACTATTCGGAGTTCTTCTGGAGAATAAATTTCGAAGTAAAATTCAGCAAGGAATTATCAACGGCCGTCAATCCGACCTGTTTTTATCAGCCCCAAAATATCGTTCCGGCGCTCGGCGAAATTCCGATACAATTTGTTAAATTCGAAAACAAGATCGATACTACGTCGGCCGGAAACCCTGTTAAAGCGGTCTATACGGGATACGCCAGAGTGCCGATCGACAACGCAAATTACTTAAACAGCTTCACGTTTATCGCCAAAGGCTTTTATGATACCGAGAACGTTCTGATCGCCAAGGTTTACAAGAAGGACCTGAGCATGTCGACCGGCTTCATAACGACCGCTTTCTCTCATCCCGTCGATGAACGCGACCTGCTGGTAACCGTAATGTCGACAACCGCGGTAACGCCGGACTTCCAGCTTGGAATAAGGCAGCCAGGAAAACTGCCCATATATAAACTTAAGGGCGAGCTGTTAAATCACGCCAACACAAGCCTTTATACTTATAAATACAGAATTGACGAAAACTATTCGGATCAGATAGATATGACGATAATGAACCCTGGCGAAGCTTTTCCGTCAAGCGCTCCCGCTCTCTCTAAAGCGTCGAAAGCCCGAGCTAAAACTTACGCGGCTGCCGCCAAAAGTCAAAATATGTCCTCAGTCTATTCCGTCCGGGTAGCCTCGTCAAACCTTTCGAAAGGCCTTGAACTGGAAAGCCCCGACGGGTTATTCAAAATATCGAAAGATAAAGAAAAACTTTCGGGTTCGAGACTATTTATGATAGCCCCGCAAAATTCGGCGAGCGGCGAAGCCATCAATGGCGGATCGCTTGCCAGGATCGGCGGAATTTATACGGCAACGCCGGCCGATGTTAATGTAACCGCCCCATACAGAATAAAATTCAAACCGAATCCCGATCATGTTGAATATTTATTGAATAAAGGCATCGATATCGCTAAAGTAACAAAAGAAAAAGCAGGCATATACAAATTGACCGATACCGGCTGGAAAATAATTCCGGGAGAAGTCGAAGATGACGGCTCTTTCACAATCGAAACTTTAGAGCTTGGCACATTCGGCCTTTTCGCCGACATCACAAATCCTGAAATTTCGGTTGAAGGCGGAACGGAAATAAACTCCAGAAACGATATAATAATTAAAATAACCGATACCGGATCGGGAATATCGGCCGATAACCTTAAGATCATAGTCAACTCAAAGGCCTATACGGTAAAACCCGGCGAAATCAAGACCACAACCGGCGGATTAAGCGTTAGCGTGCCTTACGAATCCATTAAAAGCGCCGTAAAAATCGACGAAAAGAATATCCCGATGGCGTTTTCGATCACCGATAACGCTGGAAATACGGCTCAAACCGGAACGGTCAATTACCAGATAGCCCCGGCGGTAAACATCTCGCAGAGCATAATCGCGTACCCGAACCCGGCTAAAACTTTCGTGAACATACAATATCTCATCACGCAGAACGCGGAAGAAGTAACGCTTAAAATATATGATTCAGCTATGCATTTGGTATATAATTCCGATATGAATCCCACGCTCGCATCCAACGCCATGCAGTCGGCGCGCTGGAACCTTACCAACGACGACGGCGAACGGGTCGCCAACGGAGTATATTTTTATAAGATTAAAATAGTTATAAATGGTGAGAAAACCGAAAAGACGGGTAAAATAGCAGTTTTAAGATAAATGGAGGATTTTTCGCGATGCCAGAAAAAAACGTCAGAACACAATTGATCCAATTATTTATAATATGCGCCGCATTATTTGCCATAGTAGCCTGCCGCGAAGGCGGAATAACCGATCTTTCACGCGAACCCGAAGCGCTCATATCCGATGTCGAAAGCGTCCAGTTTACTCCAAACCCCGTTAATACCGGAACAACTTTCACATCTCTTACCTATACGCTTAAAAACGACGTCAACTACGTAAGCGTTAAAATCTACAGCACTGAAGGCGCCCTCATAAAAAACATCGAAGGCCTCCCGAACAAAAAAAGCGCGACCGCTTACGATCAGGCTAAATGGGACCTGACCGACTGGCGCGGCGTCAGCGTAGCGAACGGTCAGTATTCTTTCAAGTTCATCTATAAAAAAGGTGAAACGGAATACGTTAAATCCGGTAAAATTTCTATTCAAAAATAGATTTGGAGTGGGATTATGAAGAAAAAAAATATCCTTTTTTTAATAGTCGCGTTATTAATATCTTCGGCGCTCGTTTACGGATGCGGCGGCGGCGGAAGCAGCTCCGCGTCGATCACGACGACCGAACCGGGCGATGTTTACCTCCCCGATAACAGCACGCCGTCAGCTCTTTTGTATAGCCAGGCGCAGGAATCATTCAACAAGGAAAACTACGCCAACTCTCAAAGCGAATTTCAAAATGCCTACGAATTGGCGGCCACGTCGCGCGATAAAAACAGGGCCGCCACCGGAATCGCCTGGTCGATAATGAAGGCGGCGGCGGCGGATGGCAAAACTTCCTTTGACAACGATCTGGTTATATTAACGATAGGCAAGATCCCCAAAGCCGATTTCGATAATTACAAAGACCAGGAAATGAACGACGCCAGAGTAGCGCTCGCCATGGCATACCTTTCTAAAGCGCAATCGCTTACGGATTTTCAAAATGCCATTTCAGCCATTGAAAAAATCGACGCCACGGCCAGCGGAAGCACCTATGCGACGAACAAATTCTTCACCTATGCAAGTACCTTCAATCACGGCGTAAATAATGCTCAGGTGCACGCGATCCTTGCGTATATGTACTTTTTGCAGGGAAACAAGACATCCGCTGCCGAACAAATAAATTACGCTTTTTCACTTGCGCCAAACGATGATAAGGTCGTAAAAATAAAGTCAACACTCACCATTCTCGGAGTTTTCAGATAAATTCCCGCCTAAAAGGCAAAACTTTTGTATAACTTTACCGGTTTTTATGCCGATATTAAATAAAATTATATTTTTAGCCGGAGGGCAAAGATGTACCGCGACATTGCAAAGATCAATATATACCTTTTAATTTTCATAACGCTTTTATCCTTCATTGTATCGCCGCACCCGGCGTCCGCTTTTGAATATGGCAGCTCAAAACCCTTCTATAACGAAAATTTATCGCTTCATATAAAAGCCATAGACGCTTCCCGCTTTCCCGTCGTAACCCTTTTTACTTATGTTACCGACGAAGACGGCGCTATATATAGAAATTTGAACGCAAACTATTTCAAGGTCAATGAAAACTGCATAAAGATCGACAGCGTCAAGGTCGAAACGGACCCTAAAGTAATGAATATCGTTTTAGCGCTCGACATTTCAGGCTCCATGAAACGCATGTTAAAAGAACTCAAGCAGGACGCATTCCAGTTCCTCTCTTCCCTGGATAAAAACGATAAATGCGCCATAATGGGCTTTCGCCAGAGCATAAAACTATTACAGGATTTCACCAGCGACCAGTTCAAATTAAATAAAGCCCTATTTTCCCAGAACGCAAATTGCGGAACTTATCTTTACGATACGCTTTATAAAAGCATAGACATGCTTCACTACCGCGACGGCGGAAAAGCCATACTCGTCATCACTGACGGAAGCGACGAAAGTCCTTCAGGAAAAAAACCGTTTTCAAAGCACACACTCGATGAAGTTATAGATTACGCCAGAAAATGCGGCGTTCAGATTTACACAATAGGCCTGGGTTATGATGTTTTAGAAGAACCTGTGCGCATGCTCGCTGAAAAAACCGGCGGCGTAGCGCAGATCTCACCCAACCCTTACGAACTCAAATATAATCTTAAAAAAGTTTTACAAAGCTTCAAAACTTTCTATAAAGTAATGTATATCACTTATAATCCTGAACTTTCGTCAGATAAAAGGGCGGTAGAAGTTGAGGTTAGAACGCCCAGCGGTATAGCGTCGGACGTTGCGACCTATTCTACTATTAAATGAAAAACCATTTTAGTTGCGGTATTATTTGCAGCATTTAGCTATCGGATGTGATGTCGTATGAACAAATCTAATGTTCCGCCCGGTTTAACGAGTTTTTTCAAGTACGCTATGTTGTATTTCACGCTGCAGGACGACTCGTTCAATTTTAAAAGGTTCGATTTTTTCAAGTGGGAATGATAATTTTTCATTATCATGGGGAAATTTAATCACAATTTCTTAAGCAAAAGCAATGTTATGTAAACCAAATGAATATATATACATACCTGGAGGTGTTTTTATAGGATGAACAAAGGCGGATTTATGGATGGACTTGATCTAAACGTTGATTTTTATATCACGGCTCTCCAAAAAGGTGATAAGATCACAAGGTCGTTTGCGGCTGAACTTTTAGGCGAGATCGGCGATAAAAAAGCAATAGACCCTTTAAAAATGGCGCTGGCCGATGCCGAAGAGATCGTACGCGTCTATGCGCAGAAATCATTATCAAAACTTGATAAGAATTTCGGCAGAAAAGCAAGCTGAAAATTTATTCTCCACTCATGCCCGGGGCGAGCTCAGTTTCAAGTATAGCGTATTCAAGCCGTCCGGGGCAAGAGCCGCGAATTCACGATTCAGTCAAATAAAAAACCGCCCGCGTAATATGCGCGGACGGTTTTCATTTATAGATAAAAGTTATTTACTTAACGAGTAATTACTTTGTTTCCGGAGCTTTAGGAGCTTCAGGAGCTTTAGGAGCTTCAGCGGCTTTTTCAGCAAAAGCGGAGATAACGAAGAGTTTTACTTCAACGTCTTTTTCTTTTTCTGTAACGAATGTGCCTTTGAATTCGAATGTTTTGTCAGCGAATTTTTCGATTTTTTCGATTTCAGCAACTTTTGCGTCTTTTTTTACAGCTACGGCTTCTTTGCCTTCAACAGCTATTGTAACTTTTTCAGCAGCAACAACGAGTTTGCCAACTACTACTTCTTCTGTTACAGCGGCAGCAGGAGCAGCGGGAGCTTCAGCGGCTTTTACTTCAGCAGCAGGAGCAGCGGGAGCGGGAGCAGCAGCAGCGGGAGCTTCGGGAGCTTTAGGAGCTTCCTGAGCAATTGCAAAACCCATTGAGAATACGAATGCGAGAACGATTGAAACTACTAACAGTGTCTTTTTCATTAAAAGATCACTCCTTATTTAAAATTTTAGCCGCCGTTTGCACGGTCTGGCTTTTTGGCGTCTTCGCCTTTTGTGTTTGCACACAGATGCTTTTAGAGCAAGTTGCGTGCCAAAAACTTTAATTTTTTTCTTTATAAAGTTTTTGATTGTTTTTGATTCTACCACACTCATTTTAAATTGTCAAGGAAAAATTGATGGTACCGCCAGCACCGTTAATTCTACATTTTAATATTTCAAGATCATCATACAAACCAAAAACGGATGGTTTCACGTTAAAAAAAATCTATTTAAGCAGAAAAGCCGATATTTTGTTAAAAGTTCATTTCAATCTGATATTATCTTCAACTTTTTTTATATCGCTCGCATGTTTTTTAGAAACCGCGTCAGGCGCAAAGTGGTAATAAACGAAAAAACGGTTGTGGGATGTTATCGCAGCCGTTACCATTACCGTCACGCTTGCGTCGGATGTAACGTAACGTTTCCTGAAAGCTTTCATCCCGCTTATCATAACTTCTGAGGTCTTTTCGAGTTTAAGTTCGCCGATCTCCTTTTCAATCTCTTTTTGAGCGGCGTCTATAGAAGCTATTAATTCCTCCGGCTTTAAAGCCATAAATGCCATCGTCATAGTTCCCTCATCGTATACCGCTTCCGCGGAAAGCTCGCATTCGGCGGTATCTACCTTCCAGCCATCGGGCAGTTCCAGCGTTATTTTTCCACCGTCGAACGGATACGTCGCGGCCGAAAGGCAACCACAATGCGCTGTAATCAAAAAAAACGCAATAAATACCGCGGCTGTTATCTTCACATTTTTGTTCATTGTTATATTACCTTCCTTAATGCTTACAGCACTTAAATAAAATTTCAAGCGTTTTAAATTTTTCCCGGTGTCCGGCCATTTATTTTTTTCCGCCTGCCAAGCCCGGCTACGTTTATAGTAAAATATCATTATTTTAAAATAAACGCAATACTTTGACAAGATTTTCTACTATCAGTTGACTAATTTCGAAATTTTTAATAAAATAACCGCGATAACCAAAAATTAAACGTTAACGATCGAGGAATTAAATGACAACAAAACCAAATCCGCTTCTGATCCAAACCGCGTGCCAGAAAACGCAGGAAACCGAACTTGAAAGTATTTTTACGGCAAAACTGCCGGTTATTACAAAAGAGATAGTGAGATCGCTCGGCCGCAAAGACTCGCTCGATCACGTGGGATTTCCAATGGTGCCGTCCCATGAATCGCTTATCGAAATAATAGCGCTGATACGCGCGATCCTTTTTCCGGGATATTTCGGCGAGCAGGAACTCGACAAACCGAACGTCGAATACTATCTGGGCGGAAAAATAATAGCGCTTTATAAAATTTTGTCGCAACAGATAGCCAAGTGCAGGATGCACGAATGCAAAGATAAACTGAAGGTATGCTCGAAGTGTACGGCGGTCGGAAAATCCGAGGCTATAAATTTTCTTTCCAAAATACCGCGCATCCGTGAAATGCTTTCAAAAGATTGTGGATCAGCCTTAGCCGGCGATCCTGCGGCTAAATCCTTCGATGAAATAGTATTTTGCTATCCCGGATTTTACGCCATCTCCATATACCGCGTCGCGCATGAGCTGCACATGCAAAACATTCCTCTTCTTCCGCGAATGCTTACCGAATACGCCCATTCCAAAACCGGATGCGATATACACCCCGGCGCGAAGATCGGCGAGAGCTTTTTCATAGACCACTCCACCGGCGTAGTAGTGGGCGAAACCACCGTCATCGGAAAAAACGTCAAACTCTACCAGGGCGTGACGCTCGGCGCATTGAGTTTCCCGCGCGACAAACATGGCAATCTCATCCGCAACATTAAACGCCATCCAACGATAGAAGACGAGGTCGTCATCTACGCCAACGCCACCATACTCGGGGGCGAAACGGTCATAGGAAAAGGCGCGGTCGTCGGCGGCAACGTATGGATCACCGAAAGCATACCGCCGAAAGCAAAAGTCGTCGTCCGCCCAAGCGAAGTTCAACAGATGATAAAGCCGGAACAAAAAAAGAAAATCAATAAAACAAAGTAATCAGGAGGGAAAAATGGCAGATCCAAACTATAAACCGAAAAAGGTTTCTAAACTGGAAGACCTTCACATTCCCGACCGCGTGGTCGTATTTTTAATATTGTCCGTTTTGAGGGATGCAGCCACCAACGGCGAAAACGAATTCGGAATAGCCGAAAAGACCAAGATCCCCAATTTCATAATAAAACCCATAGTCCAGGAATTAAAGGAAAAGAACAAATGGGTCGAAACATTCTCGTCGCAAGCGACCGGACAGATGCACTACAGGGCGCTCGAAGCCGGCGAAAAAGCCCATAACGAAATGATGGAAAAATACCGCTACAAAAGCTATATCGCGCCGGTCTCCTTTGAAGACTACTGCAAAAGCGTCGAGGAACAGACGGGGAAATTAAACGTACACGCCACATTTGACGACATAAACAGCATATGCAAGGCGCGCGGCCTGCACCTTTACGATGAATTCAAGATAGAACTGAAAACCCTGATCTCAAACAGAAGGCCGTTTCTGATATACGGCCCCCCAGGTAACGGAAAGACGGCTATCGCCGAAGTTCTTCACAACCTTTTGAACTACACGATCTACCTTCCGCACGCGTTCTATCTGAACGGAAACATCTACCCCTTCTTCGTCGACGGCGTTCACGAATCGCTTGATAGTACCATTGACAAGGAAACTCTTAAAAACTTCGACAACCGCTGGGTTTACGCTAAACCGCCAAAGATCATCGTGTGCACCAACTCGAGCGTCGATTACTTCGATATGCGCGGCCTCATAGTCCCGCCGCAGGTCCTGGCCAACCTCGGAATGATGATCATAGACGACTTTGGCCGCAACCCGCCGAAAAACCCGAACCAAAAGAGCGCCATCGAATTTTTGAACCGCTTCATCACGCTTTTCGAATCGGAAGCGGACGTTCTCGAGCTCGATAACGGCCGCGCCAGATTCCCCGTCAAGGAAAGAATAATTTTATCGTCTAACATGAAAATGGACGACATCCTCGACCAGGCCTTCAGGCGCCGCCTTCCGTTCAATCTTCAGACCTTCAACCCGCCGTCCGACGTCGCCGAAAAGATCTTCATCGACACGGCCAAAAAACTCAGCTCGAAACAGCCAGACACCGAGCTCAAAGAAATTTTCGACCACTTCGAGGGGCTTTATAAAAAGAATAAACTCATGATCCCCGGTTCAGACGCGCGCGACATGCTCACCTACATCAAAGCCAGAAGCGACGAAGACCCGGCCAATTTCGTCATAAAGAAAGAAGCGCTCGACCTCGCATTCTCGAAACGCTACGACGTAATAAGAGAAAATGTGAACATGTTCTAGAAGCTTCGCTCGACCGCGACCGCGGCCGAGGTCGAAACTGACCGTAAAGAAAGGATAACTTTAAATAAGTTTCATCAGCCGTAATAAAAAAGGGGCCGTCACCGAAAAAAATTCAGGCGGTCCCTTTTTATTTTTGATTTATATTATATATGCCGTCCGAATTAACCGGCAGACCCGTCGCACGCGCCTCGATCAGGCGGTTCACTATCTTATTTTTTCATATATCTCATTAGCCTGAGCGTATTCCTTGCTTTGCGGATATTTCTCCACTACCGCCTTGTACATGAGTTTCGCGTCTATGCCTCTGTAAAGGTCGTTGTTCAGAATATTTCCAATCCTGAGAAGCGCCGTAGGGGCATAAGAGCTCTGCGGATATGTATCCACAAGTTTTGTGTAATATTTTATAGCCGTTTCGAGATTTTTCTTGTCGAGCTTATAATAGGTTTTCCCGCCGTCGGAACCATCCTCCATTACGATGTTTTCGTTTTTACCGACCCTTTTTTTCTTGTATTCCCTCATGTTCACTTCATATATCTGGGCGATCTGATAAGTTATGTAATCGTTCTTTTCATACGTCGGATACGCTTCGCTCATTTTGACATATGTATCCGCCAGGTTTTTGTAGTCGCGGCTCTCTTCGTATATGCCGGCGATCTTTTTATACGATTCTATAGCGTTTTTCTCTTTCGGAAAGCGTTCGATTATCTGCTGATATGTCTTGATGGCATTTTCGGTGTCGTTTTTTTCCATGTAAAATTTAGCCATATTCATAAGTATTTCAGGCATTTTCTTGTTTTCCGGATAATTGTTGACGATTTCGGCATAGGCCTCGAGCGTTTTGTTAACGTCCTTCATCTTGGTCTCATATATCTGTTCGATGCGAAGCCTTGCGTCAACCGCGATCTGGAACCTGTAAAAATCCTTTGCAAGTCTCGTGTACGTTAAAATGGCGCCTTCATAATCGTTAAGGTTGTTCTCGTATATCTGGCCGATACGAAAATATGCCGACGCCGCGTAACTTGTAGCAGGGTAGTCGTATGCGCATTTTTCATAATATTTAATGGCTTCGCGGTATTCCTTGAGTTCTTTTTCATAGAGCTGGCCGATCTGATAATAACCCTGCGGCGCGAAATCCGACTGAGGGAACCGATTGACCATTTCTTCGTAAGATTTAATTATGTTGTCAGTCATCAAAAGCTTGTTTTTTTCGAGCGTTTCACGCTGACACTTGCCGATTTCCAGCATCAATTCAGGAACCTTTTCGGAGTTAGGGTTTTTCTGGATATAGCTTTTCAAAACCTCCGCCGCTTTCTCATGCGAACCTTCGCTTATCAGCTGGCGAGCTTTCTCCAGCGTCGGCGTACCTTCATATACGGCGTCCGGCGGCGGAGCATATTCGCCCACGGCTCCCGAACTAAGATCGACGACGGACGCGAACGCGCCGGCCGCATAATAGATCACTGCGAAAAGAGCTATAAAAGCCATTAAAAACAGGCGCACTCTCAATTTTACTTTTTGTAATCTGGAAAATCTCATGATCATCCCTCGCATTTAATTTAAAGTTGTTTTACATTGCCGTTTTATATTTATTGGTAATATATTGAAAAATAATTTATCATATCACTTATTTTGAGGTTGTTTTGAAGCATATCCGAAATGAGTTTGCGTTCGCACAGATCGACGATCTCGGTCAGATAAGCGTCTTTTATTTTATCTCCGCCCTCCATGGCCACAAAAAGCATTTCTTCATAGGACTTTGCCGTCTCGCCGAGAATATCGAGTATCTTCGCGTATAAAAGATGCGGCTTGTAGCTCATCTGGTCGATATGAACGGCCTTGACGCAGGCCTGTTCCGCCTGCCTGATGTCGCAGATGGTGTTCAAATACGTTTCGGCAACATCTAAAAGCGCATCGATATTGAGCGGGTCTTCCTGCACCACTTCCTTTAATTTTATCAGCTTTTCAGCGGCTATCGATCTTTCTTCGCGCAATCGCGGAAAATCGGCCACCAGATCTTCTATGACCTGCTGAAATTCCTTGTGCTCGTGAAGCGTCATCTTCTTTCTCTGGCCAAGTCCATATATACCTTCAGCTATCGTAAAATTTCCCATCTTTGAAGAAAGGTGGCATATTTTATAATAAGGCCTGAAATCATAGGGGCGCAGATCCATTATTACCCGCCACTGCTCGATAGCGCGGTTATAATCCATGCATTCTTCATATAATTCGGCCAGCTTCAGACGCGCATCAAGAAAATCGCCATAAAGCGAAAGCGCTTTTTTAAGATATTCTATCGCGAGCACCTTATCATATTCACGGCATAACAGGGCAAACTGATAGCGGAGCATGGACGAAGTCGGATAAGCCTCGAAACGATTATTAATTTCACGGACCGTTCTCAAAAGGTTGACGAATTTATTCACGAACGGCTGGTATTTTGAAAGCGGGTGCGGCTTGAATTTATAATATCTTTTTTTATTCGCTTTATTAATGTTTCTGACGAAATCCTCGACGTCGCCGCCGGCAAGCTCTGCTATCGCCAGCACGACATAGGCTTCAACCTCGACCGTGTCTGATTTTATTTCAGCTTTCATGGCCGCTATGACGGCAGGTATCGAATTTCTGTCGTTTTCGGGTATCTGTATATATTTTCTATAAAGCGGAGAATCGATGGCGCCGGCGAATAAAGCTCCGGCCATGGCCCATAGAAACGCCGTCATAAAAATACATGTAAAAGCTATTTTATTAAAAAGTCTTATTTTTAATTGAAATTGATTATGTTCCGACAAATTCACAAACCTCTTTTAATACCTCATTCATTTTAGAACGCGATATAAATATTTAAGTAAAATATTTTTCTATCTTGTGAATTATTATCGGCTAAATTTTAATTTCGTGAAGTGAACGGAAAAATGTTCTTTTTTCAATTTACTTAGGGCCGTTGACGAAATACATTTCAATCTCGCCGATATTTTTGGCCATGATCTTTCCGCGGTATTCGGTTTCAAAGAAGTCTCTGACAAGAAGATAGGTGCTCTGGGATATGTTGACGCGCCCCGCAACGCCTGACGATTCCATGCGCGACGCCGTATTGACCGTGTCGCCCCATATATCGTAAGCGAATTTTCTTTTGCCGACCACGCCCGCCATGACCGGACCGGTATGCATTCCAAGACGTATTTCCCAGAAAGGTTTATTTTCAAGTTCACGCGACGATCTGAGTTCAGACATGAATTTTTGCATTTCAATGGCCGCTAAAACCGCGTTGACCGCATGCGTCTCGTTTGGAGTCGGAATTCCGCCGGCGCACATATAACTATCGCCTATCGTTTTTATCTTTTCGATCCCGTGTTTTTCGGTTATAGCGTCAAAACGAGTAAAAATTGAATCGAGTTCGCGGATAAGGTCCTTTACGCAAAGTTCAGCGGAAATTTTAGTGAACCCTTTCACGTCGGTGAAAAGTACCGTCACCGAGTCGAAATATAACGGTTCGACTTTTTGAGTGGCCTTGAGTTCGTCCGCTATCTCATGAGGCAAAATGTTTAAAAGCAGATCTTCAGATTTTTCTTTTTCGGCGGCAAGATCCTTATAGATGCGCTCGAGTTCCTCATTTTTTTGTTGAATTGTAAGACGGGCCGCTTCGATCTCCGCGCCGACGTTTTTTAAAAGCACCTGGTTATTGTCTTTTATGTCTTCCATAATAGCGCGGTTGCGCTCCGAGCGTTCGAGCTTCTGTTTCAAAAGCCTGATCTCTTTTTCCGCCCTCAACAACTTTTCGGGAGCTGATAATTCGTTATCCCGGTTCATTTTACCCCCAGTAGAAGAGTTACGACCGTGGCGTTGTGAAATTTAGTCTCTTTCGTGCCATCTATAGGGCTGAGTTCGCCATAAGTATAAAAACCGGCTATAGCGCAACTCTTCGGAACCTTTTCACGGATGAAGGAAAATTCCTCGCATGTCCTGGTGCCGAGAAGAGCTTTTCTGGCGCCGCACGAGAAGGCGAAGAGCATGACCGGATCTTTTCCGGGATAACAAGACAAAGCTTTTTCAAGCGCATCTCCCGCGGAGACAAGGAGGTCGTCGCGCGACGCTTCGCCGAGCTGGACAATCGATCCCTCGGCGATATCGCCGCCGTATGTTACGGCGCCTTCTTTTTTATCGATTCTAAGCGCTGCCCTGATATAAGATTTTGAATCTTCCGTGTCCCGCACGATCATGGGAAATTCGCCGCCTATAACCGTCGCGTCCCCGCCGAAATATCTTTCATAGAATTTTACCGCCGGTTCGTCGCCGATCTCATAAACGACATTAGCTTTGGATCGCGTTATTTTTTTAGCCTGCCCTATCGGCTTCCAGCCGCTGGAGATAGCGAACGAATGAATAACCGGCGACGAAAAAAGCAGTAATGGAATGGCGTCGCGCAATATCTCGCGGCCGAAGAATTGAAACGTCCGCTCGAACCTTCCGGGTTCGCTCGAACCGCCGCCGAATATTGGAAATTCTCGCCCCAGGGCTTTTTTGACGCCTTCCAAAATGACGCCAAGGTTCGCCGTAAGACTTTCAGGCAGAGCTATGCAAAGCGCGGGCGGCTTTGAAAGCTTTCCACGCGCCTCGTTTACTGCGTCGAAAGCGGCTTTATGCGGATCGTTCGCTATATCCCTGGCGCATCCGGCTTTTATTTCTACATCATCTGAAACGAAAAGCGTAAGTATCATTGAATCTTCAGAAAAGCAACCGCTCGTGGACATTTCACCGTCCGATGAGCAGCCGATAAGTTCTATTCCAGGATATTTTTCAAGAATCTTATCGAGGATCAGGCGGTGTTCATGGGATATGGCGGCAAACAGCACGCCGGCGCAAGGCTTTTCACCGCCGAGTTTTTCATCGCACTGTTCGAATATTTCCGCCGCCGCGTCCGCCGAATCGATCTGTTCGCTATGCCCTATGGCTACTTTGAACATATTCTTCTTCCCTTATATTTATTTTTTCAAATCTCATTAATTATACTATAAATTCATTAACCTTTCAAGGCGCGCTCATTATTTTCGATTCATTCCTTTATAAAGCCCTTTTTTATAAACACTGGCCGCGCGGCTTTAAGAAAGCCAGCCTGGCCGCGGGCGAAATTCAACCCTCCGATAAGACATGACAGTCCGCACAAAAAAAGCGTATGCGGCGCGCCGATCCGGCTTGAAAGCCAGCCCGCGGCAAGACTTCCGAAAGGCGCCATTCCGGCAAAAGCCAGCACGTAAAGGCTTATAACGCGGCCGCGCTTATCTTCGTCCGAAATGGTCTGTAGCAACGTATTGCATGACGCCATGTTCGTCATCATGCCGGCCCCGACGCAAAACATAAGCAGCATGGAAAGCCGGTAAGTTTCAGAAAAAGAGAACAGCATAAGACTTATGCCGAATATCGAAGAACTTCTTGGAATAATGGCGGAAAACCCGGCCGGATTTTTACGCGACGCCATAAAAACGGCTCCGGCTATCGCTCCCACCCCGACCGCCCCCATTAAAAAACCCAGAGTATTGGGGCCTCCATGGAGTATATCGCGCGCAAAAACGGGAAGCAGGACGTTGTAAGCCATTCCCATCGTGCTGATAAGCGCGACGAGCGTTAAAACCATTCTGATGGGGCGGAAATTGTATGCGTATGAAAAACCTTCCTTCAGATTTTTAATGGGACTCTCATTTTTTAAAGATGCGGCCCGCGGCTTTATCTTCATAAGCGAAAGCGACGTGAGGACCGCGATATAGCTGAGCGCGTTAATGAGAAAGCAAAAACCTTCTCCCGCGTATGATATCAAAATTCCCGCGACGGATGGTCCTATAAGCCGCGCGGAATTAAACATCGCGGAATTGAGCGCAATCGCGTTTCCAAGATCATTTCTGTTTTCGATCAGATCGGCGACAAGGGACTGGCGGATCGGAGTATCAAAAGCGTTGACGATCCCGATAAATAAACTTAAGGAAAGTATATGAACTATCGATGGATGATGCCTCAAAACGAGAAAAGCGAGTATGGAGGCCTGAAGCATCGAAAAAGACTGGGTGATCAGAAGCATTTTGTGCCGGTTATAGCGGTCCGCGAGAACGCCCGCGACGGGCGTGAGAAAAAAAGACGGGATGTTCGCCGAAAAAGCCACAAGGCCAAGCAGGAACGATGAATTAGTAAGGCGGTAAACATACCACCCCATGGCGATCTGCTGCATCCAGGTGCCTATAAGAGATACGCCCTGACCGACGAAATAAAGCCTGTAATTCCTGCTTCTAAAAGCCCTGAGCATCTCCTTTAAAAAAGGCGGGGCCGAGATCCTGAACCGTTTCAAATCAATACCTCATTAAAGACGGCGACGACGACGAATGTTTCTTGAAATTTTCCGCGGCGCGAGCCTGGTTCATAGTAGCGTAACAATAAACGCAGCCATGCGGGCAAGTGTCATAAACGCCCATATCGGCCGATTCCACGCAAAGACAATCTTTACGCTGACTTTTATCTTTTTTAAAGTTTTTTTCGGCATTGAATAATTTTTTTATATGCTCGCCGTCGATGCAGGCGGCGGGATATATGCCGTGTTTTTTTATTTCCGGGTGGGCGCAGCACGAATATAATGAAACGCCCCTGCGCGCGGCGATACCGGCAAGTCCGGCAGCGGTTTCATTCAACGGCGCCTGATTTTCAGGCTCGGCCATATCGATAAATTTCACGCCTTTTCTTATTTCAAGATTTTCGAGAGCGCGCCTGACTTTTTTGTAATGCACCATAAAACTTATAACGGCCCTTCCGACGTTATCCGCAATAGCCTTGCAAAGACGGTCGAACCTCTCCAAATGATATTCGACGGGCGTAACATCGCTTATGACGATCGGATCGTATCTCCAGACTATTTTCTCCGGCGATATAATATCCGAAAGCCGCCTCAGCGCTTCAACGCGCTTTTCGACCGAAGGAAGCCCCGGTTCGAAAAAATCGGGGTAATCGTTGAGCGTGAGCTGAAAGTAATATTTATAATTTAGCATATTCAAATATTTCAATGTTTCAAGGAACGGGGCGGGGTTCTTGGTCCAGAAAACGAAACAATCGACATCCGCCGGAGCGAGACTTATTCTCTTGATCTGCGAAGGATTATACGGGTTCACTCTGTCGAAAAAACCGGCTTCAAGCCTGGCGCGAAACCATTCGCCATAAAACGCTGGAATATCGGTCCTTCTGCTTGCACTTATTATCATGTTAACGGCTCTTTTTTGAATTCCAAACGAATCACGTGATATCGATATGCGATATCGTATATTTACGCCCGCTGATCGCAGTCAACCGCGCGTTCGAGTTTCGCGTTTCTGATATACAATACGGCGTCGGAGGCCACCATAAGCATATTGACGACATAAAGATAGATAACCTTATCGGGATTGTAAAACACTTTATGCAATATTCCTGAAATATAGCCGATTATGACCACTATGAGGAAAGCGAAGCTCTTCCCCTTCACGGACCTCGAAACATACGATTTATGAAGCGCGCACGGCCACGCCGCGCCGAAACACACCAGCATTATTATTTCAAACGGACTCATTAGATCACTCCCATGGATTGTATATTTTTGAAATCAGAAAGCCGAGCGGAATCATAGAAATCTCCGCCTTTCGCGCCAGCCTTTTTCCGGATACACTTCAACAACGCTTATTATAAATTAATTCCATCCATTTTTCAAGCGGCTAAAAATAAGTTAACCGGGAATAAAAAGAAAAGAGAGATTATCAAAAATAATAATCTCTCTTTTTCATATTTTAAAATGTTAAGTAGCGAAGGGGGGAATCGAACCCTCGACACTACGGTTATGAACCGTATGCTCTAACCATCTGAGCTACTTCGCCACATATTCGGGCTCGGGCGAACTCGCCTTCATGGCCCATTCAAAAATTTTTGGTAGCGGGGGCAGGATTTGAACCTACGACCTTCGGGTTATGAGCCCGACGAGC
>CAZJFS010000069.1:0-20892 GCA_964545075.1 uncultured bacterium
TATAAGTGTAGTGGGTGCCGTCAATCTTTGTCATTGCCGTTGCGGAAAGCGAATTTCCGCCGGTTGCCGCGCTTAACGCTATCGCGAGAAGCGACGTTTCAGCCAGAGGTTCGTTTAATTCCACGTTGATCACTAAACCTATTCTGGATCTGACCGGTACGTCGGTAGAATATGTAACGTTGGCGAAGGGTTTAGTGTTATCGACGGGAAAGCTGTCGCCGCTTGCAGGTATTGGATTTATAGGGTTTCCGCATGGGCCTGTCGCGTTTGAAAGCGTTACCTGCGCGGTGCCGTCGCCCGAGGCGTTTACCGTGTATATGTAACTGAAATGCGTATTGTCGAGCTTTGTCATGGACGTCGCGGTGAGCGTGTTGCCGCCGCTTATTGAGATCATGGGAAGCGACGCGGGATTGATCGGCTCGTTGAACACGGCGTCTATGCTTAACGACTTGCCGGACTTAACGACGCCGGCGGGCGAATACGTGATTGCCGCAGCCGGCCTGATATAATTTACCGTGAGTGTCGGGTTGGCGTCGACGCTTAATGCGCCGTTTCCCGAAGCGTCGAAAAGCTCCGCCGAAAGAACGCCGCCCGTTGGAATTATCGTTGCGAGCGCGCCGTTCGTCGTGGTGGCCAGATCGAATGAAATGAGCGTATCGTCGGCGGAAATGGTTTCATCGGTAGCTATATGCCGCCCGTCGATATATAGCTTAGCGCTGCCGCCCGTCGCCGCTGCCGCCGTTATGGAAGCCGTTACGACCATGTCGGTGTTCGTGGAATTGAGTGTATTCGCGATTACGGTTCCGTCTATTGGCGTTATGATCAAAGACGACGGCGGAGGCGGCGCGAGAGCGTCGCAAAGATATGCCGGCGACGAAACATAGGAGGCGGCAACGGCATTTCCGTTTGAATCGAAGATCGATGAAGCCGATGCGGGTTTTATGACGATCGTTTCGATGCCTGAAGGCGTTCCCGTGATTGAAATCCACGCTCTTACCGTCGTTTCTCCGCCGGCGAGGTCCGATCCATCAGTTCGCTTCAGCGAGGTTATTGATGCAGCCGTGGCATTTCCGGAATTTTGTGAAAATGTCATAACCAGGTCGGAAACTGAAACTTTAGCGTTTGCGGGACCGTAAACGCCTTCGCTGAAGGCTATGTCGAAATATGTGAGAGATTTATGTATCGTAATGGACGTGATTTCCGGCGGCCTCAGGTCGTTAAAGGTCAACGGCGCTGTAAATTCAAGAACGCTCATTGCGTTGAAGGCAATGTCGTATAACGAAGTTGCTCCCGCCGGCCCTATTTTGATTTTTTCGCTCCCGGACGGGGCATTCGATAATGAAAAATAAATTCTAAGGGCGCTTTCTCCGCCAGTAGCGTCCGATCCGTCGGTTTTTTTAATCGATGATATCGATACCGTCGCGGCGACTCCGGAATTTTGTTCATATATCGCGGAGAAGGAGCCGACGCCGGGCGCCCCGCCGGCCGGTCCGAATACGGGTTCGTTATAAGAAACTTCGACATACGAATTGTCCGCGGCCAATAAAGCGGAGACTGGTTTTGGTTTTGTCGAATCGATAGTGAATGGCGTTGTCGTTGCCACGGCTGTTTTATTTGACGCCAGATCGGTGAAGCTGATTTTTATCAGGACGTTTTCGGAGTTTATGGACGGGACTGTCCAGGCTAAAGTTCCGCTATTCGCGTTTGCCGCCGTGATCGGATACCACGACGAACCGCCGTCGTCCGAATATTCGAGAGAAACCGGAGTCGCGGAAAATCCGCCATTATCAATAACTCCTGTCGGTTCCCAGTTTATATTTACGGTCGAACTTCCACGGAACAATTCGCCGCCCGCCGGATAAGTGATGATTGAAGCCTGAACCGCCGGCGGCGTTTTATCATACGACACGGCCGAATTGTCGGTCGTCGCGCTTTGCGTTTTAACGTTTCCGGCCTCGTCCGAATATGAAACCGCGAACGGCACGATGCCTTCGCTATCGTCGCCGGTCATCACATACGCGGCTTCATATGATCCGGCGACTTCCGTTACCGTCCGGTCAGTTCCGGTTATCGATATTTTGGGCGGCGTTGAAACCGGTTCCGCGGGAGTGAAACGAACCGTGAGCTTATCGCTTATTTTAGCTTTGCCCGCGGTTGTGTTTGATGAATATATCCTTAAAAGCGCCGGCGGTGAAGCAATCCTGTCCAGGCAGCCAGGCAGGTTCATAGAAGCGATATTTGAGGCGTTCCCGGCCAGATCGACGAGCCATGCTTCTATTTTTATATCGCCGTCGGTAAAACCGGTTATCGCGGTTTCTGTAAAACCACCGATATTGGCGGCTTCAGCGTTTGAACTTACGATGACGCCGGAACCCGTCGCGGTGTGCGCCGCTCCGCCGTCGGCAATTCTTATGAATAATTTTCCGGTTTCATTTTCAAGCGCATGGTTCGCGATATTAACGGCAAATTTAGTCATATCAGCCGTGAGGGCGTTATTTATGTGGTTCGCCGTGTTCCCGGCGCTTTCAAGATCCGCCCGAATGGCCGTTGGTGAGATTTCCGGCGCAGCCGGTTTTTTCGCGTCAATATAGGCCGCTTCGGAAGCGTTAGACGCCATATCATTCGTTCCGCCATTCCCGGCCTCGTCCTTTCCCGAAATAAATATTGTTTCGATAGTGTCGCCGGGCGCGGCCTCGTCCGCCACGATGGTTCTGGATATCACGTAGTTATCGCCATTTCCGGCCGCGGCGGCTGTTTTAACCATATCGTTAGCTACGCCTTCCGAATCGATAGTCACTTCGGGCGCTTCTTTTAGCTTTTCGTTCGCCCGGATCGCGAGATACCATGTGCCGGGTCCGAGTCTCGGATTGATTCCGGCGGGTATAGTAAGGGCCTCGTCTTTATAATATGATGCCGTAAATTTCGGCTTTTCCGTGTCAATGAAAAATATCGCGGCAGTGTCTTTTTGATATATCGCTTCTGCGATTTCGGATGCGGCGTATTTCTCGTCGAACGCGACGGCCTTGATCGTAATATTGGAATTAATGATGATAGGGGCCGAATACAGCGTTCCGTTATTTTCGGAAGGGACGGTTCCGTCGGTGGTATATTTTATCGTGGCCATGGCGGAAGCCGATGATATTCTGACGCACACGGGCATTTTATATTTTCCGCCCGCCGGCGAAAAAAACGGCGGCGAGGACGTTTTTATCTCAGCCGGGAATGACGCTGAAACGATCCTGGATGGAAGCGAACCGATCGCGGCGGCCAAAGCTTTTACGGTTATCGCGCCGGTCAACTCGAATGGGCCTGAATAAAGAATGGCGGAAGATATCGCTGGCTCGCTTCCGTCGATAGTATAGTAAATTTTTGCGAGCGGGTCGCCGCAACTTATAGAAATTATGGATGGTCCGTTATTTGAAACCGAGCCGGAAATGACTGGCGCTGGCGATATTGGAACCGGAGAAATAATATATTTGGCTGTCGTAATGTTTGACGGTGAATTATCTTCGCTGAAGGATATCGCTTTTATAGTCATAGTAGAAGATACTGAAAGCGTTCCGGTATAAAGCGTTCCGTTCGTCGGTGAAGGTTCGCTCCCGTCGGTCGTATAGCGGATAAGCGCGCCTGCCGTGGAAGATGTGATTTTGACGGTGATTTCGGAATCATATTTTCCGGGATCGGGCGAAAAAATCGGCCGTTCGGCTTTTAATAACGTTCTGATTATCGAATATTCTCCGGTGAAAACGTCGGATTCCTTCATTCCCGCTTTATAGGCCACCGCTTTAATCAGTGTGTTTTTATATATTTTGATGGGAGAATAGTAAGTTATTCCCCGTGTTTTTGAAGGAATGGACCCGTCGGTCGAATATATTATCAAGGCTTGCGGCGTAGCGCAGGAAAGAGCTGCTTCGACGGTTCCGTTATATGTTCCTGGAACCGGCGCCGACGAAGGCGTTTCGACTTTCGCGGCCGCCACGGTTTTAACGTTGATTCCGACTATAAAACGGCTTCCGCGGTTTCCGGCAAGGTCATATATTTCGTTTATATCGATGCTGACCGGATTGATGTCGCCGGTGGCATATGGCGCTTGCGCGTTATAGCTGTCCGGGCTTATCTCGGTTACTATCGCGGTCCGGCCGTAAATTTTGACTTCAGGCGCCCTGTAGAGTTTTTCGCTGGCCTTGAAATTGAGCGAGTAATCGCCGGCCGATCCGGATGTTTCGAGCGATAAGGATGAGATCACGGGCGCTTTTTTATCCGTTTTTTTATCCGTTATAAGCGAAACGACCTTTGCCGGGACGCTGATATTGGAAGAACCGACGTCCGTTCCGAAAAATGAAACGCTTTCCGCGAGAGAATTGACGGTTATTATTTTTTTTATTTCGGTGTTTTCTGAAGATGTTATGGATTGGAAGGAACTTATGATCTCGGCGGCCGATCCGGTTTTAATATCATCTTTTAACGCTTCGACGCCGGTTTTATTGATCGCGACGGTCGTGACGGTTTTAACTATTTCGGCCAGTTTTTTGACGCTTTCCGAGCCGCCCAGAAAATTCGTATCGGCCGCGGCCTCGAATTGAGTTTTTTTGCCGGAAATATCAAAAGCGACGATGCCTTCGCCGGTCCTCACGTCTTCGGCGCTGACGTTTATCATTGAAATGTCCGGGAGGACTTTTTTTTCGGATAGAAGCAGCGATCTGGCCGTTGAAGCCGGGTCTAAAGTGATGCCTTTTATTTTTATTATTTTTGTGCCTGTTGGAATTTCATCAATGGAAGGAAGGCGACCGGTAAAATTTCTTAAAAGTATCAAGCCATTTTTTTTATCGCGCAAAATTATGGACGGGAAGGAATTTTTATTGCCTATTTCGAAGAGCGCTCTGAAAGTGTTTCCTTTAACGGATGTTTCGCCGGTTTCAATATTTTTATCGGATCCGTCATGTACTTCAAGCGAGTATTCGCCCGCGGACCCGGCGTCTGACGAGCGCAAAACTCCGACGGCGGTTTCTTTGAAAACTCCGCTCCATATCTGACCTTCGATCTCGAAATATGGCGGGATATTATAGATGGGCGTGCCTGAACCGATAGTAGTAGAAGAGCCGCCTCCGCCTCCGCCGCATCCGTAGATAACTAAAAAAGCCGCGATCATAAAGTTAATCAGTAAAATTTTAAAAAATTGACGGGCTTTCATCGCGGCCTCCGGAAAAACAGATGAATTACTGCTTAACAAATAACGAACACATTAAAAGTCGACCACGGTTAAAGATAAGATATTAAATGTACGGAAGCCATTCTTATCTAATTATAGCAAAAATATCAGATGCGTGCAACGCGACAATATTTATCATGATTGTACGCGCTTTGATTTGTCTGATCGTTTCATCGCGATCATGCATAAAGGATCGACCTTCAGCGCAAGGGCTTTGTAAAAAAGATTTTTAATCGTCGTATCAAATTTCAAACCGATAGTATTCAAACTATGGAATTTCTATTAAAAATCTGGTAAAAAACAGGTAAGAGCCGTTGACAAGAGGCTTTATTTTTTTTATAATTGTTTTCAAGTTCGATCAAATATCGTTGAAATCGATCAAAACCAAATTTAAAATTAATCAAAACCTGGATATGGAGAATAAAATGAAGAGAATACAAGCAAAAACCAAATTCAAATTTTTATGCGTTTACATACTTGTTAACTTTATGTTCCTGATTGCGGCGCCTTATCTGAACGTCGCAAGCGCTCAGCAGGCGGCGCAGCGGATCGCCGATGAAGCCAACTCCACCGTCGAAATAAGCCTTGGCGACACCGGAAACCCGGTAGGTCCTAAAGTGGATGTCGATGAACCGACCGGTTCATGGACAAAAAATTCTCCCAACGCCAAAAAAGCTTATGTGTGGAGTAAGTCCACCGCGGTTTCAACCGCGCGCGCAACCGGGGAAGTATTTAAAGATAATTTCACTGCGCAGAGTATCGCTATAAACGCCGGCGCCGCTTTCGCCTCCAAACTTTACGATCAGTACAATAAGGGTGAAAAGCTCGATGTGATAAGCGCCGCGAAATTCATCGTCAGCGGCGAATCGATATGTTCGTTCTTCGGCGCCGCGCTCGGCGCTACGGCTGGAACCGCCGCCGGAACTCTCATAGCCACCGGAGTGCCAGTTGCGGGCCCGGTAATAGGCGCGCTTATGCCTGTGTTCTGCTCTCTTGCCGGAAGCACCATGGGCACTCAGATGGGGCGCGATCTCGACGGCGGCAGAAAGATGTCGTTCAAAAAAGCCTGGGCGGCCATCGATAAAGGCGATCTTATCGGAAGGACCATAGGCGCTACTATCGGTATGACGCTCGGCAATATGATCTTTCCCGGCCTGGGTGGATTCGTCGGTTCCGTGGCCGGAAACGTAATAGGCAGCAAGGTCGTCGGCCTGATAAGAAAGCTTAACGATAAACTTAAAAAGGATAAAAGCGGATCCGCCGCGGCGCCCGTTGAACAGCCGGAAGCAAACCCCTTCGCCTCTAAAGCTTCCTCGCCCGGATTCGAAACTTCTTTTTCGAAGAATTCAGGCCCCGCTTCCGGATCGTCCGATGAGGCCAAAAAAGCTTTCGCAGCGCAAAACGCTTATTACCAAAAATACGTCGCCTTATTGAACCAGGGAAAAGGCGAATCGGCTGAAGCCAGCGCCGCTATTAAAGACTATGTGAAAGCGTGCGAAGAATACAAAAAACTCACGGCAAAATAATGGCGTCGCCAAAAACATTTAAATCTTTTTCTTCCGCGTCCATATTTTCCAAAAATGTTATCTAAAGAATATATTCCGCCTTGATAGTTGAATAAATTATCAGGGCGGACCAATTTAACGAGGTTTAAATTACGATAAAATCCGCTTCGAATTTTTTCGCGATATCCTCAAGCCGGTCGCCGTTGAGATCGAAACCGAGGTGATCGAACATAATGCCAGCAATTATAATGGTTTTAAAAACTTCTTTTTCCATTCCGCCTATCGCCGCTTCGATATCCGTTAGCGTCAATAGTCCTGCGCAGTCGATATTTCCCTTGAAGTTTACGCTTTTTACCGCCAGCGGTTCGATATTTGAGATTCCATTCTCCCGGAATGCCGCCCGTATGTATTTTTCCGATAAAATGGTCGTAACCGCGGCGGCCCTGGAATTTTTTGCGGCGAGTTTCAGGTTCGTTTCAATGAAACGGTCCAATTCGGAAGGGTTTATGTCTGAAACGAAGATCATGCCGCCCGCGCCTTCGCTGTTCCCGTTGAATTTTTCGAAAGTTATCGTTTTGTTCAGACCCCCGTTCGTTCCTTCAGTCCGGCTTTCATTTATTACGAGTTCAAGCGGTCCAGCGGTTTTCCTGATGAATTGATACGCTTCCGACCTCGATCTGGGCTTTCGGCCGTTGACCGAAATTATTTTATCCCCGGGTTTTATTCCCGCGAGAAATGCAGGTGAATCAGGCGTTACGGCGTGGACGGTCGCCTTCGTATCGGGCGGCGCGAGCGGTTCGACCACCACGGGCGTCTTTTTAAAAGCGTTCATGCCGGATATTGCGTAAGATACTCTTTCAGCGTATGCGGCGAATTCTTCGTAATTTTTGAAGAATTTTGAAAAAAGCCCTTCGGCGAAGCGCGGCAAAAAAACTTTTATTAAAGCGATATTTGATATTTTCCTGAGATTTTCTATATCTTCAATTATAAGCGCGAGCGGAGTCATCCCTTCATTTATGGCCATAAGGCTCACGTTCATTTTAAGGCTTCCGCCATATTCGGAAAGCCTTTTCAGATTTTCAAAGGCCTTAGCGCTTCTGCCGTCTAAAACTATCCTGTCGCGGGTTTTCGCGTTGAACGAATTAAGCGAGAAATTGATTTCGAGCGGCGCGACCTTGTCTATGATTTTATAAAATTGCTCTCCGATAATCCCGCCGGATGTCGTTATCGATATTACGTTATCGCCTATGCGGGATCTTACGGCCGAAATTATCTTTTCGACGCCTTTATACATAAAGGGTTCGCCTTCGCAAATTTTGGTCGCCGATTCGCCTATGACCACCCTTTTTTCCGGATCTAAAAAGTTTATATGCTCCATGACGTCGTCGAAACTTCGCCTGTAGCGGTAAAAACCGCTGGAACTGAGAATGTCCGGCGGCATGTTCTTATGGCTGCAGAAAACGCAGCTGTTATGACAGAAAGAAGAAAGAGGCAGAACGTTTAATTCCGCCTCTGAATATAGTATATATTGTTCTATTGGAATATTCATAATTACTTATTTTTGAGCGAGTAATCGACCGAGACCATAACGCTTCCCGAAAGAGCCTTGCCGTTTTTATATATCGGCTTGAAGCGCCACATTTCCGCCTGCCTTACCAGGTCCTGGGCCAGCCTGTCGGATATGGGCGACTGGTGTTTCGTGACCGATCCCACTTCGCCGTTCGGCAGTATCTCGAGGATGACCATTACGGTTCCTTCAGCGCCCTGTTCCTGGGCCCATTTTGGGTATGTTATTTCGGGCGGGCCGTTCAGGAAGCTCGGAACTTCGTTGTATGAACTGTTTTCAACCATTTCAAAGGCTATGCCTGATCTTTTGGAGCCATTAGGGCTTCCGAAGGCGCCCGTTCCGCCTTTTTTACCGGTGCCTTTGCCGCCGGCCGCTGGCGATCCTTCCGAAAAGTTCCGGCCGTTTTCGCTTAACGTTTCGTCCGCCGCGTCAGACGCCGAGGGCTTTTCCGCCATTTGGCCTATTCCGGCCGTCGAAGCTATGAGTTCGCCTTCTTCATCTATCATTTTAACGTCGGTTTTCTGAAGCGTTATAATATCGTCGCCTCCGTTCGTATTTAAGGCTTTAGCCGATACTTCGCCGGTCGTCGCGCCGTCCTGATCAGGATAATCGGCCGATTTGAGTTTTTTCCCAATCTCTTTCCCGACTTCGACCGGTATGTCCAGAGCGGCCGTGGATTTTTTTTCATGCTTTGGAAATATCTTATACGATATGTCATTTTCCGAAAGCGTTTTTTGCGCCTTGACTTCGAGCGGAGAATGAATATCGGAAGGCTTCAGCTGGGCCATCTTTTTAGGCTGCCTGACGTCCGATTTTTTAACCTGCCTGCTTTTAGCCAGAGCCATTGTTCCTGAAATATTTTTGGGCGCGGCGGCGGTTTTAAAGATGGCGGCCGTGTTCTTGATTTCGGTTTTTCCCGAGCTCTGCGCAGGAGTGTAATTTACCGAGACGCCCGCGGTTTCGCCTCCAGGTTCGATCCCATTGCCGAAAGGAGTTCCGAGCGGAATAAAGCTGAAATATGATAAAGCGAGGAACATCACGGCGTGTATCGTGACTGAAGCCGCGAATGACGCGGATTGAGGGTCTTTCTTAATTTTTTTGCCGGCGGATAGAAGCAATGACGAGAATTTACCGAGCGCGTCTTCCGCCATGGCGCTAATTTGCCATTGCTCTCGCATTCTTTTCATATTTTTCTCCGCTCACGTTCTGCGTGGCTATATTTAAATTTACAATACCGTATTTTTTTGCCAGGTCTAAAACCTCCACCACTTTTCCGTGAGAACATGTGGCGTCGGCGCTTAACAGGAGGTTGGACTTCTGCGACAGCAGCTGCTTTTCGGCGAAAGCGTCGCGGAGTTTGTCCGGCGTGATCCTGTTTCCGTTGAGATAAATTTTTTCCTCGCGGTCTATTTTAACCTCTAAATTTCCGGGCGTTTCGCTCTTGATCGTTTTCGCCTGTGAAGTTTTGGGCAGGCTTACGTCTATAGCGCTCGCGGTGGTGTTAAAAGTAGTGGTTATGAGCAGAAATATATTTATCATAAACAAAATGTCTATGAGGTTTATCATATTTATTTCGGCTCTTAATTTTTTCGGCTTTCTGAAATTAAGACTCATTTCAATCCGTCCTTTTTCTCGACAAAATCAATGAAATCAGACATGGCGTGCTCGGTTTCAATAACGACCGTTTCATATCTCGAATTGAGATAGTTATACGCCAGTATCGAGGGGATGGCTATGATCAGGCCGTAAGCCGTCGTTATCAGTGCTTCGGAAATGCCGCCAGCTACGACGGTCGGGCTGCTGGCGCCTTTCAGGGAGATAGCCGAAAACGCGGATATCATGCCGGTCACCGTTCCAAGAAGGCCCAGAAGCGGCGTGGTGTTGCCGATGATGGCCAGATGTTTTATCTTGCCTTCCGATCTCTGGATTTCGTAGCTTCCTATTTCGTTGATGCGCGATTTCAGGTCGGAAGTTCCGGAGCTTAAAAGGTTAAGGCACTGCAGCAGTATCGAGCCGAGAGGGCCCGGAGTCCTTCTTAACATCATTAATGCGTGGTCGTTGTCTTTATCGAGCAGCATTCTTTTTATGTCCGAGATGAAAGTTTTATAATTGAAGCTGATGCTGTAGAAAAAATAAAGCCTTTCTATGAAAACGCTCAGCCCGTAAACTGAAAGCAGCATTATGAAGTACATTACGGGGCCGCCCTTCTGGAAATATTCTAACATTTTAAGATCACTCCTTGTTATCGCTTTTTAATTTCGTTATTTGATTTTCATCGCCCGGCTTCGTTATCGGCCCGTTATTCGGGCTTCGCGGCGGGCCCGGCTGTTTTTCTCTTCCGCTGTGCCGGTTTGTTCCGGCGTTGCGCCCTGCGCCCTAGTATTTATAGTTTAACCCGAGCGCGAATTTCCTTCCGTGGTACGCGTAACCGGGATGAAGTTTAAGATCGCTGTTAAGTATATTATCGGCCCTGAAAAGAATTTTTCCATTTTCGTTGAAACTTTTTGAAAGATCCAGGCCGAGCGATGAATTGGATGGCACTTTAGCGTTCGCCGCGGGATTTTTGGACGAATCCATCTCGCTTTTCATTCTTTCGGTGATCCTTGCTTCAAGGCCGTTTTTAGCCTTGTAATTGACGCCTAAAATATATTCTGTTTTAGGAATATATGGCATTAGATCGTTTGCGCTGTCGGAAACGTTCGTTGAAACAGCCGACATATCAGCGGTCATTTCTTCGTTTAGCCTGTGTTCGGCGCCGACCGTAAATTTGTTCGATTTGGCCGAATCGGCGAATGCGCCGAACGCCGAGCGAGCGTCGTTTGAATTGAGGTCCGTAAGATATAAAAGGCCGTCATGTTTGGAATTTTTGTAGGAAGCCTTCAGCTTCGTGTCCTCGCTCATGTTCAATTCCGCCGATAATTCGGCGAAGGTTTCGTCGTTCTCATATGTGTTGTCGTTGAAAAAATTCGTTCCGGCAGCTGATTTAGCCCATACTATTGAATTTTCATCCGGGAACAGGAACGATATCGCGTCATACTTTCTGGCGGTCCTTCCGGCCGTGAGTTTATATTTATTGGCAACTTCTTTTCCGGACAGCTGGAATTTTTCCTTTAATACGGCGGAAGCCGTGCCGCCTATTTTTGCTGACTTATCGCCATTTTTAGCTATTTCCGGATTTATCTGGACCATGAATTTTTCGGAGATGGGGCGTTCGGCGTTTAAGGCGAAAATTGCCGACGATTTAGAGGAACTGTTCGTGTCCGCCATTTCGAGCCCGTCGCTTGAAAGTTTCAATTCGAGCGTCAGCGGATTGTTTTCAAACACCATGTCGTGGGCTATGCCCATTGAATAAAGCGAAGCGTCATATTTATCGGAAATTTTCGACGCCGGTATTTTTATGTCTTTCGATACGTTTTCGACGCCTATTTCAAAACGGTTGTCCTTTGTCGAATATTTTCCGCCGATCGAATATGCGGCGCCTTCGGTTTCCATGTAGCTGCCGGCAAAATTATCGAAGCCTGGAAGGTTGCGGTTACCGCCCTTATAAGCGGCCTTTACTTTTGTCGATCCGTCGGCATCTTCCGAAGCGTAATTATATACGGCGTTAAGATCGCGGTAATCGCTTTTGTATCTGTAACCGCCGGATTCCGAAGCTGAAATGTCCAGGACCGACCTGCTTTCGGGGCCATTATCTATAACGACCTGCCCCGCTGATGACGTGGTGGAATAACTTCCTGACAGACCTTCATAATATGCGCTTATTTCGCTCTTTTTTTCTTTTTCGCCCGACATTACGTTGGATTTTGATGCTATGAAGTCCGCCGATCCAGCTTTTTCAGTCTTAGCGCCTTCGATGTCGCTGGCCACATAGGTTACCTTCTTTTTCGAGGCGTCTTTTATCTTCGTCTTGTCTTCGCCTACAACCGTAATGTTGCCCAGATCGTAAACTTTATCGTCTTTTTTAGAAGCCGTGGAGGCGTTGATTTTTTCTTCTGAAGGCGCCGCGGCCGTAGTTTTTTTGGCGGCCTTCCGGGTCTTGGCTGGTTTTTTGACCGTTATTTTAACGTTTTCCACCGCTGGAAACGCTTCCGTCGCCATGGCGGTTATGAACAAGAGGATGAATAATAGGTTGAATCCCTTTAAAAAGAATTCTCTTAAGCTCGTTTTCATGCGTTATCCCTTCTTTTTTGTATGTGTTTTTAATAAATGCTCGATATACCATCCATTAACATATCGGAAAAAAGTTGAAAAAATAAAACGCTTTATTTCATTGCGGTGGTTGACAAAACCTACAAAAAAAGATATTCTGTTGTAAAATTTTCAATATAATTTAAAAAAACAGGGGTAGAAAAAATGATATCCGGCAACATCGTCGACGTATTGAATTCGAAAATTTATTCGGGAACTTTTGTCATAGAGAACGGAAGGATCGTCGAGGTGATCCGTGATAATAAAAAATACGATAATTATATAATTCCGGGATTTATAGATTCTCACGTACATATCGAAAGCTCGATGCTCATCCCTTCGGAATTCGCAAGGCTCGCTCTGGTTCACGGGACGGTGGCGACCGTTTCGGATCCGCATGAGATCGCGAACGTGATGGGAATTTCAGGCGTGGATTATATGCTTGAAAACGCGAGGAGCGTGCCTTTGAAATTTTATTTCAGCGTTCCTTCCTGCGTTCCATTTGAAAAAGGCGGCGGTATCCTTACGATAGAAGATGTCGAAAGGCTTATGGGTTTGGACCGTGTAAAATGTCTCGGCGAGGTTATGAATTACGTCGGAGTTTTAAACGATGACAAGGATATATTACAAAAGATAGATATCGCTAAAAAATACTATAAAGCCGTGGACGGACACGCTCCGGAACTTTCGGGCGATGGCCTTGTCAAATATGTGAAAGCGGGCATTACGACCGACCACGAATGCATATGCGAAAAAGAGGCGCTTGAAAAAATAGCGCTTGGAATGATGATACAGATAAGGGAAGGCTCCGCGGCCAAAAACTTCGACGCGCTGGCTCCGATCATTGATAAGCATTATAAAAACTGTATGTTCGCGAGCGACGACAAGCATCCCGACGACCTTTTAAAAGGTCATATCAACGAACTCGTGAAACGGTGCGTTAAAAAAGGAATAGATGTAATGAAAGCGCTGCGCATGGCGAGCGTCAATCCCATAATGCATTATAATCTCGATGTCGGAATGCTTCAGCCTGGAGATTACGCGGACTTTTTAGAGGTTGATAACCTGACGGAGCTCAACGTTCTGAAAACCTACATAAACGGAAAAGTGGTCGCGGAAAAAGGCAGGGCCTTGATATCGCGGAAGCAGGCTCCGGTCGTAAATAATTTTAATGTATTGAAAAAATCGCCGGACGATTTTTCGATAAAAGGCGAAGGCTGTAAAATAAAGGTGATAGAAGCCGTAGACGGCCAGCTTATCACTAACAAACTAATACTTTCGCCTAAAGTCGATGAAAACGGGAATATGGTAAGCGACATAGAACGTGATATTCTTAAAATAGTCGTGGTCGACCGCTATAAAGAAGCGAAACCGGCCGTCGGTTTTATTAAGAATTTCGGTTTTAAGCACGGCGCCATCGCTTCGTCGGTGACCCACGATTCGCATAATATCATAGCGGTCGGCGTGTCAGACGAAGAGATATGCCGCGCGGTTAATATGATAATTGAGCAAAAGGGCGGCATAAGCATAATTTCAAATGAAGGCGATATGATCCTGCCGCTGTCGGTCGCCGGGATAATAAGCGCCGAGGATTCACATATCGTTATCGAAAAATACGCTAAAATAGATAAAATGGTCAAAAAGCTCAAAACGAATATTCACGCTCCTTTTATGACGCTCTCCTTCATGGCGCTCGTCGTTATACCGCGTCTTAAGATAAGCGTTAACGGCCTTTTTGACGGGGAAAAATTCGAATACACCAGTCTCTTCGTGAAGTGATCCGTTTTTAAAAGAATTTCACATTAAATAAAAAAGCCGCCCGTGATTAAACCGGCCGGCTTTTTTTATTTAATTTCAGAAAATTACGGACTTATTTCAAAGTAAGCTTCACCTGTATCTTCGATTTAAGCGTCGAAGCCGGTATTTTTTTTGATTGAGCGTTTTCGTCCAGGACTTTTACGTCGATGTCGATGGTATTGGTTATCGCGATGATCTTGCCGTTCTCATGGTCGAAATACATGCGTCCGGAGGCTTCGGCTTTAAGTTCTGAAGTTTTCGTCTTTTCATCCGCCACGCTTAAATTCGTTTCGATGACGGCGCAATTTTTACCTTCAAATTTTTTAAATTCCGCTACCTTGCATTTCAAAACGGCTTTTAATTCCGTTTCCGTGCTGTCGGTATTTTGAATTTTGAAAGGAGTTTCAATTTTCCATTCTTCTCCGGCTTTTACGGGTTTTTCAGGAAAGGAAACGATCATGTCCTGAAAATATTGAAGTTTCGTAGGATCTGAAGTTTCAACGATCTTTCCGGCTTTCGTCATTTTAAGGTTGACTTTCGAGCCTTTCGGAAGATCGGTTTTTTCGCCTTCGGCCGTGACGCTTTCGTCGATGATCTCAAGTATGAAAGCTAAAGCGTTTTTGGTCGTCGTCGTGGGGTCTTCGCTCATTTTAAAATTCGCGAAAGATTGCTGAACGATCTTTTTTTCAAGTCCATAAAGAGTGAATATGCTATTTGAATCGACCGTAATAGCGTAATTTAAGCTTTCGCCGGGTGTGAATTTGTGTTCTAAGAGGATGGCGTCCCCGGCCGCCGCGAATGAAACTACCGATAGGATGAGAAGAATGCTTAATAAAAATGATCTGATTTTCATGAATATATTTCTCCTTTTCCGGATTTTTATTTTACGTAATTTCTATCGGTAGAAATTATAACAACAATTGAATTTTATGTCAAATGAATTTTGAATTCAAGCGCAACTAAAAATATTGACTTTATTGTTAAAATAATATAAAATAATGATACAAAACTATGGTAACGACGCATAACGCCGGTTCACCGGCTTCCGGTCATTCAAAAAACGGCCAGGAAGACGCGCGAATCAATATTTTATTTATTATAAACGATCTCAAGATAGGCGGGGCAGAAAAAATGCTCATCTATCTTATTTCCGGTTTAAATAAAAAAATATATAATCCGATAGTTTGTACTCTGCTCGATCGCGGTGAATACAGGCATTATTTAAAGACGCATGGCATAAAATATTATACGCTTAACATGCAGAATTATTTTAAAATTCCGGTCGCGCTTTTCAAACTCGCCAGGATAATAAAAAAAGAAAACATCAATTTAATACACTCATATCTTTTTTATTCCGATCTGATGGCGAGGCTTTCCGGGTTTTTAACGCGCGTTCCCGTCGTGATAACCTCGATGCGTAATATCGACTTGTGGCGCAAATATCATCACATCTTCCTGGATTCTATTACGTATAAACTTTCGTCGGCCATAATATCAAATTCTCTGGCCGGGGCCGAAAGGCTTTACAATGTGGAACGCATACCGTCTGAAAAAATAAAAGTTGTTTATAACGCCATTAAACTCGATGAATATCTGCCCGCCGGAAATTATGACCGCGCGGTTTTCAGAAAGACTCTCGGGCTTTCCGTTAATGATATAGCAATCACTACGGTCGCCCGTCTCGAGGAACAAAAAGACCACTTCACTCTTTTACGGGCGGCGAGACATCTTCTGGATGAAATCGCTAAAGGCGCCGGATACGCTTCGGGAAGGGCGCTGAAATTTTTAATAGTCGGAGACGGAAGCCTTTCTGAAGAGATACGTGACAGGGCCAAAGAATTAAAGTTAGACGAAAGTGTGATTTTTTTGGGGCAGCGCACGGACGTCAAAAATATACTTAACGCGACCGACATTTTTCTTCTCACATCGGTTTATGAGGGGATTCCGAACGCGATACTCGAAGCACAGGCATGCGGCGTTCCCGTCGTCGCGACCGACGTTGGCGGCGTCTCTGAAATAATAGAAAATAATTTCAACGGCCTGATAGCCAAACCATCGGATCATGTTGACATTTCCGCGAAAATTCGCTATCTGATATCGAATTCGGATTTTTCAAGGCGTATTGCGGCTAACGCTTTTGAAAAGTTGAAGGTTAAATTCTCGACTGAAAGCCTGATCTCGAAGACTGAAGCGATATACAGAGGCCTTCTTGTACAGAATTCGCCGGAGATAGCGCACGGATTTTTCAATCCCGAGGAATTTAAACTTAAATTCAATATTTTATACCTGATAACTTCTTCTGACGTCGGCGGCGCTCAGAAGCACCTTGTTTCGCTCGTAAAACATTTTCTTTCGAAAAATTATCAGATAAAAGTCGTTACTTCGCCCGGCGAACCGATGAATTCGACCATAAAAAAGCTTGGCGTCATGCCCATTACGATTAAACAGCTTCAAAAATCGGTGAACCCTTTATACGATCTCGTGGCGTTCTATAAAATTTCACGCCTTCTGCTCGATAATAATTTTCATATAATTCATTGCCATTCGACCAAGGCTGGAATAATAGGAAGGATAGCCGCGTCTTTCGCCGGAGTGCCGGTCAAGATATTTACGGCGCACGGTTTTGTCTTTCATGAGAATATGAACTTCATAAAAAGATATCTTTGCGTCCTTGCCGAAAAAATAGGCGCTATATTTTGCGACGGCATAATCACTGTGTCCTGGGCCGACTTGAAAAAAGCCATTAAATACAGGATCGCTGATAAAAATCTTTTCAAGGTCATACATAACGGAATAGATCCGATTCCGGTTGAAGAATTTATAAAATCCGCTCCCGACGCGAGCGACCTTCGTAAAAAGTACAACGTGCCTTCTGACGCTCTCGTTCTTGGAAGCGTGGGGCGGCTTGTTTATGAAAAGGCATACGGCGTCGCTATAAAGGCTTTTTCTAAAGTTTTGGCTTTATACCCGCACGCGGTTATGATTATAGCCGGGGAAGGTTACGAACGGAAAGAACTTGAATCGTTGGCTTCGGACCTTAATATCAGCAAGAACATAATATTTCTGGGCGAAGTAACCGATATTTACGAAGTTTATTCAATCATTGACATATTCTTCCTTTCCTCGGTGAAGGAAGGCCTTCCTTATTCTCTTCTCGAAGCCGGATGTTTCGCTCTGCCATCCGTCGTGACCAGAGCCGGCGGCGTTATGGATGTCGTCATTGATGGCGGCAATGCGATACTTGCGAACGTGGACGATCCGGAAGATCTTTTTTCCGGTTTTATGAAAATGATAAATATGTCCGGAGACGAACGGAGCAGGCTCGGAATGAATCTCAAGAGCCGTATCGCGGCTGAATTTACCGAGCGGAAAATGCTTTCGGGAGTGGAAAATTTCTATATCAAGCTTGCCGCCCGGAAAGGTCTGATGTCGGATGTTTAGCGTCAGGCAGATATTGTACGTCATACTTGATTACATATCTTTAAATCTTGCGGTCGGCGCTACGTTTTATTTAAGATACCGCGGAAATATTCCCCATGTGAATTATCAGGCTTATATGGATATTTCGCTGATGACGACCATAATAGGCCTCGTGGTGCTATACTTCAATAACCTCTACGATTATGACAGGAAAAACACTTATATAGATATCCTTTACGGTGTTACTCGTTCCGTGCTCATAGGCACTATAATCATGATCGCCTTTATATTTTACGCCCGTTCGTTCGCCTTTCCCAGGACGGTTATAATTTTGTCGGTGATCGTGAACATAGTTTTCCTCACTTCGTGGCGCGTTATTGAAAAACGTTTTTTAATGAGGGAAATGAAGCCTCTTAAAACGCTTATAATAGGCACTTCCAGTGAGGGAATATTAATAAAAAAAGATATAGAAACCTATTCATCCAGGTTATACGATATAGTGGGTTACATTGACGATACGCCTGAAAACGGCATAACGGTACTTGGCGGTTTTTCAAGTTTAAGCAGGGTAATAGAAGAAACCAAAGTAGATCTCGTGATAATAAGCTCCGAGAAGATAACTCTTACGAAAATGATAGAGTTGATATTTAAGTGCGATGATTTTTCGGTGAAGGTGGCTATACTTCCTAACCTTTATGAGATCGTGATAGGGCGCGTCGATATTAAACAGATCGCCGGAATCCCTCTTCTGGAGGTTAATTTTGGAAGCCATGATAAATTTTATTCGAATATCAAGATGGCGTTTGATTATACGGCCGCATTTTTCGGGTTGCTGGCGCTTTCACCTTTTTTCATTATAGTGCCGGTGCTTATTAAACTTGGTTCTAAAGGCCCGGCGATATATACGCAGACCCGCGTTGGAATGGCCGGCAGGGAGTTTAACATATATAAGTTCAGGACCATGGTGATCGACGCCGAAGTGAAAACCGGTCCGGTAATATCGAGCGGCGATGAGGATAACAGGGTTACGGCGCTTGGAAAAATATTGAGAAAATATCATATAGATGAATTTCCGCAGCTTTTTAACGTTCTTAAGGGCGAAATGAGCATCGTCGGCCCGAGACCCGAGCGTCCCCATTTTGTAGAGCGTTTTTGCAAGCTCCTTCACGTGTATTCTAAAAGGTTTCTCGTAAAACCAGGCATTACCGGTCTTGCGCAGGTTCATGGTCGTTACGACTCGAACTTCGAGCATAAGCTTAGATACGATCTGGCTTATATAAACAATATGAGCCTTCTTTTAGATATCAAGATAATTATTCTGACGGCTTACTCGAATTTTATAAATAAAAAAGAAAAACTTTAAAAATGCAGGGTGGAAAAATTATGTTTAAAAAAATCATTAACCTTTTTAAAGGCGGCGAAAAAAATAATGCCGCCGGTGACGAAAAAAAACAGGCCGTTTTAGAAGAGGAACAGGTTCATGCTGAAGAGATTTCCGACGATTTCGCCGGCGGTCCCGAGCTTAATGAAAGTTATGAGGTGGCTGAGGAATTGAAGGAAGAGACCGCCGAACCCGAAAAAGAGTTCAGTGAAACGTCGCTTTCCGCGACCTCCGTCATTGTCGAAGACAGCGGCGACAGCAAAATGGATTTCAAGGAAAAAGGGGTCCAGAAGTCATGGTTCGCAAGGCTGAAAGAGCGCATGACGAAGACGAAGAACACCTTTATGAGAAAGCTCGGCGAGGTATTCGGCGACCGGATGTCCATAACGACCGAAACGCTCGAGCGCCTCGAGGAGATATTGATAGAATCCGATATCAGCGCAAGGACGACCCAGAAGATCATAGTTAAAATGCAGGAACGCCTTGATGAAGTCAAAGTAAAGGATATGGATGAGCTGGTCGGCCTTTTAAGGGAAATTATGACCTCTTTCGTGGAGCATAAGGATACGGCTTTGAATATCGAAGGCCGCGAAATGTCGATAATTCTGGTCGTCGGCGTGAACGGCGTCGGAAAAACGACGACGATAGGGAAAATAGCGAATAATTTGACCGCGGCCGGAAAAAAAGTGATGATCGTCGCCGGAGACACTTTCAGGGCGGGCGCTATAGAGCAGGCTGAAATATGGGCGAAACGCGTTCGCGTTCCGATCGTCAAGGCGCAGCCCGATTCGGACCCCGCGGCCGTGGTGTATGACGCGATAAAAGCCGGGAAAGCCAGAGGAAGCCAGGTTTTAATAATCGATACCGCCGGAAGGCTTCATACTAAATTCAACCTTATGGAAGAGCTTAAAAAAATAAGAAAGGTAATAGTGCGCGAGGTGCCGGACGGCCCTCACGAGATCCTGCAGGTCCTTGACGGAACGACAGGCCAGAACGCCCTTGTTCAAGCGAAGACCTTCAACGAGGCCATGGGCATAACCGGCCTCGTCCTTACAAAGTTAGACGGCACGGCCAAGGGCGGCATAGTTATCACGATATGCGACGAACTTAAAATACCTATAAAATTGATAGGCATAGGAGAGGGAATTGACGATCTCAAGGAATTCAACGGTCCCGATTTCGTTAAAGCCATATTTGAATAATAAGGAGGCGCGTTTAAATGGACAAGGAATCGATGTTAAAGATCATAAAAGACGAATCGCAGGCGCGCAAGAAAAAGCTGGCTGACGCTCTTTTTGAGATAGCTTCAGAGGATTCAATCAGTGGCCTTTACCGACTTCTCGAAGACAAATCCGATTTCGTGGTCTTATTCGCGATGGAACGCATAGGCGATCTGGCGCTTAACGATTATGTCGTAAATATTAAGCTTATTTCGGATACCCTGGCCAAATTCCGCGAAAAGGAATTCATAAAAATGGCGTGTATCCGCGCGCTCGGCTATTCTAAGAACCAGCTTGCCATAAAAATTCTCGTCGATGCCCTGCGCGATCATGATGCTGGCGTGCGTTATTACGCCGTTGAGGCTATTTCCAGATTCGGCCTTGCTCCGACGCTTCCGCTTATAAATCTTTTCACGGAAGAATTTATTGAATGGCCCGCCCGACAGGCCGCGGCCCTTGCGTTGACGTTTCTTTCGACGATCAAAGGTTCTGAGGTCGAGGTCACGCTTAAGAACGTGCTTACGGTTAAATCTGAAAACGTACAGTTTTCGGTGGTCCGCTCCTTCAAGGACGTCGGAAATCCGACGCTTTCCGATAAAATAAAA
>CAZJFS010000070.1:0-20849 GCA_964545075.1 uncultured bacterium
AAACGCCGGCCATATAATAGCAATAAAAGGATTTATTCAGTTCTTCGCGGCCTTTTTCGAACTGTTTCTTTTCGGCTTCTTTCATGCAAAGGTAGTTATCGTCGTTATCAGCCGCCGTCACATTTTTTTCGCATCTTTTAGCGTAAGCGTCGAAATGAGTAAAAGCCATTTTATAATTTTTAATTTTAAAGAAGCCGTTAGCGGTGCTGACGCAGGCGTCAAAAGCCAAAGCGGCCGTCGCGAACGATAATAAAATAGCGAAAACGAGAATAGAAAACAACAGATTCCTTGAGAACATTTTTCCCTCCGATAAATTTTCAGACAGTTAATGGTATTATACTTCATGCTTGCATAATTATTTTCGTGATAATTATAAAAAAAATAACTGATTGTGTCAAGAAAATAGGAAAAATAAATAAAAAATGACCGGCTTTAAATATAAAAACCGCAATAATTTGACTGCAACCTGTTTTTTTCATATAATTATAAATAGAATGGTTTAAAATTTATCACGAGGAGGTGATATTTATGGAAAACAAAACGGGAAACGATCAATTCACGGTTGATCAGAAGAGTTCTGAAGTTGAGGTGAATATCGTCAACGAAGGCAATGAAAATAAGGATTTACTGGCCGATCTCTCGGAGTGGATACGCAGAAATAATCCGTTTTATCTTATAAGCGTTTTATTGATGTTCTGCGGCCTATATCTGGCGAGTATGGACTGTAAGGTTAAAGGGTCAGATGCGCTGGAAACTCTCATTTCTTTTTATTTAATCCAAAACATTTATGAAATAGCGATCCTCGCAATGGCGCTTTATCTTCTTAAAAATAAAATCAATCAGCGGCACGGAAACATACTTTTATTTTTCCTGGCCATATTCTTGAGCGAAGCGACAATGTATCAAAGCGCAATAACCAGCGTCTGCTATAAGGAAGGATTATGGATCAGCCTTTTGGTATCATTTATTTATTTTTTCCTTGCAGCGGCAAAAGTATTCGCGGTGATATATTATCTCAGGTTAAAGGTTCGGCTTTCGGCGATTTTTTTCGCGCTGTCGGCTTTTTTACTCATCTATCTGTCGCCTCAGTACGTGAACTACATATTGGTCTCAACACGAAGCGGGGGCGATCTTCTAACCGCGGGCAGCTGGGAAATTTATTTCATATGGCTTGCGGCCGCCCTCGTCCAGCTTCCCTTCATAGTTAATTCATGGAAAAAAACATCGATTTCAGGCTTTTTAGAAAACGCTTATGTCGGATGCGAAAACAAACTTTATCGCGCTTTCGTGCTCATACCTTTCATAGTTCTGCCAATTCAGATGGCGCTCAATTTACATCCCGACATTCACTCTCTAAATCCTTATATCATCGATTCCAACTACTGCATCGCGCTTTATATTTACTTCGGCTCCTTTTTTATCGAAGCGCTTTACCGAAATTTCATCGAAGACTCTATCGGCATAAATAACTATAACTTCGCCTGCGGAATCTTTATTTTAATGTTCATCTACATCACGCGCCCGATGAATCTTTTGGTATTCGGCAACTACATGATTTATCCTCACCGCATTAACGTGTTTTTTATCGCCGCCGCCCTTATAGCGACCGCGATCACTAGAGAGAACCGTATGTGCGCCGGACTTTTGTGCGTCATATTGTTCTACTACGCCAAAAACCTGTTTATGTTTACGATCCAAAACGCCTACGATTACTTCATCTATAAATCAACGCCAGTAGTCAAGGCCGCGATAATTATAATGCTATCATTTCTTACTCTCGGCGCCGGTTTCGCTCTCAGCGTCTCCGGAAACAAAAAAAACGACGAAATCTGACACCGGCAAGAATATAAATTGCTGAAAAAGCAACATAGCTAAACCTCAACCCGATATAAAAAACTCTTCCGCCGTTTATGGCTGGAAGGGTTTTTTATTAATCCGCTCCATTAGCTTCTTTTTTTGCTTATAGGTCGCAAGCTTTTTGCCGATCCTGCGGTTGGCCTTTATCGACAACCTCTAACGGATGTGCCAATCCACTCAAATCCTTCGCCTGCCTTTGGAATACGGCCCATCTTCATGAGAACAAAGAAATTCAATCGTATTTTTTCAGCTATTGCGCTCCCGTTTTCCATACTCTTCTTTAACGTTGAGACCGGGCAGGGCAGCACGCAAAAAAAGAAGGCCTCGTTATTACGAGGCCCTTTTAAGAGGTGAAAAATATTTGCGTAAAACCGGGTTTAAAAATCTTTGTTTTAAATTTATTCGGCTATTTCTGTAGTTCCGGTCGTACCGGTCGTACCGGTCGTCGTTCCGGTTGTATCGGTAGTTCCGCTCTGGCCTGGACGTCCTTTTTCCGGAGGCCTGCCGCCACCGCCGCCCCTCGGTTTTTCAGCGCGGTTCATGTTGAGATATAAAGCGTATTTATATTCATCAGTGGAAATCGTTCCAAACATTACCGCATTTTTGCGATTCGCGCCAGCTTCTTTTTCGACCGAGGACACTTTTATTTCGCCTATCGCTTCGACCAGAACTTCCTGGCTTTCGCTTTCCTCCGAGAATTTTACGATCCTGCCCTCAAAGGATTTAATTTTTTTCATAGCTGGAGGCTGCTTTTTAGTCGTTTCCTCGAGGCCGATCTGACCGGATTCATCAGTCTGCGAAGTCGACGTGGAAACCGCTTCTTCATATTCAGTCTTCGCTTGTATGATTAGATATTTCTGCTTTCCAATATCGATCGTTCCATTCACTTCCGACGAATCGGACGCAGTGGCACCGGACATTATGGATAGATTGGCCAGCTCGAAATTATCCTCGCCGGATATGGCATAACCGCTAAAATTAGCCGGAGGCTGTTTAGGCGCTCTGACCGGACGATTAGCCTGACTATCGGAAGAATTCCCGAATTCCTGTCCCGCGAAAGCGCCGTTATTTGAATTTTTTGAATTGGATTTGGCGAACGCCGCGGGAACATTGATTGATAAGGCAAGAAGCATTACAAGTATTGACGCGAACATTTTTTTTCTCATAATCGTTCTCCTTTACATAAAAATTTTTTGAATGCCATTTTTAAAGCAAAGGACGTGCCAAAACTAAAAGCCTATAAAATAAAGAGATTTACTTTTATCCAACATAAAAATCCGGAATTTCATCCGAAAATATCAATGTATCTCCGGAAAAAATTCCGTTCAATAATTTTATACTGATAATCTGCGATGTTTATAAAAAATTCAGGCCCGATCCTTCATTTTGGATCATAATAACAGGCATTGATAAATTATTTGGCTTCGGGAACATAGACCACTTCGCCGTCCGGAAGGCGGTAACAGATACCGAGACGCTCGCCGGCGCCATCAGCTTCTTCCTTTGACATCTTATATTTTTCGAGTTTTACGCCTTTCTTTTTTATTATCTCCATATCCGCGGATCCCGGATTCTTAACGATCGTAACATCATCCTTCGAACCGATGATCCCGGCGACGCTCGACGCGCCGAACATTGCAAGTATCAATGCGGCGATGGCGAACATCATTGAAACGTCGAAAAGATTGGCGACGCTGCTTAAAGGGTCCTCATCCTCGATCCTGAACAGATGCTGACGCATTACGGCGTTTCTTGCGCGCCTTTTCGTTTTTTCTTCGCGCGCGGCCATCACTCATCGCCGCCTTCATTAAAAACCGTATCGAGCAGATAATCGATATCTGAAATATCCTTGGCGTACCAATGCTGCCGGACAGTAAATACTATATAGCAAAGTCCCGCGATTGCAAGCCCCGTAACGGTAGTGCCGAATGCAATGATTAAATTACTCGACATGGCATCGATATTTCCCGACGTGATCGCCTTGAGCGCCGGCCCCATGGGAATGAGCGTTCCCATAAGCCCGAGCATCGGCCCTAACCTGACTCCAAGGCGCGCGCGATGGCAACTTTTTACCGCCGAAAGTTCTATCTCCGAAACAAGTTTTTTTAAATGAATATAAGCGTTCTGAACTTTTTTCGAACGCCCGGCAAAAATCGAAACAAGCGTAGGATATGTACCGAGCTCCCAGAAATCTTGTTTCAACGAAGCGCCGGAGGCTTTCGCCCCGGACAGTTTTTCGATAAAACCCGCCCAGCTTTTCGCGGCCTTTTTGCGGTCGCGCCATTCCCTGAAAAAAGTTCCGGTTTCGTACAACGTCCAGATCAGAAGGACCAGTAACGCGGCGATCACCGGAATATTAAGAGATATCATTATGGTATATAAAACCGATATAAGCGTTTGCATAATTCTCCTTTTATCACTTTAAAACGGAAGGCCCTTTTTTATAACCTGCCAGTAATACCAGCAAGCCGAAAAGGCCCAGCGCTATCAGCATTAGCGCCTCATCACCATTATGTTCAAATTCAATGTCTTTTTTTTGCTCCACGAGTTTTTTGCCGCGCACCTGTTCGGAACCGGGCGCCATAGTGTTTTCGGCAACTCTGCCCTGAAATTGGTTCAAAAGTTCCGCGTGGCCGGGTGACTTCGACAAAGCCAACGCCTGACCGACATATCCGGCTAATTTCTCGTTTCCGCCTTCCCTGACCCCTCCGTTGAGTCCATGCCTGACGACCGAGTCGGCATACGCCGCGGCTATATCTAAAGCCACTTCCGGTGAAGGGGTCCAGAATTTTTTGCGCATAGTTTCGATGAGCGTGCCGGTCATTTTCTGGAAGGCATGGGGATTTTCGCGGTCCATCCATTTTCGCACGTCGAGCTTCCTCGAATCGCGAACGTAAACGTCATATACTTCTTCCCAATTGGCGTCGGATACGCTGCTTTCACGTGTGATCTTCCAGCCCATGAGATTATCGAAGTTTTTAGAAATAGCGTTCGCGCCGGCGTAACCTTCCTTCATCATCTCCCTGATCCACTTTGAATTCATTACGCGCAGGCGAAGATCTTTTTGGAGCATATCCGTCGAATCGACGATCGACGCCTCGTCCTTGTCACGCACGTCAACGAACATATAGCCGGGCTCTTTTCCCGTGATCTCCTTGACCGCCATTGAAAGCATGCCGTCCGCCCACCACGTAAATTTATTGGTGAGAACGAAGTCCCTTCCATCATACCAGCTTCTTAAAATAAGTTCGGTATCCATTATCGCCGCGTCGAAAGCCTCGGGAGCGCTGTCGCCCCAGGCGCCTTCGGTATAAACATTTTTGCAGTATTTCAAATATACGTCCAGAAGGTCGCGACGGTTTTCCCACTCTCCCGAACGCTCCGCCAGGTAAAAGAACCAGTTGTGCCCGTCTATGACTTCTTTCGGCTCCGCGCCGAACATGCGCGCTCGAGATAAGATGAGAGATCTTTCATTTGAAACGCCTTTTTTTTCAAGCTGTTTTCTTGTAAGAAGACTGTTTTGATAAACATAATTGTCTTTTTCATCCGCAGCGGCCGCCATGCGTGCGGCTTTATCGAGCAGTTTCATCATCTCGGGCAGTTCGTCGCGATAAATGCTTCTCACCGAAAGAAAAACGTCAATCCTTGGACGTCCGAGCTCGGCGGCCGGTATCAATTCAATTTCCTTGACACGATTTTTTGAATCCCACACCGGACGCGTTCCCATCAGATACATTATCTGCGACTCGATGATGCCGTAATCGCTGTATGTCGCAAATGGGATAAGGCTGAAAGCGACCTTTTTCGGATATCTGCCTTTAGCCGCAAGCTCATTTTTAAGATAATCGTCTATAAGCTTCTTTCCGAGGTCCCATGATGATCTTGCCGGCAGTTCCTCGGGATTTAATACGAACATGTTCCTTCCGGTCGGAACGACGCCCGGGTTTCTCTCGGGGCTCCCTGACGGACCCGGCGGTATGAATTTTCCGTTCAACGCCGCAAGGACGTTATCGATCTCCTGCCCCGTTTTTTTTATGCCGGCATCCATTTCAACGGCAATGTCAAAGCATTCCTTCAACTCGCACGAAATAGTGCCGGCCGGAAGGATTCCGCCGCTGGCTTTTATCGCGTCCGATGGCGGCATGGATTTTCTCAGAACGAGTTCAAGCGCTTCGGCGCCCTTTTTTTTAAGATGGTCCTCTTCGGTTGCGCCGGCTGGGACCTGAAAAATTTCCTTGGCCGCCTTATAATATTTTTTTCCCATGCAGTGAGCCAGGTACGGAAGCAGAGTCACATCGGGAGGAATTTCCCCCAAAACATGCATGCTGGCGGGCACAAACTCTTCCTTAAGCTCGTGAAGATATGAAGCAATTTTTTCTATATCGCCACCTGAGAGGGCCGAATCCTGAGGCGGGGAAAGCTTCAACTCGGCATCCAGTCTGCATTTTTTTGCTTCAACCGTTATATCAACCGCGAATTTTTTCTTGAGGGCGCCGGGTTCGAGCGCATCCCATTTTTTTATTGCCGATTCAAGATTGATAAGTTCATCGGAAAGTCCCGTGTTCATGAGCAGCGGTGGAAGATAATCGACGGCAACCGCCATCGCCCGGCGCTTGCATGGTATCAGTTCGGCTATATTGTCGGAAAGCCATGGATTTATATTCGGCATATTTCCGATCAAAATATCGCTCCAGTCGCTTTCGCATAAAACCGCCTGTTTTCCTGGAAAAAGCCATTCCGAGCCGTGCGATCCGAAATGAATCACGGCGTTCGCCTTAAACCCCTCATGAAGCCAGAAATAGGTCGCCAGATAGTGATGCGTCGGCGGAAGCAGGTTCTCCTCGACATCCTTTTTCGACGTCGAGGCCGTCAGCGCTTCGCCTTTAGGCGGCTGCGCCATGAGAACTACGTTGCCGAAATCGATCTTCGGAAGCACGAGATATTTTTTGCCGCCTTTTTCAAAAACCATTATTTTGCCGGGCGCGGCGCCCCAATATTTTTCGACTTCCGCCCGGCGGCCGGCCGGAACTTTTTTTTCGAACCACTTAACGTAATCTTCCTCAGGGATCATAACGGCTTTTCCACTCGAAACCAACCTCGCAAGCGGAGCGGGCTCCCATGCGCCCATCTGGCGGCCATGATCCATCATCCATGAAAGCAGCTCACTCTCATCGACCGGCAATCTGTCAATGCCATATCCGGCCTTTTTCAGCGCGCCAAGAAACCTGACCATGCTGCGCGGCGCATTGAGATCGTGGAGCGGTCCGTTCATAAGTCCTGATTTATCCACTTCCCTGTCATATGTCATTATGGCTATTTTTTTCACGGAATTTTCAGAACGCTTAAGGGTTATCCATGCGTTCACGCGGCCGGCGATACGAGCGATACGGTCGGGCACCGGCAATATTTCCTCGCCGCTGTTTTTTCCGGACTTAGTGCCGCCCGCGGTAAGGCATTCGGTCGCGCCGCGGGCCTCCGCGAATACATACAGATGCTGCAATTCGGACTTGCTCATGCCGCTTTCCACGCTCGCTTTCCATTCGTCGATAGATTCATCCATGAACCAGAGCGTATGGATACGCGCAACTCCAATCTTTTCCCAGAATTGGGCGGGCTCGTTCGTGTGAGATGTCATGACAACGACGTCGGGCTTGAATTTCACGACACGCTCCCGAAATCCCGGATCGTCAGCGATAAGACATACAGCCAGTATCCCTAACTTTTTAAGCTCGGCGACCAGCGCGTCGATAACCTTCGGCTGGTGAAAAAGACAATGATGCCGCCATGCGCCGATAACGACGCGCGGGCATTTTTCAACGTCCCAGCCGCTTTTTTTCGACGCCGCAAGAAAACTGTCGAGATTTTCGATGTCCTTGTGATCCGGATGATATATTTTTATCGCTTTCGATTCGTCGGGCTGCGCTACAACGCCGGGACGATTGAAAAACGTCACCAGCGTATATACGATCATATTTTTCATCGATTCATTTGAAAGACCGTAATATTGAGCCATTTTGGGATCGAATCCAACGTTTTCAGGGCCGAGCTGTTCCACCCAGCTTTTACAGACCGGCGGCGGTCCGACCGCGAAGACCTTCAAGGATGGATTAACCTTGCGAGCGCCCGATATGCATTGCCGGTATTGCTCCGTCATATCCTTGTCGGCGAACATGGCGTAAATGATATCAAATCCGGAAAGATCCGGAAGCGGAGTTTCACGAAATTTTGGAGCCGCAAGCTGAGTGACGCTGACGCCAAGCTCAACCTCAAAGGACTTCATAGCCTCGTAAGCACCGCCGGCCATACCGATCACGCCGATCTTAAAGATTTTCGCATCTTCCGCGAACGCGGGAACATTGTACGCCATCGCCCCCTGAAAAATGAAAATAGCGATTAGCAAAAAATATATCTTTTTATAACTCATGAAAAGACGACTCCTCGAGTATTAATAACTTATAGTTAAAAACGCGTTAACGAGCGTTCCGGGCGCGTATGACACGTCGGTCGGAAGGCTGTATACTTTATAGCGGTTATTCGAAAGATTTTCGGCGCCGATCGAAAGCGTCCTGTTCTTATCAAGTTTTTTCGTGATATAGAGATTAAGCGACAGATATGAGTCTAGAACATCCAGGTTTTCAATATCGGTATATCTCTTTCCAGTGTACGTGGCGTTCAAATCCACCGAAATATCGCGCAATTTCTCGTATCTGATACCGGCGATCCCCTTATGGACCGGCTCGTCATTAAGATAATTCCCGACGTTCGCGGGTTTGTTCGCGTCCATTTCGATCTTCGAAAGATTGTGGGTATAACCAATATATGGCGCCAGACGGCCAAATCCGTTATAACGCAGCTCGACGTCAAAGCCGGATGTTTTTATTTCGCTGATGTTATCGGACTTATAAGTGTTCTTGGCTATAAGGCGGTTTCCTATGAAATCCTTGCCCTTGGTAAAATAAGCGTCGATACGGCCCGTAACGTTATCCGATATTCTGCGGTCGACGCCGAAATCGTATGAAACGGCCGATTCAGGCCTGAGATCAGGATTTCCGTTAAAAACTATCGGGCCGCGCGAAAAGACCATGTAAAGGTCGGACAGCATGGGGGCCGCGAAGGACCTGCCCGCCGAGAGACGAAACGAGGTGTCGGCGTCGGCGCGATATACAAGGCCGGCCCTGGGATTGAATGATTTCCACGTTTTAGCCTCGAATGAACTGGCGACGGGAGCGACGCGAGTATCGAACATGGAGCCGGCGTAATTTTTAAACTGATCGCTTCGGCCGCCGTAGGTTAGCGTAAGTTTTTTTCCTTCTTTATCGGAAAGGACCGTTTCATCCTGTATAAAAAGGGAATTCAAAAGCTGCTTGCCTTCGGCTTTTCCCGTCCTGGCGTACGAAATGAAGTCGTTGACCTTGCTAAATTTATTGTAGGACGAGTCGAGACCGGCGGTTATAAGATGGCGGCCGGTAGAAAAACTTGCCTTTGAAGCGAAACCGCGGCGGCTTATATCGTCTTTTTCAGTATGTTCGAGAAGAAGATAGGTCGGAGCCGCGCCGACGGCGACATCCCTGTAGTTATTATTTCCGTAAACGCTTAATGTCAGATCGACGTTGCTCATCCTGTCATAAGTAATATAAGCGCTTTTCATGGCGTTCTCCTGATAATCGAAACGGCGGCCGCGGCTGTAGTTTTCCCTGACGGAATTAACTCCGAACGTAAGTTTGGAATTATCGGTCGGTGAATATTGATATTTGCCCTGCAAGCTCCAGTCGTCGCGGTCGTTCTTAACATGATAAGCCTTCGGATCGAGCACTTTCATATATCCATCGGTATGAAACAATCTTCCGCCGACAAGGTATCCGCTCTTTTCGTCAGATTTTCCGCTCGAATATATCGAATTGGTGTACGTATTAAAATTTCCATAACCGTTACGAAAGATAGTTTCACCCTTTTTTTTAGGTGCGGCGGTTATAATATTGATCACGCCGCCCATCGCGCCCGAACCGTATAGCGATGACATTGGGCCGCGTACGATCTCCATGCGATCGATGGCGTCCTTTTGTATCATCGACCAGTTGACGGCGCCGTTAAAGCCGTCGTTCACCGGTATTCCGTCGACGAGCACGAGCGTTCTTTTCTGTTCAGGTATTCCGCGAAGCGTCAATTCGCGGCCCGGACCGCATTCGGCGACATAGGTTCTCTTCGTCGATATATCAGGAACATTTCTGATGATATTATCGGCGGTCGGTTCCTGCGAATTTTCAATCTCACGGCGGCTTATGACCGTAACTCTGGCCGGCGCCTCATTAAGCGGCGTCTTTCTGCGGGAGGCGGTGACGACAACCGGTTCTAATGTCACAAGTTCGGCCGATGCCGTGTCGGCCGCCGCCAAAACCTTCGTCCTGAGTGGTTCGGCGGATGAATTTTCAGCCGCTTTTGCGTCGGTTAGAAACAGGGAACACGAAAAAACATTAATAATTGCCAAAGATACAAGGAACGAGACTTTTTTCATGAAAACTCTCCTTTTGAGAACATATATTTTTTGATATGAAAATCGCAATAATAAGCGCGCAAAAACGTTCTGATGGATAAAATATTATGCAAATCGCAAAAAAGCGAACCAAAACGTTCTAATAAATAAGAATGTACGGAAACGAACGGAAATCAGAAATAAGGATTAGCAAAATGAAAAAATAAGGAATTAAATATTTTTCATTCAATGAAGCAAGAAAAATTTTATCACGAGCGGAGTTGTTTGTCAACTAAATTTTTATATACGGAGTGCTTTTATAAATGGATTAAACCTGTCCTTTTACGTCAAATTCAAACGCCGCATGATCGGCTGAAAAATCTTGGCTTTTTTTACGTTATTACTAAAAATGATCTTCGGCGCAAGATTGTTTTTATGATACGAACTTCCGGGGATAAGCAAGGATCAAACCGGCAAAAAAATCCCCGCCGGTTATTAAAAAATGGCGGGGATCAATTAAAGTTTCATTATAATATCATTGACATGCAATTTTATTTTCTGAAATTATTTGCCGTGGCTGCAGCCTTCATGGCTGTGACAGGTTTCTCCGCCGTCCACGAGCGTTCCGTCAAGCCAGGATTTAACGGCGGTCCGGGGTTCTCCCGCGCATCCTCTTATTACTTCGATGCCGTTAGCGCCCAATATATTTATGGCTCCCTGCCCGATGTTTCCCGCAAGCAGCAATTTAACGCCCATGCCGGCCAGTTGAGGAACGATGCTTGATTTGCACCCACAGCCCGCGGGCGGGGTCAGTTTTTCTTCAGAGGCTATCTCTTTTTTTTCATTGATGGAAAAAATCGTAAAACTTTCACAATGGCCGAAATGGCCGTCAATAAGATTACCGTTCGTCGGAATCGCTATTTTCATTTTCTTACTCCTTCGTTTTGTCGAGGTTGTTAAAATACTCTTTTATCCTGATGCATTCCCCGCATTTTGAATCATTGTTTTTTACGCAGACGCTTTTTTTGCATTTAACGCACCTGTAAACTTCGTTTAATTCAACCGAACCGCCGTCTATCCTTATGGCCTTTCCGTTGATCAGGGCGTCCGCTATTTTTTTGTGGGCCGACTTGACTATCCTGCCAAGCGTGGTGCGCGAAACGCTCATTTCGGCCGCCGCCTCGTTCTGGTATATTTCTTCGAAATCCGTAAGCCTGATCGACTCAAGTTCGTCTAACGTTATTATTATTTCCTCCAGCTCGGATTTCAAAGCGCCCCTGGGCGCAAAATATTGCTTATCAGGCAAACATCCGATTTTTCTGCAACATTTCGGTCTTACCATGATTTTATTTCTCCAGATGATTTTTTCATTATGGTCATATGACCATTATAATAAATTTAAAAATCAATGTCAAGATAAAAATAATTTTCAAAGCGCAACATCAATTATCCAATATAACCGGATAATTTAGTATCATCTTCGACTGAAATATAATAATATAATTTCGCTGACGGCGATAAGTCCGCGATAATAAAAACGGTAACTTTAAATTTCCGATATTTTTTCACGCAAATCGATTATCTCGCGTAAAAGATCGGGGCATTTTAATTTCAAATCAGGACTTTTGAATGGCCCGTCATAAATTATGATCCCGTTCGTTATATAGATAAGCCTTTCGGATACCGAAAGGGCGAATTGGATGTCTTGCGTCACGATTATTTTGGAACCGCCAAATCCGTTGACCGCGGCGACAAGCTTTTCCTTGCTGGAAAAATCGAGGTTCGAAGAAGGTTCGTCAAGAAGAAGGATCTCCGGTTTAATTACCAGAACCGACGCGAGAGCTACTCTTTTTTTCTGACCGAAACTCAAATGCTGCGGTTCTTTTCTTAAAAGATCCGAAACGCCCAGTATTGCGGCGGTTTCCTCGACGGCCTCGCGCGACGCTTCGGCGCCTGCGCCGAAATTATCGGGTGCAAAGGCAATTTCATCCTCGACGGTATCGCAAAACATCTGGTTTTCAGGATTCTGAAAAACGAGATTTATAGTTTTGTAAAGATCTTTGCCGCTCAATCCGCATATATTTGAACCCCGAACGTTAATGGAGCCGGAAAAGCCCTTGAACGCGCCCATTAAAAGCCATAGCAGCGTCGACTTGCCAGCGCCGTTCGGACCCATGACGACTAACGTTTCACTTTTTTTCAGGGAAAATGAAACATCCCTTAAAGCTTCGGTGCCGTCCTCAAAAGCATATGAAAGATTTTTAATTTCTAAAGCCAATTGCATAAATTCCTCATATAAAAAAACATGCGAACGCCATAAAAATAATCGTAATCAGAGAAAAAACCGCGTCGCTTCCGGCGGCAGGCGCGCAGCTTTTCGCTCGAACGGCATTTCCCGTTTTATATCCTCTGAATTTCATCGATATATTGTTCATTTCAGCCTTTCTAAGCGATCTTAAAAATATGGAACCGAAAATCATGGAAAATGTTTTCACGGAAAAAATATTGGCCGGCCTGAAAAATTTAAACTCGGTCGCGGTCCTCATAATTAAAATTTCATTGACAAGCGCTTCGAGATAGCGCCATGTAGAAGAAAAAACCATTATGAAATAATCCGGGAACATAAAAATTTTCAAAGCTCCCGAAAGTGATTTGAACCTGGTCGCGGCCGTGAAAACTATCACGGTATTAACGGTAGCCAGCGATTTCAATAAAAGATTTATCGCCAGGCTTATTTCGGAAGCCATAAATTCAATCCTGCATCCAAAAAGATCGATAGTCTTATTATATATCGAGGCGGTTTCGGACATGAATAGATTGTGCCCGTATATAAAAGCGTGAATGATCAGTATAAACGGGTATAGCAGGAATGGCGTCATCGGAATCATTCTTTTTAAAAATATCCTCAACGGTATTTTTGAAAATTTCAGAAGTATCAGTGAAAGAAGCGCGATCAAAAAGCTGGCGCCAACTTTTTCGGCGGGAATTATTGCGCAAACGGCTGGAATCAGAAAGATGAAGCCGAGTTTTACGGCCGGATTAATCTTTTGTATGAAACCTGGTTCGGAGTGAAATTCATCGATTTTAAAGTGCATTTCGACTGTTTTTCATGCCGTTTTTCTCACACGCATCAGGTTGAACGCGCCTCATGGCGCTTTTTAAAAAAATTCTGAAAAACGACAGTATAATAAAAAGGCCAATAAAAGCCGAAAATATGGTTGACGCGGCTTCGTTTTTTATAAACGGGATTTTATAATCGGGAAAAAGAAATGAGCCGTCTGATTTTTCGGCATCCGCGACCGCCGGCCCGGTATTTTTTTCTATGGTCCAATCCAGACCGTCAGGATTAACAGACGCTAAAGGCGAGAAAAATGCCGCTAATACGGCGATCGCAATAAAAATAAAAAATGAGCTTCTGGAAATCCGGTTCATATGGCCTCGACCTCTTTTACGCCGCGCGTTTTGAATTCTTCTTTTTCACCTTTGAGATAGCCGGCGAGAAGTTCAGGCCTTACGGCGAGTATAAAACTGAGCATCGTAAATAAGATTCCCGCCTCGCCAAGGGCGATAAAAAAATGGATAAACGTGATCGCGGGAACGACCTTCGCGGCCGGCGCTATGCCCGAAAACGCAAGTTCAAGACCGCAGAAGAAAGACGCGGCAACCACGGAAAAATAGCCGGTAAGCGTTGAAGCTATTAAAAATCCAGGCCTGGTCGAAAAAAAAGCGATATTTTTATTTAAAAGTATGAAAATAGCGTACGATAAAAAACCGCCGATAACGCCCATATTAAAAACATTGGCGCCCATGGCTATCACGCCTCCGTCGGCGAAAAAAAGCGATTGAATTGCGAGGATTACCGTCATAGAAATAAAGCCGAGATATGGACCGAGTATGAGCGAAATAAAAAACGCCCCTAAAAAATGCCCGGATGCGCCGAAGCCTATAGGAAAATTTATCATCTGCGCGGCAAAAACGAAAGCGGTGACCGCGCCGGCGATGGAAGCCCGCGTTTCATCGAGGTTTTTCGAAACATTCCGGTTGCAGACATAAAACAAAGCGGCCGAAACGGGAATACAAAACGAGTTAACGCCATTTGATAATAATCCGTCAGGTAAATGCATGATCGTTATCTTATCACAGGCTCATTTCTTTGTCAAATTTTTTTAAACCATACAATTTGCATACGCATTTTTTTTAATTCATCCGTCGGAGCGCCTGAAAATTTTAATAAACCATGCGCTCATGAGTATAAACGATAAAAATGCCACGGATATTTGCGCCGGCGGATAATCATAATAGTTCGCGAATACGAACGCCAATATATTAGAAATCAATGATATGATCGGAGAGAGTATAAACATTCTTTTGATATCATGCGAAAAATTTTTCGCGGCGAGCGCCGGAAGGACGAGACCGCCGAAGACGAAAAGCATCCCTGAAACTCTTATTGAAAGCCCGAGCGCCAATCCCAGCCATATAGAAAACGCCAAATTATATAGAGACGTTGGAATGCCTATCGAAAAAGCCATTTCATTGTCTATCGCGATCAGTGTGAAGTGACGCCACAGAAACCGCAGCGTAAGCGCGGTGACCAGAAAAAGCGCCGCAAAGCAACTCACGTCGCCGATTGTCGCGCCTATAATGCTCGAGGATAAAAGCCGGTTGATCTCCTCCGTCCCGTGAGGGCTTTTAGAGACTAAAATCACTGAAAGACTCGAACAGGCCAGAAACACGAACCCGGTAACCGCTTCGTGACTGTCGGCGACAAGATTTTTATTTGACGTGAGCCATGACGCGGCTATTGAAAAGATAACCGCCATGGCTACGATCAAACATTCATGCAGATATTCCGGAATGATTCCGGAAACGGCCGGCAGAATGACCAACGCCAGAGAAATTCCAAGCGCCGAAGCCTGGGATATGGCCGCGCCGATAAATATCTGATCTCTGGCCACTATTAAAACGCCCAGAAGCGAAAGCAAAAGGCCTATCGACCAGCCGGCGAGATAAGTGTATTTGAAAAGCTGCCATGATAATATAAATTCATTTATCATATTTTCACCTTTAGCGACGCTCCATATGTTTTAATGATATTTTTTTCGTTGAGAATTTCTTTTCCCGGCCCTGAAATAATACCGCCGCCCGAAAACATGGCGACATGGCTTCCGTGGCGCGCCGCAAGATTAATATTATGCGTAACCACTATGACCGTCATGTTCTGCGTCTTTTTCAAATCGATAATAACCCTGACCAAAGCGTTCTCCGAAAGAAAGTCAAGGCCGTTCGTCGGCTCGTCCAATATCAGCGCGCGGGGCTTTCTGATTAAAGTCCTTGCTATAAGCGCGCGCTGCTTTTGCCCGCCGGAAAGGCTCCAATAACTATTTTTCGAAAGATTTGAAATACCCGTGCATTCGAGCGCGTATTCGTAATTTTTTTCGATCTCGTCCCTTGAAATCTTCATATTCGAAGCTCCAAGAGATACGAATTCACGAACCGTGGTCGGCAGAGTAGAATTGATATCGCAACGCTGCGGGACGAATCCAAGGTCTTTTTCAAAACGGAATCCGTCGGCGTATATCACTTCTCCGGAATTCGGTTTTATAAGCCGCAAAAATGATTTCACCAGGGTCGACTTGCCGGAACCATTCGGCCCTAAAAAAAACCAGAAATCGCCTGATCTTACTTTGACGTTTACATCGCTGAGTATATTTTTCTTGCCATAACCAATTGACAGATTTTTCGCTGAAATAATAACTTCGTTCATTTACTTACCCTTCTATAAATCAAACTTTATCGCCGGCCGCTTCGCTCGAAACAGCCGGCGATTTATCTTCGTTATTTATTGTTCAGACATTGCAATATAGTCGCGGCATTATATTCAATCATTTGAATATACGTTCCGGCGCCAGCTCTTGAACCGGTTAAGTTCGCGAGCCGGCAAACGTTAGCTCCCGTAATCTTCGAAAGGGCGTCCGCGTGCCTGGAATCATAATACGCCGAAGCCACTATTATTTTTATGCCCTGAGTCTTCATTTTTTCTGAAAGAAGCCTGATGGTTTTCGTCGTCGGAGGCACTCCCGGAACTTCTTCCATATGGCCCATGATGACGAACCCGAAACGGTTTGCGAAATATATCCACATCGCATGGTCGTCGACAATCTTCGTTGCCGAATAAGGAAGCAATTTGCCAATACAGCCGCCAAGCTTCGAATCGTCTTTCTGACTTTTTAAAAAATCAAGCAGCTTACCGTTTTCATTAAGTTTGACCAGCTTTATGAAATCGTATTTTCCCGCAAGCTCAGCGCCAAAAACCGCGGCGCCTAACTTTTTCATAAACGCGGCGTAATTTTCCTCGAACGCTTTTTTTTGCGAAGGCTGAAGCTCGCATAATTTTTCCTTTATGAGTTCCGCCGCTTTTGCGCCGTTGACCGGATCGAGAAGATAGTGAGGATTGCCGTTCGGGTGAACGTCGCCCATCGAGCGGTCGATAGCGGCGGCCGGAACATCGAGCGGTTCGATGACCTTTGAGCAGTCAACGTAGCCCGACCCCGAATTTTGAATTTTCGCGTTTCTGCAATTATTGATTAAAACCGGAAGCCAACCTGTTTCAAGCTCCATGCCCGATATCACAAGCATGTCCGCGCCGCTTAACGATTTTATGAAGCCAGGCTTGGCTTCGACGAAGTGCGGGTCCTCGGTGGCTTTCGCGAAAACCGTCACGTTTACGGCGGAACCTCCGATATTTGAAACGATGTCGCCCAGATCGGTTATCGTAGCGCAAACATTCAACTTTCCGTTTTCCGCGGAATCGGCCGCACCTATAGATACCGTCAAAACCAGAATTATCGCGAAAATAAAAACCTTTTTGAAACCAGCCTGCATATCGAATATATCGAATACGTTAATTATTTTATTCATAATAATAATCCTCCAGATTTGTTCTATCGTTAAAATTTATGCGCCGGATGCGAGCCATACATTATTTCATAGCAGAACCAGTAGCTGTTGGCTTTTCCGGAAGGCAGGCAATCCGACCTGTCATAATTATATTGCAGCCTCATTCTTGAAAATTCGCTCGGATAATAAATCAGGACGGGCGCGAATCTGGTCCGGTCGGCCCTGTAAATATCGGAGCTTCGCCCCCCGATGCTTTCGCCGCTTCCGGACGCCTTCTCATAGCGTATTGCTGACGCCCAGCCGTATTTAAACCCTTTTACAAGCTGCATATAATAACCGGAATCATTGAGATTATCGGAGGGAAGACTGATGCCGTTCGCCTGGTCGCTGAAACCATCCGCGGCGTATTTTCTTTTCATAAATTCGCCTTCGAAAACAAGATATGGCCACCCCCTGAAATTTTTTTCGGGGCGCCATTTTAAAACAATATCGGCGCCGAAAATATTTGTCTTTCCGTCCGCGCCGGAGGAGTTCGGGCCGAATAAACCCGAGAATCCGAGTTTCGCCGTCGTGCTATTATTGAGAGCAAATGAATTTTCCCATCTTATAAACCTGGCCAGATCGGCGATACTTCTTGTGTCGTTATAGACCAGCGGCCTTCCGCCGACGCCTAGATCAAAAGCCGTATTCGCGAACTTGTCGGAAGATTCAGGATCGACTTTTCCTGACAAAAAGCTTGCGGCGGATTCCGAATTGGCGTTTTGAAGTCCAAGATAAAGTTCCGAATACCATTTCACCGGAACGAGCCATGAAAGCCTCATTCCCTCGCTTCTGAAACCATCCGCGCCAAAAATTCTCGACGCGATTATAGGCTTATCTATAAAATTCCACGAATGCGGATGCGTCGGGTTATTTCTTCCAAACTCATTTAAAAAATAACCGAGCTTGAGCTGAAGATTATCGGGCAATTTCGTGGTCGTCAAAAAAGCTTCTTCGAGCTCTACTCCTCGCGGAACGTAAACTATATGGGCCTCGCCTCTGAAATATGGATCAACCGCGCCGGACAAAGAAAATTCCGAAGCGTTTAAGTTGAATCCGCGCTGGTTCGGATCGTGGCCTCCGTTAAAAAGGGTTGAAAGTTCGTTGTTTTTTTTGTCGGACCATCCGGCGGTTCCCATCACCGAATAGGATATGTCGATCAAATTCTGCGATGCAGCTGCTTTAGCGGGCGCCGTAAAACTTATTTGCTTTGCCCCCGCCGGTTTTTGATTCGATGCCTTTTGAGAGTCTATTTCTGAAATCGCCCTGTCGAGAGCTTCCTGCGGGGAGGCTTCGGTGGGTTTCCCATTAGAAACCCATTCCACGGCGTCCTTATTATTTTCTAGTTTTTTGAGGCGGATTTCAAGATTTGAAATTATCGCCGATTGTTTTTGATTTTCCGATATCAGCTTTTCGACTACGGTTTTTAATTCATCGATAGTCTTAACATCTTTATTTCCGGCGTAAGCGCCGTTCACAAAAATAAATAGAAAAATAGAAACAGCGAAAAAACAAGCCTGACGGCTATATTTAAACATAAATATCCTCCGTTGGAATTATTGCGTTATTAAATTTTATATGGCTGGCGTGTTAAAGATTGGTTGAATTATAAGACGAACCTGAACGGAGGCGCCCTGTTCGAAGGCGATAGAAAAGAAAAGTTATATATCGTGATATTCGGCAAAACCGGATAAAATCCGGAAATTAAAAAAGTAAAGTTTAAAACGGTTAGTGTAAGAAAAGTGAAAAGCGAACTCTGAATCAAACAAACGGGGCAGTCATTATCAGGCTCGGCTATTTTTTCAAAAGCCGGAACTTGATGACAGCCGACTTCCGCATGGTGTAAAACGGCATGATGTTTTCCGGAGTGAAAGGCGTCCAGAAAATTCAGCAGCGCGAGCGAGATTATTAAAACGTATAATAGAAATCTTCTTATTTTAAATTTCATTTAGAAAATTATAATATCACTACTTCAATAAAAAAGCAATTTAATTTAAGCGTACGTCATTTTAACTCTTTCTTATTACCCTTTTGTCTGGCCTTCATTTCATCGTTACAATTATTTAAAGGCCGCATTTTACATTCGTCGCTTTTTCTTATCACGTAAAATAAAAGGCACGTAGCGAATAATATCCCTATTAAACTTATATTTTGAGAAGGCGACAGACCGAATAAAAACGCGCCGCGGTTATCATCTCTTACAAATTCAATTATAAATCGCCAGAAGGAATACATATAAATATAAGATATAAATAAAGCGCCTTTCCACTTCGCAATTCTTTTTTCGATAACCAATAAAACGAAAAAAAATAATAGGCACGCGAGCGCTTCATAAAGTTGCGTTGGATGACGGGGCAGCAGGTCGCCGGCAAGATTCGGGAAAACGACTCCGATAAAACAATCAGTATGCGCCCCATAACAGCAACCGTTAAAAAAGCAACCGATTCTGCCGAAAAAATGGCTGACTGAAAGCGCTGGCGTTATTACGTCGGCCATGGCAAAATAGTTTATTTTATTGACTTTTGTATAATATAATATGACTATAAAGATAAAACAGCTGCCGGAGTTGCCTTGTGTTTAGAGCAAGCCTCTAACAATCTATCGAATAATTGATTTTGCCAGAAGCGGCGATTGAATCTATAACAAAATTCGTTCAGGTAACTTTGCAAATGTTTCTTTCCTAAACCATGATACGTTCCCATTATGTATGCTTTTGCGTTAGAAATCACTTTATGCACCCAAGACAGATTTTCAAAATCGGCATTCAATTGAACATGTTTGTATGTCTTAGAGTCCTTCAAATGATTATATACGTTTAGTCCATCACTGGTTATTTTCGATCCCGCATCAACATTTTCTTCAATAAGAGCAGCAATTGTTTTTTTCGTTATGTCTTCAACGACGCTCATTTTCGCATAAAGCGCTTTCCCGTCTTCCGTAGTTGAAACGGAAACAACTACTTTGCTCTTTGACGTGCCACGGCCTCTTTTTCCGCCGTTATCTGGTCCTCCAAAATACGATTCATCTACTTCGACGATATCGGCAAGCCTATAAGCAGAGTCTCGATTTTCCATGGAGTCTCTAATTTTATGCAGCATGACCCAGGCCGTAGGATAAGACACCTTGATTTCTTTTGCAAGAAATAACGCTGAAATGCCACGTTTATCCTTGGCCGCAAGATAAATCGCCCAAAACCATTTCAAAAGTGGAGTTTTCGTTGCATGCATTACTGTGTTTGTCGTAATAGTAGACTGATAACGGCATATTTTGCACTGGTATAAATTACGATCGGCTATATGGTAGTAACCGTCATGACCGCATTTATCGCAAGTAAAACCTTTAGGCCATTTATGCTTGAATAAATGCTTTTTGCATTTTTCTTCGGTGCCAAATTTCTTTTGGAATTCTATGATTGCCATGCTGTTTTGTTGAGCCATAAAGTCCTCCGTATCTTAAATCATTGGTACTTATAATATCATAGAATTGAGGGTTTGTAAAGAAAAATGCTGTGTTTGTTTAATAGTCATGTTTTTTATTGAGGGCTTTTCGACGGCATTTTTGAATGTTAAAAAATTTTGTGTTT
>CAZJFS010000071.1:0-13853 GCA_964545075.1 uncultured bacterium
GTTGAAGTTCCAAAATAATAATCGGTCGTGGTGCCGGCGCGGCAGGCGTATTCCCATTCGGCTTCGGTGGGCATTCTGAATATGCCATATACTTGATTTATCGCATTCAGCCGGTTGATAAACTTAACGCAGTCGTTGAAAGACACCTGTTCCACAGGATAGTTATCGCCGCTTTTAAAGCAACTCGGATCGGTATATAATATATTCTTCCATTGCGTCACGGTAACTTCCGTTTTTCCTATATAAAAATCCTGGGTTATATTCACGGTATGCTTCATCCAGCTGTATTGATCGCTTCCCATTACGAAGGAACCTTTTGATATTTTCACCATATCGATCGTCACGCCATGGCCGATATCGATGCTTATATTTGAGTCGAGTCGCTGCGATACGTTCACGGGAGTTTCAGATTTTTGGTCCTGGGCGGTCGTAATCCGCCAGGCGCATATAACCATGAATATTATTATAATAGATAAAATCATAGTCTTTCTCATAAACATCAACTTCTTTCAAATAATGCGCGAGACCGCAAAAACCGCAAATTCGTTACATCGACTAACGGCTAAAACAAAGATAGATATTAAAAGTTTAACACAAATTCCGGTTTAAATGAAATAGGTATTTAATTATATTTTACTATAAATTGCGCGATTTATTTAAAAACATATGCAATATGCCAAAAATGGAGACCGGAATTGACCGGCCTCCATTTTTATCGAGCTGACGTCTGAATATTACAGCGTAAAAAGCGTGATGCGCGGTTCGTTTAAATAACGGCTAAAATCATCCGAAAAACACAGGCCTTTCGCTCAACAGCCGTGCTAGCGGAAGCTGCCTGTAAGGAAAGTTCAAACAAAGCGATCTTATCTCGCATTCGATATCTTCAAAGGACATTTCGAGCTTCGCCCCGTCACAGCGCCTTGTGACGCTTAATTTATTCGAAGCCAGCTCGCGGTCTCCGGCCACGGCAACGTAAGGTACCCACTCCATGCCGGCGCGCGCTATCTTTTTAGACAGAGTATCGTCGCGATCGTCTATGTCTAAGCGGATGCCTGGAATACTGATATTTTTACAATATTCGAGATGTTTTTCAGAAACGGGAATTATCCGAAGCTGCGACGGCGAAAGCCACAGCGGAAGCATCGAAGGCTTTTTCATAACGGCGTCCTCGATGATAAGATAAATCCAGCGCTCGATACTTCCTATGCTCGAATGGCAGATTATGCAGCCTTTTTTAGAGCCAGCCGCGTCCACGTAATTTATCCCGTAAACCGCCGCGTCCTTTATGTCGAGCTGGACAGTGGAAAGCTGAACGCAGCCGCCGACGCTGTCAACGCCCTGAAATTCATGTTTCAAGACCCAGTAGTGCTTCATTTCAGACAGAAGCTCTATAAAAACAGGTCTGTTCGAATATTTCACAAGTTCCATTATATTCTCGCGGTGCTCGTTGTAAAACGACTCAAGTATCCTGAAGCAGATCGCGTGTTTTATTCCGACGCCGTTCGCCAGATCGCAATAGTTTTTATAAAGCATCATATATTCGGAAAAACCCTGTTCGATATCCTTGCAAAAACAATGAATGTCAGGCATGTGAAAGGCGCGGAGCCTCTTGAGCCCGGATAATTCGCCGCGTTTTTCATAGCGAAAACTCTTTGAAAACTCATAAACTCGCAATGGAAGAACCCGATGGCTGAATTTAGCCTTCTTCATTATCTTGAAAAGCCCGAAATCACCGGCAAATCTGAGAATGAATTCACTATTCTCATCATCCGGCACCCTGACCTTATAATGCCTTTCATGAAAAGAACCCGCCTGCTCGCGGATCTCCGGGTCGGACCAGTCATAGATCACCGGCGAATCTATCTGCATCGCGCCTATTCTGTTCACCGCTATTTCGCGGGCCCAGTCCGATAAAAGTTCGAATATTAGATGCCCCTTGGGGTAAAACCTGAAATGCCCCGAATCGCTGGCCGGCTCGTAATCGATGAGCTCGTGCTGCTGCATTATTTTTATCGAAGGCGGTTCGACTCCCGGCGCGCCTTTTAAATACTCCGATTCGACAAATATTTTAAGTTCCGGGTCGGCTATCTCTTCGAGCGCCCTCATAATATCATCGCGCTTTTTATAATCAAACGGAATTTCAGATCCATCGGGCATGAGCACCAGATGTTTTTTTTCTATGTTTTCAACTATTTCTTCCCTGTTTTTAAAATTATTATTCATGATAAATTCCTCCCGTCACGCGCCATAAAACGCCGGCGGCATATTTTCGCTAATAAGTAATTAGACGTAAAAACACCCGAACGGACGCAAAGCGCCGATCAAAATATTAAATTTATTTTAACGAATTAAAAAATTGAAGCGTCAGCTGCTTATGCAGCGACGGTAGTGACAGGTGTGGTTATAGATCTATAACCACGTGAGGAAAGAGAAATTATTAAGTTGCGGTTCACTAATGAATAATTAACCATATTATTCAAACCTTTTCAAGTTTATTAATAAAATAATTATATCATATTTTTTTTCCGGTGTCAAATGGAATCAAAATAAAGCATCTTCAAAAACCGGTCAATATGAGCCGATTAAAGATCAGCCTTGACAAATTAGTCCAATTAATTATACAATTAAATTCTCAATATATTCGAAAACTATATTAATAGCAATAAAAAAAGGAAAATATGAAAATATTCAAATACCCGGCTTTCTACATAATCATCATCGGCTTCGCGCTTTTCTGGCATAATAGCGATAATAGAAGTATCTATAGTCCTCGAAGAGTTAGCCGGATTAAAGAAAATTGCAGATGGAAAATGACGCAATTAAGCGAAGAGATAGCGTTATATCAAAAAAAGCAAGGTTTCATCCCGGGCGAATTCGATATAACAAAGCTTAAAAAGGATTATGACTACAAATTCAGCTGTCCTTTCAGCTATTACCACGCTGACTACCTTTACACGGCGAAGTGCGGCGCGATCACCGTTAACGGCAGGCAGAAATTTAATATCGAGGTTTCATGCGAAAACCATGGAGAATTGAGCAAGCAGAACGACGAGCATCGGGAAATGGGATTACATGGTATAAAATTTAAAGGTTTTCAGTTATTATTTAAAAGTTTATACGATATTAACGCCGCCGGCATAATGATTTTTCTGGGTTTCATATGGCTCATCATCGATTTGAGAGGCTATTTTTCAACGCATTTATGCCCCGCTTGCGGTCTTACCTTTTATGAATTGAAAGCGTTCGAAACGCATTTGAAACAATGCAGGATCAAAAGCAATGAAACTTCGACGGCTGAGCCCGATCCGGTTAAAAAAAGTGCGTTTTCAGTCAGTCCGGACGCGCGCAGCCTTGCTTTTCATGAATTGAAAGCGTTCGAAACGCATTTGAAACAATGCATGATTAAAAGCAATGAAACTTCGACGACTGAGCCCGAGCCGGTTAAAAAAAGCGCGTTTTCAGTCAATCCGGACGCGTTCGACAATGTTGAAAATAATAAAGCTGAAGAAACGGCTATCTGCCCGGCAAAGAGAATTGCGGCATTTCTTATCGACACGTTTTTAATATTCTTTTTATCGTTGATTACGATTCTTTTGATGTTTTTCACACTTATTAATAACAATCATGGCACGCCCGAAGGATTATTTACAGTTGCCATGCCTGTTTTTATATTTTATTTAATCAAAGATATCTATAATTGCCAGAGCGTCGGAAAAATGCTCATAGGCCTGGATATAACGAACCTAAACGGCTCTCCCGCGTCTTATAAAAGCCTTATGTTGAGAAATGCCTCATTCGCCGTGGCGTTTACCATTTTCGGAGCGTGTTTTTTTGAATCGCCCATGGCTTTTGATACAACTATAGTAATATTTACTGGCATATTGATAGTTATAATCGAATTATTATCGATGCTGAGCAATAAACCCGGACGCCGCGCCGGAGACTATCTGGCCCGTACAAAAATAAACGATCTGAATTCCCGGACCACCGGATGGGCTTATTTATTCGTTAGTATAGTTATTGTAATAATGTTTTTCGGCCTGCTTGAATTTTTGATGCCTAATTATTAAATCTACACGCCATCGACTATTTGCAATTTGAGGCCTCGGCTTTTTCAAGCCGTGAGCGGAGTTCTTCTATTTCCTTATTTTTCTTTTCGATTATCTCAAGAAAATCAATGTTTTTTTCAACGGAATCATATTTCATATTCTCGATCTCGGCTTTAATTATTTTTATATAGGTGCTGACCTCGTCGGCGCTGCCGGCCAGACGGTTTAACATCAGGGAATATGTCTTTAATATTTCGTCGTCTAAAAAATAAGGATATCTCAGCGTATGGTCGATCTCGCTCCAGGCTTCTTCAAAGAGCGTCCTGACCTGTATTTCAGCCCTCAATGTTTTATTTTCGTTAAAAGTCACGTAATGCACGGACCTGTAGCCGAAAGGATGTTTTAATACTATACATCCATTTTTTTCGTACGCGTCGATTATATTTTTCAGGTCGCCTTCGCGAATATAGGCGCAGGGCGTGGATGCAAGCGGAAAATTTTCGCGTATGAAAGAATGTATCGGCACCCAGTCATCCTTAAACAGATGCAGGACGCGGATGCCGATAATATCGTTGAGCGTTTCCGTATAATTATCATAGGAAATGTGGGCGCCTGCGTCGGGATCATTGATCGATTCAATATTTTTTCTGATTATTTTTTCTATCAGATGCTCGGAGTTTTTTATCCGTACTTTTACCGAATGAATCGCGCCGCACATGTTCATCGAATTTAAAATTTCATTTGAAAAATTTTTAAAAAATCCCTGATGGCTTTCAAAATGCATCTTAATCGCGAGCAATTCATCCCATGTTATGGCCGCTTTTTTAAAATTCTGTTCGGAAACATTATATTTTTGCATGAAAAATTTTCTTGAAAATGATGATTTCTTGGTATATGGCATAACTCGGATCACCGCCCGGTATTATATTAAAATTCGTTGTTATTATACTTTGAGGTTCGCGATATGTCAAATGTAAAAAGACGGCGACGCATAATTTAAAATAAAGGCGACATTATAATCAGGCGTTTTTGATGAAACACCATTTTTTTATCATATCCGTGACAACGTCATTTTTTACTGGCTTCGCCAGAAAATCGTCCATGCCGGCCTCAAAACATTTACGGCGGTCATCCATTGTAACGTTAGCCGTCATTGCTATGATAGGAACGCGAAAAAGTTCGCCGTTCGAAGTTTCCTCACTTCTTATAAGCCTCGTAGCTTCGAGCCCGTCCATTTCAGGCATTTGCATATCCATGAATATTATGTCGTAAAGGGTTCCGGATGATATCGAATCTTTGAACATTTTTATGGCGTCGGTTCCATTATCAGCTACTTCAAATTTATTTCCAGACCCGTTTATCATGTTGAAGAGATTTTTTTACACCGAGGGTAACGCTTTCAGCGTGTGAAAGTTCAAGATTAATATAGCTTTTGAGGAATATATTAAGGGTGATCGTGTACAAAAGAGCGAACACGACCGTAAGCGCGGTGATAATTATTAAAATGGTCTTTCTTCTTATCAACATTTTCAGCTCTGTTAATTCTGTTAAGAATTACCACTATAAGCCGATTTCCATTCCTTCGGCGGCTCCGAAGCAATCCACGTCTGAATTCATTTCTTTTATGCGTTTTCTGCATAGTTCGACCTGAGAATCAAGATCGGCGTCCGTCCTGTCGGGATCATGGTGAAAAAATCCAAGTTTTTTCACGCCGGCAGCGACGCCTATTTCGAGGGCATCTGAAAAGGTCGAATGACCCCAGCCCCTGGTGAGCTTATATTCGTTTTCCGTATATTGCGAGTCATATATAAGCAGATCGGCTCCATTGCAAAACTCAATATATTCTTCTTTAGTTCTTCCATTTGGATGCCTATATCGGGTTTCGTTATCCGTAAGAAAAACGAATATTTTTCCCTGTTTATAAAATTTAAACCCGTACCCGCCATCAGGATGATTGAGAGGAATAGACGAAATTTTAATGAGACCTATTTCACCGGTATCCGGACAATCCTTTCCAAATTTAAATTTCGCCTTCATATGGGAAAAATCGACGGGAAAGTATGGCGGCGACATTTGATGTTTAAGATATAAATCCAGAAAATCCCTGGCATCCGGTCCGCCATAAACGTTTATAGTGTATCTTTCAAGATATGCCGGCGTGAAGAATGGAAACCCTGAAAGATGGTCCCAGTGAGCATGTGTAATGATCATAAAAATTTCGGAGGATTTCTTTTCCATGAGGATTTTTTTACCGAGAAGCCGGAAGCCCGAACCCGCATCAATAATAACGGCCTGGCCTTCACTCGTAATAACTTCGACGCATGTGGTGTTGCCGCCATATTTTAAAGTATAAGGGCCGGGAACCGCTATTGAACCTCGCGAACCCCAGATTTTTACCTTCATTCTTTCCTCCACGACACTGGTTTTTTATTTCAATAATAATTTTATTTTTTCATCGCGCAATTTGCTTTTTATTTATTAGTCGAAAATTGTAACACAAACAAAATAATTAGTCAATCACCCGTTCCGCTGAGCACGCTCACTTTTTCGCCCAGCCCGAAGATCGCTATCGCCGTCTTGACAAATTATTTAAAAATGTGTAGAATTTGAAAGTTGGAAAGTTTTAATATATCAGCCTGATGAAAAAAGTATATAACGGAGGATTTTTGTGCCTGTTGTAACGTCGAGAGCTTCGGAAAACGCTAAAATCACGATAGATCAAACAAAGTGCGTAAATTGCGGCCTTTGCGCCACCATCTGCGTGAACGGGTCAATGGTAATGAAAAACGGTAAGGTCGAAATAAGCGATAAAACGATACTCGGGTGTTTCGGATGCGGCCAGTGCGTTGCGGCGTGCCCGAAAGACGCCATAATGGTCGAAGGCAGATGCCTTTCAAGTTCCGATTTTTCGCCGATCGAAAAAACCGGAAAAGACCTTGAATTCAACGATTATTTAAAGGTCGTCGCGACCCGCAGAAGTATTCGCCATTTCAATAAAAACAAGCCCGTAGCGCAGGAAACGCTGAATAAAATAATAGAATTCGCATCCTACGCCCCGCCCTCGATCACTCCGCCCGAAATAGACCTGCTGGTAATAAGCGGCCGCGAAAAGGTCAGAGATTTTTCATTCGAACTCATCGACAGTTTTAAAAAAATGAAGCCTTTTATCTCGCCTCTGGCGTTAAAGATAATGAAGCCCTTTACCGGAACTGAAAAATATAACGGATTCGCCACGTTTATAGCCCCATGGATGAACGCCATACTTGAAAAAAGAGAGAAAAACGAGAACTGGCTTTTATACGACGCCCCGGCAATGATGTTTTTTTACTCGAGCCTTGCGGATAACGCCGACACCTATATAGCCGCCACCTACGCCATGATAGGAGCGGAAACGCTCGGCCTGGGAAGCTGCATGATCGGAAGCATAGCGCCAATGATCGGCGGGGCCGGCGCTAAATTAAGAAATAAATACAGGATCACGTCGAACGTCAAAAGCGGCCTCGCGGTCATATTCGGCTATCCTGAATATAAATACCGCAAAACCATAAAAAGGACATTTAAAAGCGTAAGATATTTTTAAGGGCATAACCGCTTTTTTTTATTTCATCAGATCGTCAAAATTATTGAGATTGTTCTGCTCTCCGATCACCGCAAGAAGATCGTTGCATTTTAAAATATAAGCCGGATCGGGATTGGGCTGAAATTTTTCAGCGCTGTAAATTCCAACTATAGAAATCCCGGTTTTTTTCCTGATATCCATTTCCCTGATAGACTTTCCGTCAGCTCCTGACCCGTCCGGTATTTCAAACCAGCGCATCCTAAATAGCGCCGTCGCATTTTTAAAGCTATCGATATTTCTGTGAAAATTTTCGACGCCTATTATCTTTTTAACGCGGTCGTCATTAAGACGGTCGATGAAATTTTGTATCCCGGCGGGCGACATTCCAAGATGAAAAAGCGATTTTCTTATCATTTCAAGCCCGGTTTCAAAATCCGGCTGAATCGCGGAGAAAATATTTTTGCCCATCAATTCAATCGCGTAATCAGTGTTTTCCGCTCTGACGATTATCTTGATTTCAGGATTTATGAGTTTTACGCTTTCGATCACCTGGGACGAAATCATGACCGAAGGTATCGTAACGATAAGCATTGAAGATCTTTTAGCGCCCGCGGCCTCGAGGACGTTCACCTGGGAAGCGTCGCCGTATATCGCCGGGCAGCCAATCGCTTTCAACTTTTCAATGTTTTTGAAATCCAGTTCTATAATTACATGATCATATCCCAGTTCTTTAAGAGCGCTTCCGACGTATGATCCCATTCCGCCGCCACCGGCTATAATTATCCTCTCATTTTCCATATCCGAATTAAAATTGTACGATTGAAAAGAATCTTCCATATTTTTTTTCTTTCTCATCGCGTATATAGGAGTCGTGAGCATCGATAAAAACGGCGATATAAACATCGTTATCACCGCTACTGAAAGCATTATGGAATATGAGTCGCGGGTAATGACGTTTTCCTTGAGCGCAAGAGTCGCTATAACGAAAGAAAACTCGCCGATCTGTGAAAGGCAGAGCCCCGCCGCCAGAGGAATTATATTGTAATACCCGAAGGCGCGGCACACGACCCAGAAAATAATGAATTTAGATATCAAAACGATGACCGTTAAAAAAAATATTTCTCCCGCTCTTGCTATAAAAAACGCCGGATCGAAGAGCATTCCGATGGACACGAAAAACATGAGAACGAAAATATCGCGCAGCGGAATAATATCGCTTATCGCCTTGTGGCCGTATTCGGTCTGATTCATGACCATTCCGGCCGCGAAAGCCCCGAACGCCAGCGAAAGTCCGTTAAGATAAGAAATATATCCCACGCCGAGCCCCGTCGCGGCTACCGATAACAAAAACAGCTCGGGAGAATTTAATTTCGCTATCTTTTTAAACATGGCCGAAATAAGTTTCGTCCCTACCGTTATGATAAAGATCAGAAAAATAACGGCGGCTAAAAGCGTGTGAAAAAGGCTTGATTTACCGGAAGAAGACGAATTCATGCTCGAAATGATAACGATTATAGGCACGGCCGCAAGGTCCTGAACGATAAGCATGGCCAGCATAACTTTACTCGAAAGCGTTCCCATAAGCTTTCTGTTGATGAGTATCTTCATGACGATCATGGTGCTTGAAAGCGAGGCTATCGCGCCCATAACCATAGCCGGCTGTTCCATAAAGCCGATCATTTTCGCGCCAAAATATCCAGCGGCTCCGGTGGCCAGCATCTGTATCGGCGTTCCTATCAGCGCAATATATTTAACATCCTTCAATTCTTCAAAAGACACTTCGAGTCCTATCGAAAAAAGCAGAAGCGCGACGCCTATCTCCGCCAGAAGTTCGATCCCGTGAACGCTGGAAACAGTTATTCCTCCAGTATAAGGGCCGATTATAATTCCGGAAACTATATAGCCGAGAAATAACGGCAAATTCAGCCTGTGCGATATATAACCCGAAATAAGCCCTAAAATTAAAATTATTATAAAATCTTCAGCGATCCCCACGGCAGCCTCCATAATAGAATTAACCTAATCGAAGCATTATTGTATCATTTTTTATTTTTCTAATCAATATCTTTTAACCATCATGCCTTTTAAAAATCAAATCATAGTTTAATGATAGTATTATTCCGCTGGAACGAATAAAACTTTTTTAATTTTTTTCATGCCGGAACGATATGGGAGCCTCACCAGAAAATACTTTACCTGAAGGCTTTCGATGTGATAGAATATGCGAAGCCCTTTAAGGGTTAAAACTTATGTTGATAACATGTTGATTAATCAAGGAGAAATTGCAGTCATGAAAAAAAATTTTTTTATCCTCTTTGTTACGGCTATATTAGCGTTTGGCGCATCAGTCCTATTCACGGGCGTTATTAACGCTTACGGTTCCGGCCTCGAATTTAAAACGGTCAGGCATGCCGATAAAAAGATAAAGATAAATTACCCGCGGATATCCGGCATGAGCGATACCGTAAAAATGGCGAAGATCAACGAAATCATAAAAAACGACGCGCTCGCGATAAAGAGCCCGTTCGCCGAAGAATTGAAAAACGTCGAAATAGACGCTAATTTCACGATAGAATATAACGGATCGAATATGCTGAGCGTGAAATATTCCGGCTTCGCTAACGTAAAGCACGCCGCGCATCCGGTGGATATGATCCACGCGGCCAATATCGACCTGAAAGCCTTGAAGATAATCAAGTTAAGCGACGCTGTAACGATAGACGAAAGCCTGGTTGAAAAATTTCTGAAAGGCAAATACGCGCCGCGCGGCGATGACCTCAACCTCGAATCCGAGGGCGCGCTCAAGGACGTTATGGCCGGTTTCGACAAAAAAGAATTATTGAGCGAATTTAAAAACGTATCCAGGGCTTTTTATTTCACGAAGGACTCCCTCGTTATAAGCGCCGAGGTCGCGCATGCCGTCGGAGATCACATAGAATTCGCTATTTCGTATAACGATCTCGGAAAATCGTTATTATTCAAGCCCGCGGATTTTTCAGAAGTCAAACAGGAAAACAACGCGGATAAAAAATAAAGGCGCAAAAAAATGGGATATATCAATTTTCCTTGTCCGCGATTTTGAGAGGCAGCGCGACAATGAAACGGCTTCCCTTTCCGACTTCGCTTTCAACTTTTATAGTTCCGTTCATCATTTCTACGATGCCTTTTACGATGGAAAGCCCTATACCGGCTCCGCTATGGCGCTTACTGGTCGAATCGTCAAGCTGATGGAACATTTCAAAAATCTCGCCCGTCTTTTCAGCGGGAATGCCTATGCCGGTATCGTAAACTTCTATCGAAATCGTTGATATATCTTCACTTTTAGATAACTGTAATATATTTACGCCGACCTTTCCGGCGGAAGTGAATTTTATGGCGTTCGTCAAAAGGTTTATTATGATTTGTTTGAATCTGAGCTGATCTCCGTTTAAATCATAAGTTATGCGTTCATCCACGTACGTTTCAATCTGGATTTTTTTATCCGCGGCCTGTTCGAATACAAGTTTTATCGAATTATTCAAAGCATTTTTAATATTAAAAATACTGTTTTCAAGTTTTAATTTTTTCGCCTCGAGTTTCGAAAAATCAAGTATATCGTTGATCAGCCCCAGCAGATGCGTGGAGGACATTTTAATGATATTGTTAAATTCTTTTTGCTTATCGTTAAGGCCGCTCATTCCCATTAAATTAGTGAAACCCATGATGCCGTTCATGGGCGTCCTGATCTCATGGCTCATATTCGCCAGAAAAAGGCTTTTCGCCCTGCTGGCCGCCTCGGCCTGTTCCTTGGCTTTAATTATAGCGTCGTTCGCCATTTTACGATCCGCTATATCTTCCATCATTCCGAGCTGCTTGAAGGCTTTCCCCGATTCATCAGCCACGAAAAAACCTCTGTCCCTGACCCATACATAATGTCCGTCTTTATGCTTCAAACGATATTCGGCATCGAAAAACGAACAATTCAGTTCCGCGGCGCTCAATTTTCGAAGCACTTCTTCCTTATCTTCGGAGTGGAGCATTTCGACCCATTGACTAAATCCCCCGCTTATTTCTTCAAGGCTGTAACCGAGGACCTTTTCGATAGTGCTCCCCCATAATATTTCACCCGTCGCTACATTATAATCATATGCGATCTGGCCCGAGGCGGCAACGATGTATTCATAGCGATCGACCCATTCCTGTAATTTTTTTTCAGTTTTCTTTCTTTCGGTAATATCGATAAAAGTGGTCTGGGAGTAGTTTTTATTATTAATTTTTACTTCCGACGCGTTGAGAAGAAATGTTCTGAGCGTTCCGTCTTTATGGATAACGTCAATCTCAAATTCACAGGGAACGATTTCGCCGCGGTTTTTTTTCTCTCTCCGCGCTTTAAGAAATTTCTGGGATTCCGGCGGATGGTAATCGATAAGTTTTTTCGATGAAAATTCGTTGAAATCATCGTAACCATACATTTTCATAAGAGTCCGGTTAGCGTAAATAATTTTGTCGTCCTGCGACATTCCGATCCCGCAGATCGAATTTTCAACCAGAGCCCTGTATTTTTCGTCGCTGTCCCTTAGATCATCCAGGGCTCTATTGATCCTTAATTCCAGTTCTTTTTTGGCGGTGATATCAAAAACCGCGGCGCTCAAGCCATAAACCGTATTATCGTCAGCTAATAAAGGCGTATATATGCCATATAGATAAGCCTTTAACCCGTTTCCAAAATCGGCTTCATCCTCAAAAGTAATCGATCGCCTCGTTTTTAAGCATTCATCAACCCAGCATTTATGTTTTTCGTATAATAAGGGCGGAAAAAATTCCTTGAAATTATGCCCTTCGATATTTTCCAGAGGAATTTTAAAGGTGGATGCATAATATTTATTCGCGAAAAAATATTTACCTTCGGTATCGATGCAGCAGATCCATACTGGAAGAGCGTCAATGGATGCGCGAAGCGTATTTTCTATTTTGTTGTCGTTTGTAAAATGGCCGGCAAAACTGAAATTTTTTGAAACGCCTATAGATATAATCAAGATATCATCAGCAAGTTTATCAATTGACAATTCAGCATTTATGACGGCATTATCTTTTTTTATAACGCGCGCGCAATAAACTTGTTTTTCTTTTATAGCTGAAATATCGTTTAAAAAAGGGCACAAAACATGATCTTCTAAATGAATAATTTCGATTATTTTTACTCCGGCGATATCTTTAATATCATATCCGAGAAGATCGCATCCGGCTCGATTAGCTTCTAATATACGCAAAGATCCGTCAGTAAGAATAACGGCGTCTTTTGAGCGCTCGAATATCAGGCGGTAGATATCCCGATCATTGGCCGCGAATTTATGCGTATTATCAAAATTTGCATTATTGAGCATATTGCCAATGTCCTTTTGTAAAAAATAAAGATCAATACATTTTTATGCCAATTCATTTTATCATAACGATATTTTAAATTCAAGGGATTATTTTTGACAGAGATTATTTTTATATCATTTTTTCATTATTGCCATTTTTTTATAAAAATGTTAAGATGTTCTTGCGTTTAATATCAATAGTTATGTACTTAAAAGAGGAGCAATTTTTATGAAAAATCACTTTCCAAAGCTTGCGGCCGCGCTATTTCTGGTCATAGCTTCAACTTTGTTTTTTGTTTCGAATTCACACGGGCAAAAAACCGGAGAAGGCGGCATGGACCCGGCTATGAAGGAATTCCGCCAGGCGCAAGAAAAGAAAACCGCAGAATATCTTGAAAAACAAGATACGGCCGCGCAAGAATTCATGAAAACCCTCACGGGATCAGCGCGAGATGAAAAATTAAAGGCTATAAAAGAATTCAAAACCGCTCATTACAATGAAAATTGCGAATTCCGCGACAAAATGCACGCTGAAACGCTGGATTTTGTGAAAAAAAGAATGGAAGCGAGAAAATCTATGCCCGAGGCGATGAAAAATAAAATGATTGCCAGACTTGAATCCGAATATGAGGAATTTAAAAAATTCCACGAAAAAAAGAACGCTGAAAACATGGAATTTCTGGATAAACTGATAGCGGATAAAACCAAGGACGGAACCGAGCTCGAAACTATTTTAAAGGACTTTTTTAAATCGCAGAAAGATGACGCAAAGGAATTTCTCAACAAAAAACGCGAAGGCGCGCAAAAAAAAGAAAAATAAGCCTCATTTGCCTGAAAAAATAATAACCGTATAAAAAACAAAGGGCGCCGCGGTAAAGCGAAACCCTTTGTTTTTTTATATAT
>CAZJFS010000071.1:13953-20831 GCA_964545075.1 uncultured bacterium
ATCTTAACGCTTGCTGGCGAATGGGTCGTGAACCGCCGTGACGCGCGGAATATAACCGTATTTCTCGTCGCCATATTTCTTGGAATTCGACCAGCCCTTCATGTTGCTATATACGTCATTGGCCGTCTGCAAATTGCCTTTATGAGTATTATCGGCGAAACGGGGAACGCCCTGCTCGTCTTTACCCATATAAATGAACCAGTGGTGAGCGTCGTTCGACACATGATATGCGGGGTCCTTATCATAATGTATCTTCACATGAACGAGCATTCCGGGCAGCAATTTGCCGGCCGCTACCGCGTCAGGAAGAGTATTGATAGAGCTTCCGCGCAGAGTGGTGTCAGCCGGCCAGGCGTGCTGGGGCTGGGTATATGTGTCCTGGCCGTCGGGAGCGCCGGCTTCATGAGCGATGGTTCCGGCGAACTGAAGGCATTTATGGGACGTAAGCCATTTTGAACGCTTCGCGGCTTCCAGACCCTGCATTAATTCGGCTGGAATAGCGGGGCCGTTGATGCCGCCGCTTGCGACGGGCTTAGCCGAGGTTCCAGTCGAAGGTTCCGGCTGTGTGGAGGTTTCCGTTGAAGTTTCAGTTTGAGCTGATGTCGTAGTATCGGCCGCCGTATTTCCATTGACTTTTATAAGGTCGCGATGAACATAGGCGACTCCGTCGCCATGACGGATACGATACCATTCGCCGTCACATGCTATAATTTCTACCTGAACGCCGGGTTTATAGCCATCTATGATCTTGCCCCAGGGCAGTTTGCGAACGTTCAGCTGATATTTGGCCATGACCGTTCCTTTAGCCGGAAGAGTAATATTTGATTCAACGACTTTTGGCGTTCCCGATTCGACAGCCACGAGCGATGTATGAGCGTAGGCGGTCGTCGTACCGCAGCGGATGCGAAACCATTCGCCTTCGCGGCCGAGTATCTCGACAATCGTTCCAGGCTCAAAACCCGCGATTATTTCACCGCCGGGCGATTTACGAACATTTAATTTATACATCGCGGTTACCCGTCCCATAACGGGGCCGGTTGTGGATCTAACGCAAGTTTCGGATATTGATTCATCCCCTGAATCGGTCGTGGAATTAACGGCTTCAGAAACATTTTCACCCTGAAGCACGCTATTAATTTCACCGATACTCGACGCCGACGCATTAGACATTATTAAAAACGACATACATATTGACGCGCTAAACGTAAAAATACCGCAACGATATTTTGATAACATAATTGATGCCTCCTCTATATGACCATATTTAATTTTTTTCTGAAATATTTCGATTGCATTAATCACTTATATCATACTATAAATTTTAAAATATGTTCCATAAAGAATTCTAAAATCTGGCCGGTATGGTCAAACAGCTTTAACGAGAAGCTCTCTCTTGCGCAAACTGCTCAAGGGCCGCGGCTACGGCGGAAATAACGGTTCGCCATTCGCCCGTTTCGGACTGGCGAAAAAGACGCATAACGCGCGGATACCATAACGAATCGGTGCGCCCGCTAAGCCAGCGCCAGTCAGTGATATATTCCGGCAACAATACCCAGCATGTTTTTCCGAGAGCGCCCGCCAAATGGGCTACGGCGGTATCAACGCAAATGACCAGGTCAAGGTTCGACACGATAGCCGCCGTATCCTCGAAACTCTTTATCCCGGAACCCACATGAGTTATAGACATGCCTTCAGGCGGCCTAATGGCTTCATCTTCTCCCGCCCCTTTTTGCAGACTGATCAAGCTCACGCCGGGCACGGCGCCCAGAGGCTTGAGCAAATCCAGAGACGCAATGGAACGATCGGCATCGTTTTCAAATTTAGGATTTCCCTTCCACACCAGGCCGACGCGAACGCCGCGCGCGGGCATTGCCAATTCCCACTTTGCCGCCAGATCAGGCCTGGCCCGTAAATATGGAATATCCGCTGGAACCGAATCGACGCGGGTATTGCAATAGTAAGGAATGCTCATAGGCGGGGTCCAAAAGTCCCAACCCGATCGCGGCACTTCTTCATCAAAAGCGATGAGCGTATCTACCGCGTCAAGCGTCGCAAAAAGCGTTTTTAATGCCGGATGGCAAATTAACGTAACGCTGGACGCCCCCCGCGCCTTTAATACGGCCGCGTAGCGGCAAAACTGGATCATATCGCCATGGCCCGCTTCATAGCCTATAAGTATGGATTTTCCGAGCAGAGATTCCCCACGCCAGCGGGGACACGCAAAATAGCGCGTCATCGACGCATACCAGTCGCGCGACTCAAAAACGCTCCAGCCTTCTTCAAAACGGCCTTGACGCAAAAGCAGATAGCTTAGATTAAAGCGGGCTTTGTCATATTTTTCATCCAGCGCCATGGCCGTGCGGTAACATTTTTCCGCTTGAGCCTCACGCTTCGCGCAGGCATAGACCATCCCGAGATTCGACCAGACGGCGGGAGAATGCGGATTAAGCGCCATAGCCTTATTATAAGTCACCTCGGCCTCTTCCAATCGCTTCCGTGTTAAAAGAAGCGCGCCCAGATTCAGGTAAACTTCAAAATATTTAGGATTGAGAGCGATGGAGCGTCTAAAACACGCTTCGGCTTCATCCAGAACGCCTCTTTTATCGAGAAGAAAACCGATATTGGCATAGGCTTCAGCGAAATCCGGAGCCGTTTGAACGGCTTCACGAAAACACGCTTCAGCGAGAGGAAAGTCTCCTGATTCCATATGGCTGACGCCTTCGAAAAAAAGAGATTTTGCGGCGGTGCGGTCCTGACTCATCATTGCTCCCGATTCAGAAATAATTTTTCAAGCCATATATTAATGTTTAATGATATTCTCCGCTAAAAAGCAGGTTTTTCAGACATTTAAATATTTAATAATACGCAACTATTATATAATGACCATAAAAAATATTCAAGCAAAATTAAAAAAACGATGAAATACTGATATCTGGTGGCGAGAACAGATTTTTACAGTTTAACCTGTTTAGCATTGGCTCGGGGGTCGCTTTAAAACTTGCCGGGCACTATGATTTTAGTGAAAACCAAAAATAAATTCGAAGAACAAGCCGTTTCAATGCAGAAATATTTCGCTATTTATCGGCGCGCCGTCTTTATCACTATATCAAGTGTTTTAAGCATTTTCTTTATTTCAACCATAAAACATTGAAACAAATATGGATTGAAAATATAGTGGCACATGTGTATAATCAAATAAGTAACCTTAAAACATGGGTGAATAATATATGATAAATATCGATAACAGCTACCTCAAAGTTTTAAATGCAATGTCAAAAGCGTTCGTGATGGTATCTATTAAAGGTCTTAAAATCGATGAGATATTGAAAAGCCACGTAATATATATTAACGAGGCATTCGAAACAATTTCAGGAATTAAAACAAGCGAAACCACCGGAAAAGAATTTGGCGATGTTTTCAAGATGATGCTTCCAGAGTGGTTCGAAACAATCGCTAATACATGTAAAAACAACGAACCCGCCATTTTCGAATGTGGACTGACCGACCAGCTGGTATTTTATAAAACCGAAGCATTTATGACTGATAACAACACTCTGGCCATTATAATCGAAGACATAACCGATCTGAAGCATGCAAATGAACAGATAAAATTTCAGGCGTTTCTCCTTGAAAACATCAATTGCGCTATAGGTGCTACTGATTTTAATGGGCGTTATATCTATTGGAACAAGCACATGGAAACCATGTTTCAGTGGAAAAAAGAAGATATTATTGGAAAGCATATACTCGAAGTCCGGCTTACTGAAGATATGAAAACCAATGACAAGAAAAAATTCGAACAAATTCAAAAAATCGGATATATGGAATTCGAGACTATGTGCCCTAAAAAGGACAAAACTACATTTCCGGCTCATGTTATTGTAGCATCACTGAAAAACGAGGCTGGTAATATTACAGCCCTTGTCGGAATTCACACGGACATAACAGAAAAGAAAAAAATGGAAGATGCCATAAAATTAAGTGATGAAAGATGGAAATTTGCGCTGGAGGGAAGTGGAGATGGCGTTTTTGATTATAACATAAAAACCAAAGAAATGCATTACTCCGATAAATGGAAGCTTATCACAGGTATTAAGACCAAAAATGACAATCTCGATCTCGAAACCTGGTTTAAAAGAATATGCCTGGAAGATCGTCCAAAAGTAGAAAAACGTTTTTTCGATCATATAAATGGAAAAAGCAACCAGTTTATATGCGAACACCGCATTTGGGCCAATGGCACATATAAGTGGTGCCTCTCACGAGCAAAAGTAATAGTTCGTGATAATAATGGAGCTCCTGTCAGGGTTATCGGAACGCTTTCGGATATTGATGAATTCAAACTTCTCGAAGAGGAATACAATAATGCAAAAAATAAATTGCTTGAAAAATTTACTTATAAAGACATTATTGGAAGAAGCCCACAAGTATTGAAAATAGTAAACATGTTACCGTCGATTGCCTCTGGAGATTGTAATATCCTCATTGAAGGACCATCTGGCACTGGCAAAAATCTCATTGCAAAAACCATTCACTCTCTATCAGAACGTTGTAATAAGCCGATTGCGACGGTTAACTGCGGAGCGCTGCCAGAAAATCTTCTCGAATCAGAACTTTTCGGATACGTAAAAGGAGCTTTTACGGACGCGAAAAAAGACCATCCTGGAAAAATATTAACTTCAGACGGAGGAATTATATTTCTCGATGAAATAGGCGATCTTCCACTTTCCATGCAGGTGAAGCTACTTCGCTTCATCGAAGAAAAACGTTTTGAACCGCTTGGAAGTAACAAATCATACAAGGCTGATGTACGAATAGTAGCAGCAACAAATAGAAATCTTGTTAATCTCATAAAAGAGAAGAAATTCAGAGAAGATCTTTTTTATAGGCTCAAGATCGTTCATCTGACTATTCCGCCTTTAAAAGACAGATTCGAGGATATTGAACTGTTGATCAGCCACTTTTTGATTGATCTCAGGCACAAATATAAAAAAAATATTAACAAAATCTCAACGAAAGCATATGAAATGCTCATGTCTTACGATTACCCAGGAAACGTACGCGAACTTCATAACATGATGGAGCATGCATTTATTTTCTGCCAGGAAGATACGCTTAATTTAAAACATTTTTCAGACGAATATCAAAAACTGTTATTAAAGACTCTCACCCCCGGACAACAAAATGTAAAAACGAATAAATCAAGGCTAAAATCAGCCAAATTTAAAACCGAATCACAGAGCATTGCCGCTGCTTTGAAAAAGTTCAATAATAATAGAAATAAAGTGGCAGAATATTTGAAAATCAGCCGCGTTACTCTATGGAGGCTTATGAAAAAATATGACGTTTTTTCCTAAAAACAAGCCCGAAAAATGATCAAGGGAAGCCGAAGATAAACTTCGTCTTCCCTTAATTAAGCGGAGAGACTGAGATTTGAACTCAGGGTCCCGTTTGACCAGGACACTCGATTTCGAGTAGGAATGGACGAATTTCGGTCTCTTTCATCATTTTGCCATTTGCTTTCATTTATGATGGTTTTGCTAGTTAAGACCGGTTACCGCATTTTATATGTTTTCAATCAGTTTCGGTCGTTTTCGGAAATTTTGGTGGCACAATGGTGGCAGGAAAATTACGATTCGCAAAGACGTTAATGTCGGCCGTTAGGGTCACACTAATTATCTCGTCAGAGATATAGACAAGACGTTTCTTGACGATTGCCACATTGGCCGAACTCCTTTATTTATCCAATAATCTTTTCATGTTTAAATTCAAATTTTTCCTTAAATTTGTTGTGCCAATTAAATTTTATTAATTTATCATGTTGAAGCATACCAACTACAATTCCAGGATGTATACCAATTTTTTCAGCAAAAGTCTTTATATCAACATCAAAAAATTTCTTTTTAGAAATAAATTTTTTATATTCATCTTCGGATATAATAATATTTCTCGCAAAACGATTGGCTTCTTCTTCTTCGTTCGACAGATAGCCCTTGGAGTCATCTATAAATATTTCTTTTTTACCATGTAACAAAATATGACCAGCTTCATGAAAAAAAGTAAACCAGAAGTGATCGTTTGTTTTATAACGTAAACTCATTATTATCAATGCTTTATCGGAAGTAAGCCAACGCGTAGCGCCACTTAAGTGGGTCTTTTCGAATTCAGGTAAAAATACCAGTATTACGCCTGACTTTGCACAAAAATCCTTTATTTTTGATTGAAATTCTCTAGGATCCTTAATTGTAAGTTTTCTTATTTCTAAAAGGTTTTTTTTAAAATTATCCTTTGAAAAATTTTCAGTTATAACATCCTGAGCAAGAATTTCTCCCGCACGAAGCCACGATGCTATATGCATTAGGTCGTCAGAATAAGCCGGTGATTTTCTAAAACATACGGAATCTAAATTACCATAATATTCATTCCATTGCTTAGGACTGGGTATTCTGAAAAATTTTAAAAGAGATTCAATAATAGCCGTGCTATTTTTTGCACCGGAAATAAACCGATATTTTATAAGTTCTTTTATAGGAAAACTGTTCAGCCATTCTTCTTTATTGCGTAAAGACTTTAGGTCTTTAGCACGTGCTTCAAAAAGCGAATAATTAGCATTGAGATTGTTCCATATGTTAGCCGATATTCCAAGTGTTTTTTCAAGTTTCACGGACATATTGGCAGTTAATAAAGCCTGCTTATTTATTATCTGGCTTAAGTGCTTCACACTTATGCCAAGTCGATCCGAAAGTTCTCTTTTTTTTATTTCACGTGCTTCAAGAACTTCTTCAAGGTATTCGCCGGGATGGACGGCATAATCTGGCATATAATATTTTTTTTCATTTTCCATGGTAATCCTCCACATCCAGTATAATTATCTCTCT
>CAZJFS010000072.1:0-20702 GCA_964545075.1 uncultured bacterium
CGCGCGGTTCAAAACAAGATATCGCTCGCGAAAGCCAACCTTATATCGGAAGACGAATATATTTTAAGCCGCGATTCCGATTCGGCCGCTAGTGAAAAAAACGTGGCGGCGATATACGCCTTATACAATAAAAAGCTCAAGGAAAATAACGCGCTTGATTTTGACGACATAATATATCTGGCCGTAAAACTTTTAAAATCTTCGGACCGTGTTTTAAAACTTTATCAGTCGCGCTTCAAATATCTGCTCGTCGACGAGTATCAGGATATCAATTATTCCCAGTACGTGCTTATAAAAACGCTTTCGTCGTCGCATAAAAACATATGCGTCGTTGGCGATGACGACCAGTGCGTAGCCGCTAACGTTTCGGTGCTTACGCCTTCCGGATATCAGAAGATCGAAAATTTCATGGAAGGTTCTTCCGTCGTAGCCTGCGCCGGACACGATACCGTCAACCTTTCCCAGGTAGATAAAGTTATGCGAAAGCCCTATTCCGGCAAGGCCGTCAGAGTAACGCTTGAAAACGGAAAGAGCATCGTTACCACGCCGAACCATTTGTTTTTCGCCAAATATAACGGCTCTCAGGCTCTGATATACGTTTATCTCATGTATCGTAAAACTTTCGGTTATAAGATCGGCGTCTGCCAGGGACTTTCGGTTTTCACCGAATCGCGCCGCCATGACCTGGAGGAAGGCGACAAAGTATGGATAATGAAAATATGCAAAAATCCAAAAGACGCGTATTTTTATGAAAGTTTTTACGCTACGAAATACGGCATACCTACGCTTCATTTCAGCTCGCGCTCCAACAGAGTGACCGTGGACCAGGAAAAGATCGATTATATGTACAAGGAGATCGATACCTTCGTACGCGCGGAGATACTAATGAAGGATCTCATGCTTTACGAGGAGCACCCGCACTATATTTCCATAGCCAAGACCAGAAGCGCCACTTCACCGAAGGTCTTAAGTCTTACGATGTTCGGTTCGACCGAGCGGACGGCGGAGAACGGATGGTTTCACCACAGGGTGAATATCGACGTCAATTCACAGGCTGTCAACGTGATAAGAGCGGCCGGCGGAGCTTCCATACGCAGTGAGGCCCTGGATAAATGGAAAATAGAGGCCGTAAGGCAGGATTATACCGACGTCGTTCAGTTCGCTAAAACCATTTCAGGCCTGGATGATCTGCTTATGGTAGAAAAAGCGCAGCTTACCTCAAAACCGCCGTTTTATCAAATGCCGGCGTCTCATTTGCACGAACAGATGATACTTCCTTATTTCAACCACAAGGAAACACGCATAGAAGAACTCATGATATCCCGAGTCGAAGTTATAGACTATGAGGGTTTTGTTTATGACCTTTCGGTGAAACATCTTCACAATTATATGGTCGACGGCTTTATCGTTCACAATTCCATCTACTCATGGCGCGGCGCGGATGTCCGCTCGATACTTAATTTTGAAAAAGATTACCCGGGCGCCTCTGTGGTCAAGCTTGAGCAGAATTACCGTTCCACCAAAAACATATTGCTGGCGGCTTCCGAAGTCATAAAAAACAATATGAGCCGGCGTGAAAAGACCCTCTGGACAAGCGGGGATAAAGGCGAAAAAATAACCATTTATGAGGCTTTGAACGAACAGGCCGAGGTTATATTCGCTATCAACCAGATGCGGCAGGTGATCTATCGCGAAGATAAAAAATATTCCGATTTCGCTTTCTTCTACAGGACCAACGCGCAGTCGCGCATCGTCGAAGAAACGCTCATAAAGGAAGGAATACCATATAAAATGGTGGGTTCCGTCAAGTTTTACCAGCGCAAGGAGATCAAGGATATCCTTTCATATCTGCGGCTGGTTTTAAACACTAAAGACAACGTCAGCCTGAAAAGGATACTTAATGTTCCGCGCCGCGGCATAGGTGAAAAATCAATAAATTCGCTCATATCTTTCGCAGAACAGATGAAGATATCCATATTCGAGGCTTTGTCCCGCGTTACCGAAATAGAGGATCTTCCGCTCAAGGCCAAGAATACGACGCTTAACTTCGTAGATCTTATAAACGAGCTGCGCGAGGACGCTAAAAAATGCAATGTCACGGAACTGACGAGAAACATTCTTGAAAAAACGGGTTACTTAAGAGAATTAAAGGTCATAAACTCCTCTCAGACCGTAGATCGGTCGAAGAACGTGAACGAATTTCTTTCTCTTACGGAAACATTCGACGAAGTTCCCAACGAAAACGGTCTTTCCGGCTTTCTCGAAAGGGTGACGCTTATAACCGATCTTGACGAAATCGACGATAAAGAGAACGCCGTGACCCTGATGACCTTTCATTCAGCAAAAGGCCTTGAATTTCCAGTCGTGTTCATGTTCGGCATGGAAGAAAAACTGTTTCCTCACGAGCACAGCAGCGATGAAAACTTCGATATCGCCGAAGAAAGGCGCCTGTGTTACGTTGGAATGACAAGGGCCCGCGAAAGGCTTTATCTTGTTCACACAAGGCAGAGACGCATATTCGGATCGGTATTCACTAATCCTGTCTCGCGTTTTGTTTCGGAAATACCGGAATCGCTTGTTCTGAATATATCATGCGAAGAGGAATTTTTAAATAGCATACCTCAGATGACGCGTCAAAAACCCGTGTTTCATGCTGACCGTGACGAAACTTATCAGCCCGCGAATTACGAAGACGATGCTTACGGTTCGAAGGACATCGGCTCGAAGGACATCGGTTCTTATAAAAGCAGCGCGGTTTCCGCTGTGGCGGCCCGCATCAAGGCCAGAATCTCGAAAGATGAACCGCAGTCCGCCTGCGATGACGGCGGCGCTGAATTCGGCGGCGTCAGCTTTAACCCGGGCGACCGCGTCAAGCATTCGATGTGGGGCATAGGCGTCGTTTTAGACGCTAACGGCCGCGGCGACGAGTGCCTGGTTAAAGTAAATTTCATGAACGTTGGCGAGAAGAAGCTTCTTTTAAAATACGCGCCGCTTGATAAAATATAATCCGGTCTCCGCTTTCTTGAAGCAATTTGGAACGAATGGAGTATATATTCATTAAATGGAATTTTCACAATTAGAGGAAAAGATAAAATCCTATAACCCGAACGCGAATATCCAGTTTGTAAAGGAAGCTTATGATTTCGCGCGCGAAGCGCATAAGGAACAATTCAGGGCTTCCGGCGAACCTTATTTCATACATCCCTTCAACGTCGCTCTTATCCTGGCCGACCTTCAACTTGATTCGACGACCATAGCCGCCGGGCTTATGCATGACGTCGTAGAGGACACGCCGGTCACCATCGAGCAGATATCCGAAAAGTTCGGAAACACAATGGGTATTATAATCGAAGGCGTGACCAAGCTTTCAAAAATTTCATTTAAGACCAAAGAGGAATTTGCAGCGGAGAACCTTAGAAAAATGCTTTTCGCCCTTATAAAGGACGTCCGCGTCATACTCGTGAAGTTAGCCGACAGGCTTCATAACATAAGAACTCTCGGTTCGCTTCCCGTCGAGAAACAGAAAAGGATAGCCGCCGAAACGCTTGACATATACGCGCCGCTTGCGAACCGTCTTGGTATGCACAATATAAAGATCGAGCTCGAGGATTCATGTTTCAGAATATGCGATCCGGAAATAGCTCATGAGCTTGAAACCAAACTCGTACGCGATAAAAACACGCGCGAGGAATACATTACGGAAATAATCGGAATGCTCAAGGCGGAATGCGCCGAGAACAATATTCAATGCAGTATGTCGGGGCGGCCAAAACATTTATACAGCATATACAAAAAGATCAAGAGCAAGGAAAAGACCATCGAGGACATATACGATCTTATAGGAATCCGCGTCATAGTTAATTCCATAAACGACTGCTACGGAGTCCTAGGCCTGGTTCATAAGCTCTGGAAGCCTATAATGGGGCGCTTCAAGGATTACATAGCCGTTCCCAAGACAAACCTTTATCAATCCCTTCACACGACCATAATTCATCCGAAGGGTGAGCCGGTCGAGATACAGATCAGAACAGACATCATGGACCATATCGCCGAGGGCGGCATCGCCGCGCACTGGCATTATAAGGAATCCGGTTCTAAAAAGGTAGACAGCGGAAAAAGGAACGATATAGCCTGGCTCCGCCAAATAATCAACTGGCACCGCGACGTGACCGACGCCCGGGAATATATTGAAACCATAAAAGTCGATCTTTATCAGGACGAGGTTTTTGTTTTTACGCCTAACGGCGATATAAAGGTTCTCACCGCCCGTAGCACGCCTATAGATTTCGCGTTTCTCATCCACACCGAGGTCGGAAATAAATGCATAGGCGCCAAGGTTAACGGCAAAATGGTGCCGATCGATTATGAGCTTAACAACGGCGACATAGTCGATATTTTAACTTCAAATTCGGCAAAACCTTCCAAAGACTGGCTTAATATAGTGAAATCTTCCCACGCGCGCGCGAAGATAAAAGCCTGGTTTAAAAACGAGGAACGCGCGAACGATCTGAAAAAAGGGCGCGACAGTTTTTTCGAATATTACAACAACCATATAAAAGATGTTATAAAATATTATGAAACCAGCTCCAAATCGCCTTATGCTCATGACCGGGTTGAGCTGATAAAAGAGGACAGCGATTATAACCGCATTTTGAAGTCCAAACTTTTCAATGATTCCATCGAATCGCTCGGCTTTAAATCGCTGGATGATTTTTTCGTTATAATCGGCCGCGGCGAATATCAGATAAAAAATATATATACTGAAATGTTCCCGGAATATATGGAATCGCTTAACACTAAAGGAAAGCCGATCCAGACGTTCCAGAAGAAGGCCCCCGAAAAAAAGAACCGTTCCATTAACGGCGTTATCGTTTCCGGGCTTGATGACGTTCTGGTCAGATTTTCAAAATGCTGCACTCCGGTTCCAGGCGATCCGATAATCGGATTTATAACCCGCGGCCGCGGCGTTTCGATCCATCGCAAAAACTGCGCCAACATATCCCTTGAAGGCGAGAAGGAACGTATTATTGAGGTTAAATGGGATCAGGGCCGCCTTTCGACCCATAACATAACTTACGCCACAAGGATACGCATAAAAGCTATTGACAGGCAGAATCTTATTTTTAACGTCACCAATCTTATCTCCAACGTAAAACTTAATATTTACGAACTTCACGCGCGAATCGAAAAAAATTTCGCCATTGTTGAATTCACTATAGATATAACCAATACTCAGCAGCTGGATGAATTCATTAAAAACCTTGAAAAGATTGATGGCGTTATGAACGTTTATAGGATTGACGGCGGCAGCGGCGGATCCCCCGGATTACCGCCAGCTAAAAACCAGCCGAGAAAATAAAATCCGGCCGTCAAGATAGTTCAATAGAAGTTATTTTTAAGATGCTTGCCTTCCCTTTTCCAAAGCGGGAAGAAATATTCCGAATCTGATATATAGTCAAACAAATATATAATAAGGGGTAGTTTGAAATGAGCCTTAAATCACAGCCCAAGGGTTTGTACGTACTTTTCTTTACCGAAGCATGGGAACGCTTTTCGTATTATGGAATGCGCGCCCTTCTGGTGCTATATCTGGTAAATCAACTGAAAATGAAGAGGGCCGACGCTCTTGAAATATACGCTATTTACACGGGGCTTGTTTATTTCACGCCGCTTATCGGCGGATATCTCGCCGATAAATATCTCGGCGCCAGAAAAGCAATATTAATAGGCGGTTCCGTCATGGCGCTCGGACATCTCGCCATGGCGTTCGAGCCGTTTTTAAATATAGCGCTCGGACTTTTGATACTTGGCAACGGATTTTTCAAGCCGAATATTTCTACCATAGTCGGAGGGCTTTACGAGGAACATGATCCTCGCCGTGACGGTGGTTTCACTATATTTTACATGGGTATTAACCTCGGCGCTTTTTTCTCGCCTTTAATCTGCGGAACTCTGGGTGAGAAAATAGGCTGGCACTATGGTTTTTCAGCCGCCAGCGTGGGAATGATACTCGGGCTTCTGGTTTTTTTCATGGGGCAGAAAATAATCGGGCCGGCTGGATTTCCTCCGGCTCATGGCGGGGAGGCTCGCACCGAGCTTAATAGAAAAGATTATTTCGACGTTTTGATCTACGTTATATGCTCGACAGTGGCGGTCGTCGGATTTATTGAGATCTGGAAATTCGCGGGTCCCGTATGGAACACTTACGGTTTTATGGCAAAGGGGCTTATCGTTATATCCATTATAGCGTGTCTTGAATTTTTCCGCCGTATTATGCTTCCCGATTCCAAGGAGGAAGTCGAGCCGCTCACATCCGACGAGTGGCAAAGAATACTCGTTATATGCGTGCTTGCGTTTTTCGTGATATTCTTCTGGATGGGATTCGAGCAGGCCGGCGGCACTATGACGCTTTTCGCGGATACCCAGACCGACAGGCATTTCATGGGATATGAAATACCAGCCTCATATTTTCAATCCATAAACCCGCTTGCTATAATGATGCTCGCGCCGCTTTTTTCGATGTTCTGGCTGTGGCTCGCGGAGTCGCGTTTCGCTATATCGACCCCGACCAAGATGGCCATCGGTATGATAATGCTCGGGTTAGGCTTTATCGTAATGTATTTTGGCCAGAAAATGGCCATGGGCAATGACCATTATGCCTGGGTTCCCCTGATAGCCGGCGGAGTGGGTTCTACCTTCAACATGAACGTGTTCGTCTTTAAAAACGGAACCGTAGGGCCTATATGGCTTACCCTGGTCTATGTCATACATACATTCGGCGAATTATGCCTTTCGCCTATCGGCCTGTCGATGGTGACCAAGCTTTCGCCCGTGCGCATGGTATCGCTTATGATGGGCGTATGGCTCGTTTCCTCCGCGCTTTCAAATTATCTCGCTGGAATGCTCGAAGGCCTTTTAAGCGCCTATAATATGCCGATCTATGGATTTCTAATACTTTCATCGATAGGTTCAGGCATTGTTCTTCTCATGCTCACGCCATGGCTGAAGAAATGTATGCACGGCCGCGATTAGATAACGGGCATATCCGGCTTATATCATATATATTTCATTTTCCGCTAAACTTTTCAATTATTATTACGAAATGAATAGTGTGTTATAGTGTTTATCGCTATATGTTCATTTTTGGTATATTAATGACGTCAGAATGGGCTGAAGCCCTTATAAAGAGGCGGAAATGATGGGGAAAAACGCATACGGATTATCACGGTTAAAAGTCGCCGCTATGGTTTGCATATTATGTATAGCGGCATTGATGGTTGCGCTTTCGCAGCCGGTTATGGCTGCGTCAAGAAAAGGCGTTCCGGTTCAGCCGGCTTCAACGGAAAGCTCAATGGCGCCTATGATTACGAAAATTTTTCCGGAGGATTGCGAGGAAAGCATCGCGCTTGACGCAAAAATAATGGCGGTATTCAATAAAAAGATGCGCGATGAAGATATTAATGAATTTACGGTAACTTTAAATGACGGCGTTTCAGATATTTCAACGAGCGTCCGTTATAATTCAGAGCTTACGAAAGCCGTAATAACGCCTCTTGAAAATCTTCAACCCGATCACGGTTACTTTGTAACCATCAGCAGGACCATAAGAGACGCAAACGGCGCGGCCATGCTTTCTGATAAAGTCTGGAAATTCAGGACCATAAAAAAATCCGATACGAATCCTCCCGTTATAATAGATGTCTCGCCGACCGTCTCGGCGCCTAACGTCCCCTGCGACACGAAGATCGAAGTCATGTTCAATAAAAAAATGTATGACGCGAGCATAAACGAGAACACCATCACGGTAAAGTGCGGCCGTGAAAAGATCATCGGGGCCATAAGATATTATGAGCAGGCGAATAAAGCGGTGTTTTCACCTATAAATCCTCTGAAAGCGGACGCGCTTTTCGAGGTCGTCATTTCGCAGGAAATATGCGATGCTTCAAGAAACAAACTGGCGCAGGGCCAAACGTATACGTTTAAAACCGCATCCAGAATGATATTGAAAAATACAAATCCGACCGAAAGCGAGAACGAGAGCGCGCCCAGAATATCTAAAGCAGGCGAAGCGGGAACGTCCGGGTCAGCGCCGTCGAAGATGCTCGATAACCCCAAGATAAAAAAGCTTATGGGGAAAATAAACAAGAATGAACCTTCCATTCATTCCGCCGACGACGAAGAAATAGTCGCCGAAAGCGATGAAAGCCCTCTGGGTAAAAGCAAAAAAGCTGAAATAATCGAAATGTTCCCCGCGCCGGGAAGCGATATGGTGAATACCGACGATAAAATAATCGTTAAGTTCAACAAAAAAATGAATCCTGGCACTTTTAATATTTTCAATTTTTCACTTCAGGAAAAAGACGAATATATATTTGGAAAGGTCGAATATGTCTCGGCCACAAGAACGGCCGTATTTACGCCTTCGGGCAATATGAAAACCAACAGAAAATATAAGGTTACGGTTTCCGAAAAGATCGAGGACGCCGATGGAAATCAGCTGGGTCAGAATTATTACTGGGATTTTACCACGATAAAACAGATAGCGCAGTCAAGCATAAAAAAGACTTTTGATTCGCCTAAAAGCATGTCCAAGGATACGACCGGGCCGAACGTGATATCCACGAACCCTCGTGAAAATGCCGATAATATCGCGGTTTCTTCACAGATAACGGCGACTTTCGACGAAGCGATCAAAGATTTTTCACTTAACTCTTTTACTTTCAGGATCTTAAACGGCGAAACCGAGGTCCCGGGAAAGATATATTACGACACAACCCAGAAAAAAGCTATATTCACGCCTAAAGAACCTCTCGACGAGGGTACGGCGTATAACGTTCATATTTCTACCGGTATAATGGATCTCTCCGGTAATTATATGCAGCGTGAAAAAAAATGGAAGTTCATAGTCGGTAAAAACTGGTCAGGCAGAAGCCCTATGATAACACGCGTGGCCCCCGAAAAAGGCGCCGACGACGTTGAACTCAGTTCACCGATCACGGTGACGTTCGATCGTAAGATGAAGGCTTCGAGCATTACTCCTTATTCGTTCTTCGTGACCGACGGAACGAAGTCGGTACAGGGAAAAGTGACATACGACGAGCAGAATAATTCAGCGACATTCGCTCCGTGGAGCACCTACTCGCAAAACAGAGTGTACAGCGTTACACTCGCTAAAACAATTGAAGACCGGGAAGGAATGGCGCTCGCCGAAACGTCCCTGTGGCAGTTTAAAACGGGCAATGGAATGAAGGCGGGCATAGCATCTTCCGGCCAGGTTACTTCCGTAGCCTCGGGCGACGACGCCAATATGCAGATAAAGGTCCAGAAGCAGATGGGCTCCGAACTTATAACTCAGATGGGAGACAGGAGCGCGGCTACGGCCGCAGCCAAGAGCGAACTTGGAACCGAGATGGATCTGGCTAATCCTGGAAAGACGCCAATCAGAGATCTCGTTCCAGTCGCCGACGTGAAGGAGCGCATGTCGGTTTCGGATAAAGGCGCTTATGGGAACGTAAGGGCCGGTAATTATAAAGAAGACTCGCTCGCCGCTTCGGACGGCGCTAAATTCAACGCTCCCCTTGCGCCGGAACCCGCGGCCTCGCCGCTTGAAAGCGCTCCGGATGAATCGGCTTTGCGCGCTCAAATATCCGATAAAGGCGCTTACGGCGACGTGAAAATGAAAAGAATAAAAGATACGGTGGATCCGACGGACGTTCATGACGACGCGATGGCCGAAACGCTTAAAGACCAGATCGCTAATTTTCTTTCCGACGACGCTAAAAGTCAGGCGAAATTGGGTACGGCCGTCGATGCACTTCCGTCTAACTCCGATCCGGTCTCGGATGCTAGGACGAACGGCCTCGGCGCCGACATCGCGCCAAGGAACGCGGATGAAGATCCGGCGGCGGTAATGACCGGCGAAAGGACCCGCGCTAACGCGGATGTTTCAGATCGCATAAAAACGGAAATAGCCGATAATTATAACGGTAAAAATATCGTTTACACCAAGCCGGACGGACTTTCAAACGAAACGGAAACTGCCCGGCCGAAGGCCGCATTCGTTCAGATGTCCAATCCTCCTTCCAGGGAAGATTCGATACATTCGTCGAATCCGGTTGAATCCAAGCGGATCGTTCGTCAGCCGAAGCTGAGCGCCGGCGACGACGAAGATCTTATAAAACTTGAAAAAGTTCAAAAATACGGTTCGGAGGAACCTGAGCCGTCGGAAGCGTTAGAAGGCGTTCCTCAAAGGGTCTCCGCGCTCGATGACGAAGCGCTCATAGATTCTCCGCTTCGTGAAGATAAAACTTACGGCAGTTCCTCGTTACCCGCGGTTGATCAAAACATGGGGAACCCTTCTGCGAATAACATAAATAACGCGACTAACGCAAATAAGTCATCGGCCCCGGGTATCGCCGGAACCGAAGCATCTATTAATCCGCCAAGCGCGAATGGCATGGCCGCCGTTAAAAAACCGGCGGCGGGAGAAGCCGTAAGGCCCAAAGGAATGATAAACGGCGTTCCGATTGAAGATATAATCGGAGACGGCGGCATAGAAGGGATGATAGCCGATAACGCGGCGGCCGCAGGCGCCCCTTTGACCATGTCGGATGCAGGAAGCGGCAAGAACCCGGCTAAAAACGCCGTTCAGGAAAACAAGAACACTCTTAAAACATATGAAAATCAGGGTTTGTCGGATGCCAGCTATATTCCTTCTGAAAACGAGGCGAGATTTCTCGTGATAGCGATATTCCCGAACAAAAACGCGAAAGACGTCGCCCCGGACTCCAATATAACTGCTGTATTCAATCATGATCTCGACGTCGCGAGCCTTAACGGCACGACATTCGCCATTACGGGAGCGGAAGGGACCGTGGCTGGAAAACTTCTTTATAACGGGCGTATGAAAAAGGCTATTTTCAGGCCGAGTTCACATTTGAAACGCGCGACGCGCTATGAAGTGACGCTCGCGTCCTCCATAAAAACGGCGACGGGCCAGGCACTCGTGCCTTTAAAATGGGCTTTCACGACGGCGGAGTAACCCGCCGAGTTCAGGCAGTTTTATTGCTTGAAGAAGATGGATATGAATTTAAGCTTCTGGCCCGGCACGAGATTGTTTAATATTCCATGCCTGGAACCGGAAGAGCATAAAAAAGAATCGCCGGCCGAAACGGTGAATTCATGTCCGTTCAATATGCCCGTGCCGCGTCCTTCTATTACGAAATAAAATTCGTCTTCGCCGTTGTGCGGATGTTCCGGGATGGTAGCTCCGGGGTCCATCTCGTTAAGATTAAGCGCGTTAAAGCGCAGCTTCGAAGAATTCTCGTTGAGATAATACCGGCAGATCACTTCGCCGATACCTCCCCTGACGTTTTTATTTACCTTGCATTCGACGTCATCATATAACTTTATCATTAAAAAGCCTCCACCCAAAAATATGCATACAAAAATATAAAAGTCATTTTACCATATTTTTTAAAAATTTTCTACCCTAAAAAAAATGCCAGAAATTGACTGCAGATTATTATCCAGAACAGCGATATCGGATAGCAGGCGGCGAAAGGTATATTCACTTTATCGGAACCGACTGCGCTTGAAAGCGTCGCGATCGCCGCGGAATTATTAACGCTTCCGCATACGCAGGCGAGGCTTTTTATAAAATCCATCCCTAAAAGCCTGTAACTCACGAAAAACGCCGAGCTCATGCAAAACATCATGATGAAAGCCGAAGCTGAGATCAGTTTCAGCAGCGTAAGCGCGTCCATGGCGGTGATGCCGGCGCCGGATTTAAGCCCGAGCCCGGCCAGAAAGAAACTCATTCCGATCTCTTTTAAAAGCGATTCGGCCGAGTGTGAAATATGGCCGGTCAAGATCCCTATGCGTCTGAAATAACCCAGAAGCATTGCAGCTATAAGCGTGCCGCCGACGCTTCCGAGCGCCAATCCGCCGACCCCGGGAACCGGTAATTTTATCATTCCAAGAATTATTCCGACGGCTATGGTGAAGAACATCGAGAAGAAATCGACCTCTCCGGTTTTTTTTCTTTTGGTGCCCAGGAATTTTTCGAGCGAATCGAGATCTCCCATCTTTCCGACGGCCAGCAGCGTATCGCCCTGTTCGACGATAAGTTCGCGGGCTGGAAAAAGTTCGAATTCTCCCCGCCATACGCGGGTTATTACGCAATGATAATTGGCCGATATGCCGAGACTGTCCAATGCCGCCTCATGAAGCGAGAAGTTCGTCACGACTATCTGACGCGACTGCACCGACGGGTCGGTGTGCAGGTCTTCGTGCGATTGCATTCCAAGGGCCTTTCTCATATTATCAAGCGACTGCTCGCTGCCGACGGCAAGGACGATATCGTCTAACTTTAAAGCGGTGCAATCGTCAGGGATAATTATATGGCCCTTTCTTTTTATGCGCGCTATCGTGGCGCCCGTTTTTTCGGCGAAATTTATTTCCGAAAAAGGAATTCCGGTGAGTTCTTTTTTTTCGACCATGAATTTTCTCGCTATCATATGGTCGTTTTTTTCCCTTTCATTATTAAAGCTTTTTATCGCCTCTTTCTGAAGGTCCTTTTTCATTATGGCCGGAAGAAGCTGGATGAAAAGTATTACGATTATCATGCCGAGAGGATAGACTATGCCGTAGCTTGAAATGATCGTTTTGCTCCAGCCCTTGTCCATGAGTATGGCAAGTCCGGAAGTGGTGTTCAAGCTTCCGGTGTATAATCCGAGGGATGTTTCAGTCGCCAGGCCCAGAAACGAGCCGCATAGAATGGTCGCGACGACGCTTGTAACGCCGGTCGTCGCCGAAACGATTATATATGGGAGCCCGGCGGGTCCGAATGAGCTGAAGAACCTCGGCCCGCTTCTAAGCCCGATGACGAACATGAATATTACGAGGCCGGCCTGGGTTATGGCCTCGGAATGGCGAAGTCCGAACATTCCGGCGAAGAATCCGGCCACGAAAATGCCGGAACTTCCGAAGGAAAAAAGCCTGAAATTAACCTTGCCGAACAAGATGCCGGTGAAAATAATGAAAAAAGTAACGAATATCGGGTTGTTTACGGCCTGCTGAAAAAACAGCGAAAAAAAATCTTCCATTAGTTGTCCTTATTTTTGGGATATAAGATGCCGTATTAATATTTTGACAATATTTCCCCGGCCTGTTTATAATATTCGGATGTTTTAGGCATATTGCGCATAAGTTCTTCTATGATCGCCCGTCCTTCGGAACGTTTCCCTGTTTTTATGGTGAGAAGCCCTATTTTAAGAGGTATCTGCGGCATCGAAGGCACCATCGAATAAGCTGTTTTGTAGTATTTAAGGGCTTCCTCAAGGTGCCCGAGCGAATGTTTTATCTCGCCTATTTGATATGCCGCTCTGCCCATTTCGCCGCTTACGGTCGCGGCGTTAAAATTAAAGATGTTGCGCTTTAAGTTTTCGTTGATGATTTCATCCACCGGCAAGTTAAGGACTTTCAAATATTCGGCCTCGGCCGTTTCAAACATGTTTTTTTTAGAATAAAGATCGCCGAGGTTATTCGTTGCGGTTATGAAATAAGGATTGAATTTAAGGGCTTTTTTATAATAAAATTCGGATTTTTCAAGAGCGCCTTTATGGAAATGGACTATTCCGAGATTATTGAGCGAATCGGGCGACTTAGGATCGCATCCGAGGGCTTTTTCAAAAAATATTATGGCGTCATCGAGCTCATTTTTTCTTATCGCTATGAACCCTAGGTTATTATAGATTCCCTTGTCGCTCGCATAATTTCTGGCGCGCAGCAGAAGGTCTTTTCCGGCTTTAAGCTTTTCAACATCGATCGCGCTTCCGGCGGGAGAAGCGATTCCGATATATGCGGTTCCGAGCAGGTACAGCGCGTCTCCCTGGGCCGGATTAAGGCTCGCGGCGAGTTCCAGGTACGGTATGGCCTTGTCGAATTTGTGCTCTTTAAGAAGCGTCTGGCCGGTGACCGTGATGCAGTCCGCCGCGAAAGGCATTATGACGACGAATATTTGCGCTATAGATATGAATGAAACGGCGGCGAACTTGAGTGAATATGTTTCGGCCGGCGACGCCTCCGCCGGGAATGGCGAAGAATTTTCTGGAAGGGTTTTAAGTTCCACGCCTTCGGCTTTTTCCGGGGCCGTTAAAACGGCCAGCGCGCCGCAAAGAGCGAAAATCAAAGCGCCGTTACAGGGCACGTGAAGCGGAAAGTCGGCGAGGGCGTCGAACATGAGCGCCGAAAGGGAGGTCAGAAAAGTTAACGCGGCGATGCGCCTTTCATAAGCGATCTCGTCGTTTCCAATGAATTTTATCGCAGCCCGGTATATCGAGAAAAAGAAATATAGCATGCATATAAGTCCGGCGACGCCGGTTTCCGCGGCCATCTGGACGTATTCATTATGGGCTTCTTTCGCGTTTCCGGCGATCTCGTCGTAATACGCGTCATTATTGAGGGAATCGAGATAAGATTTCTGATAATCCAGATATTTCACCTTGAACATTCCGCATCCGACGCCAAGAATCGGTTTCTGGCGGAACATTTCAAGCGTCACGCGCCATACGAAGAGCCGCTGCGCGATGTTGTGGTCGGCGGTTGAAAATCCAGCCTTCATCCTGTTAAAAAAGCCGCCTTCGGCGAATCGGGTGCCGCTGATAAAATTATTGAAACTGAAAATTCCGGCCACTGAAAGAACTATCAGCGCGTATGCCGCGGTGGTTTTTATCGCACCGGCCGAGATCCTGAAGCCGTTCATCATAGCGAAAAGAACGGCGCCGAAGATAAGCGAAAGAATCATCGAAAAAAAAGCCGCCCTCGAATACGTCATTACGACCGTCGCCGTGGCGGAAAATAAAACGAGCGAATAAAGCCAGAAAAAGCCTGAATATGTTTTTTCCTCCAGAGCAGCCTGAATCAGAACCGGTATGAGCGCCGTAAGAAAAGCGCCGTACCAGTTGACGTTTCCGATCGTCGAAAAAAGGTCCATGCGCCCCTCGGGTTTTTCCCAGAAAGGAAAATCGAGCTGTAAATATTGCATAAAACCATAGAATATAACAGGTATCGAAAGATATATGAGCGATCTCGATAACTTTTTCAGATCATTTTTATCGAAATAATTGATCGTGAAAAGAAAAACCAGGAAATAAGAACAATATTCTGAAAAACGAATAATGCTTACGTGCGGATTTTCAGATGAAATTACCGATGAAAAAAGCGACGCCGCGAAACAGAAGAGAGGGAAATTCATCGCGTGCGCTTTTATTTTAAGCCCGGTCGTCATTATATAATATATGGCCAGGGCGAACATTGAAAATCTTAAGAAGAATGATTTTGGAACGACGAAAGCGGTCGTGTTGAACGTGGTGAAAACAAGGAACGTGGCGCACAGTGAAGATATAAAAAACCATTGCCCCCATTTACGACCGATGTTGGGATTACTTTTTTTTTTCATGTCGCCCGCCTTTTGATGAAACATTAAAAACATAGGTGCAATCGTTAAAATCGCACCTATGTAATAAATTATTAAGTTGTAATTATACCTGATTAGTATTTAGGTTGCAAGGAAAATTTGATCATGTCGGTCGAGATTTTCTGACTTTCGGCGCTCTGGGATTCGTCATCCTTGTTGACCAGAAACGCGGTGAGAAATATTATAAGCTCGTTCCTGCTTTTATTGTCGGTGGTTTTCTGAAAAAGCTTTCCTATAAGGGGGATTTTATTAAAATACGGAAGATTTTCAACGCGCCCGCCGTCCTGAATGTTTATAAGACCGCCCATTACGACCGTTTCGCCGTCCTTAACGCGCAGGATCGTCTTGGTGCTTTTGCCGGTCGTTATAAAGTGAGCGCCGACCTGAACGTTGGAAAGGTCCGCGTCGTTTTGCGTGACGCTGACGTCGAGGGTTATTTCGCCGTCGTTATGAATGGTCGGCTTGACTTTAAGTTCTATTCCGATATGAGCGCTAGTCCAGGATTCGGTCGCGGTGTATCCGACTATCTTGCCGCCTTCATATTGCGGGTTCTGCACGACGTCCTTAACTGGAATATCCTTGCCGCTCTGGATATTGGCGGTCTCCTTGTCAACGACGCGCGTTATGGGTGAAGCCAGCGTCCTTACGTTGTCGTCGTTTTCAAGAAGGTCAAGCTGAGCGTCGAGTTTCGTGAGCGAAATTTTCCCGAGGTTTTTAACGTTAAGCCTGAAGGCGGTCTGCGAGTTCATTACCGAGTTATTTTCGGTGTTGGTCAGATAAAGGCCCAGAGCCCTTTTAGCTGTTTTACTGACTTCAAGCATCTTTACCGCAATCGTTACCTGCTGTAATTTTATGTCGTTCTGCTTTATTATTGACGTTAAAAGTTTTATGTTTTCCGGCGTGTCAAAAATAGACAGCGTGCCTTTATCGTCGTCATAACTAAGGCTTTCCTTATTTATGTTGTCGGCGACGACTTTCGAAGCGAATACCTTGTTCAAAAGTTCGGACGGTTTCGAATTCACCACTTTTAAAAGGCTGTATTCCTTTTTTGAATATTTATTGTTTTTCCTGACTTCCTCGAGCGTCATTATTATATAGGTGTTGTCGAAATACGGGATCGCGACGAGGTCGTTGGTTTTGAGGAGAAGCTCGAATATTTCCTTTATGGTTAATTCATCTCTTATATAAAGCGTGACCTTGTTGGCTTTGACTTTGTCGATCGAAGCGTCGAGTATCAGGTTACGTTCCATAAGGCGCGATAATACTTCCAGCCCCTGGCCTATTTCGAGGTCCACGAGGTTCATCTGCGAGTAAACGCGGTCCTCGGGCGCGGGAATATTCGGCATTATTTTAATTGTATTATCTAATCTTTCATATTTAAAGCCGTTTTTTATTATTATTTCGTTAAGCGCTTCGTCTAACGTTTTATCGACGAGCGATATGGATATCATTTTTTTTACGCCGTCCTCGGCTACGAGATTGAAGCCGGAACCGTGCAATATCGTCCTTAAAACGTCAAGTATGTCCTGGTCCTTGAGCTCGACCGTGAAGTTATTAATGCTCTTTCTGCGCTTGGCGAGTTCATATAGTTCTTTAACGTTGTCGTAATCGGGGTTTATTTCCATGACCTTTTCGAATTCGAGAACGGCTTCCCTGTATTTATTCAATTTGAGATAGCTCTTGCCGAGGTAGAAGTGGGCCGAAATATCCTGGGGCCACATGTTGGTGATAGCGGTAAAAGCCCTTATGGCTTCGTTGTATTCGCCGTTCTGGTATAGCCTTACGGATTTGTCGATTTCTTTTTCAGATTTCAGGTTGTTTTTAGCGACGTCGAGCGCGAGCTTTATTTTATCGTTGGCGGGATCTATCTTCAAAGCCTTCAAATATTCGTCGACCGCCTCGTTCCATTTGCCCAGGCGCGTGAAAGTCTTGCCCTGATTATAATGGTATTCTACCAGAGTGCTGGAATGCTTCTGAGTCGTGTCGGATTTATCCTTGGCGACTATGTCTTTTTCCATCCTGTCGATGATCGCGCTTTTATCTACGTCGACTAATATCTGGCTGTTCTGTTTGTATACCGTGGTCGGGAGCGATTCATTTAAAACTATTATAATTCTTGTTGTTTTAGGATTTGAATTTTCCAGGTTCATGACGCGGTACAACTTTATGGATTTGCTCAATACGAGCTGCACCTTGCCTTTTGTTTCATACTGCGCGTTGGGTACGTCGATGATTATCTGCGTAGGGGACTTCACTTCGTGAAAAGTGAGCGGCATATCGCCGTTTATGACCACCTGGTCTTTTTCGGGGAATTCCTGCGTGGAAATGCTTTTGATTTGAGCTACATTAGCCGCGATAGCAGTTGATATCGAAAGGACCGTGAATGCGATAACGGCCAGAATGACCATAAAGCGTTTCCACCTGTTGAAGTTTGCCATAAATAACCTCCATTGAAATCATATATATTTATTTTTTTAATAATCCGATACTTTAAAATATCGGAAAAACCCTCATATTTTTTAGCATAAAAAAACATAAATTTTTCAGTGTTTTTGTCGATGAGAAACACATAAAGAAAAAAATGGACGAGGTGAATGCATAATGAACAGTCGTAGCAGCAAATTTATTAAAGAAGCAGTTTTCGCAGTATTGAAAGGCCATCTCACGGTAGATGGCGCGGTAGCAAAATACGGCATTCCCGAAGAAGAGATCAAGGACGGAATTAAAAATTACTGTCTTGGCGGAAAAGTGGCCGGCGAGGTTGAAAGCACTTTTATTGGCGACATTTACAAAAAATTTATAAGGATCAATGCAAGGAACGCGTTTTCCAGGATCGCGCCTACTTACGATCAGGAAAAGGAAATCGACAGGTTCAAATTCAAATTCGCTTATGCAACGGTTTCCTTCATGGTAGTTGCATTTGGAATATTAATAATGAATTTTCCGGGCGCATACAATCCGCCTGATATGAACGCCCAGCCGTTCGAGGATAAAATGAATCAGGCGCTTCTGTCATCGAAGCGCCCTTCGACCATTGACGCCGAAGTGAAATATCTCAATCGTTTTTATTCGCGTATCAATAAAATACTCGACTCGAGCAATGCCAAGGAATCGCAGTCGCTTAAAGCCGAAATAAACAGCCGTTTGGCGTATATCAATAAGATCGACCAGGCTGAAGTTTCAAGAAAAGCAAATAATTTCAATGACTCGAGCGCGGGCGTCGACAGAAAACAGGCAGCCGTGATGTACAAAAGAATGTATTCGGCCGCGTCTGAAAAAGACGAGAATAGTTATTTAGCGAAGGCATTTAAAGAGCGCGCCGACGCCGAAAACGCTTCAGGCCGGTCAAGCGTTTATATAGCGAAAGCCGAGTCGGCCGAAGCCGTCAAATCGGCTCCTGCTACGGTTATAACGGCTTCCACGCAGGCGGAGGCTGAAGCTCAGCTCGCCGCGGCCGGAGAATTGAAACCTGATATTGAAGAACCCGCCGCCGAAGAATTAAAAGACGAAGAAACGCCGGAAATAGCTGAAGCGCAAGAACCCGCCGCGAATAAAACGCGGACGGCCAAAGCTGCTCCCGCGCGGGAAGAAGCGACCGTAGCGAAAGCCGAAAGCGCGTCCGCCGCGAAAGCTCCCGCTGAACCGGCAAAGTCATACAGATACGCTGAAAACAAATATGATTCGATGAAGGACAGGCTGTATATAATAAGCAAGTACAAGCAGGAAAATGAATTAAAAAAGGTCCTTGTAAAACAATCCATTAAATTCAAATATCCCGTAGCCTCGATGCTTCCTATCGTCGATAAGAAAAAATATAAAGAATCGTTTAAAAGAATCGCGACGAATCCCAAAGACGTGGGAGTTAAAATAGTCGAAGACCGAGGCTAAAGTATAGCATGCGGCTCTTAAAAGTGCATTAACCTCACCTTAACCAATACCTCTCTTTCAAATTTAAAATACCCGCAAGGGTATTTTTTTTTATTCTTCTTCAGGCGATCCGATGGAAAAATGTATTTTCCTGTCGCGGATATCGACGTTATCGATCGTCACGATAACGCGCTCGCCCGCTGCTCTTCTTCCGTGAAGGCGCGTGCTGCCGTTGAGATGAAGATAATATTTCGAAAGTTCAAGCCGGAACCGCTCCTCGCTGGCTTCGATCACCGTTGCCGGGATTTTTTCACCCATATTTTTTTTCAGATGTTTATAAAGCCAGTAGCCCCGGCTTTCCTGCTCAATTTCGGATGCCGCGGCAAGAGAGCCTTCGCAATAATTTATTTTTTCCTTGAGATATTCAATATTATAGCACGGCATGGTTGATGTAAGAATGCTTTTCATCTGCCGCTGCATCAGCAGATCGATATATCTGCGCAAAGGCGAGGATGCCTGGACGTATCCCGGAACGCCCAGCATTCCGTGCGGCGTCATCTCGTAAGCCGATATCGAGTAAGGCATGGATTTTCGTATTTCCCATGCGCGGAGCGGGTCATAGCTTCCCGGCGGCAAGTCTTCACGGTATTTTTTTACGAGTTCCGGCGAAGGATAAGCGGCGCTGTACTTGAAAAGCGCGGGAGCTTTAAACGCGTTGAAAAGTTCCGCCGCCCTGCTGTTATAAAGGATCATCAGTTCCGATACTATGCTTCCCGCCTCGCCGTGATCGTCGGTGGAAATGTTTATATGTTCATTTTCCATTCCGGGATTTTCAACGTAAATGTCGGCTTTTGGGAAAAACAGCGAAACGGCGCCGTTATTTTCCCGTCTCTGCCGCATAACGCTTGAAAACTCGAGAAGGGTTTTGAGCTCTTCACGCTTGATCGTAATTTGAGACGACCCGCTATCGTTTAGAAGAATTTCGTTAATTTCCTCGTAAGAACATTTTTTTTCGACTTTTATGACCGAGGGGACGAAAGCGAGATTTATTATTTCAAGTTCCTTTGAAATTATGGCGGCAAGAGTCAGGCAGAGGCGGCGCTCACCCTCGCGGAGGCTGAAAAGATCGTTCGAGACCTCCTCGGGAATCATATCGATCTTGCCTTCGGCCATATATATCGCGGTCACTCTCGCGAATGCTTCCGAGTCTATTTCGGTACCCTGTTTTATCATTTCGGAAATATCTGCGACGTGAACCAGAAGCGCATATCCTTCGCCGTATTTAGCGAAGCTTATTCCATCGTCGCAGCACTTAGTGTCCGCGCTGTCGATTGTATATGAAGCTATATCCGTAAAA
>CAZJFS010000073.1:0-1248 GCA_964545075.1 uncultured bacterium
CGTCGTATGTCGTCGAATAAGCTCCGCCAATAGGGTCCGTTCCGTACGTCACTTCAAGGTTTTTATCCAGGTCAACGAAGGCGCCTATATAAAACACGTCTCCGCCCGTCATGCCGCTCAACTCATAATTTTCGTTTTTGTAGAGCCTGAAACGTTTAAACGGCGATTGCATATCGGAAGTTTTGGACATGACGATTTCGCAAAGTTCGAGTTCGGACATGTCGCCGTATTTGTTGCTCACCTTTATCGTGAGCGAAGGCGTGAAACGGACGGCGGGGTTTTCGACGATCCCTTCTTTTACATTGGAAACGGTGCCGAGACAGCCCGTTATCGTCATTATGAAAGCGAATGTTAAAAAAAATAAAAAAGGCCTTTTCTTTTTCATAGATATTTTATCGTTAAAATATTGAAAAAAATTAGGCCTTTGAGTTTATATGGATAGCTTTTTGTTTTGTCAGGGTTTATTTGTTGAAACTTCCGGGCAAGCCTTGCGCTAACGGTTTTATTTAGTGTTAATTATGTCGATCCTTGAAGTGAAATCTTCAGGCGTTATATTTTTCATAAGGGGAACGCCGGCGAATTTTTCTTTCGCAAGATCGATCTTTTGCTTCTGGCTAAGATCTATGGTATTTTTTATTTCAACCAGTTCTGATTCTTCTATGGTGATTTTTTTATCCGGATTGTCCTTGAGATACGCTTCGATTTTTCCTTCGACGAGGACGATCTTGAGGTTTCCCTGGTTTCTGAAAACGCCTTTAGTGCCCTTTACGCCGGCGACGGCGACGGACGTTTCCATCTGGAATTTGCTGTTTTCGCGTTTGGTGACGTCGAAGAATATGGCGCCGCTTACGATCTCTACGACTATATCAAGAGTGCTCTTTTCGGCGGGTTTGGTGAGGTTTTTAAGGTTGAGCGTGGTGCTCTCCTCCAGAAACACTTTCGTTCCGTCGGTGAAGTTAATTTTAGCCATTGATTTTTCAAGAGTTCTTATGGAGTCGGACATCGTAAGTTCAGAGTTCGCGGCTATTTTTTTCCACGCCGGGTCGCCGCCGGTCTGGGCTTCGACCGTACCGTTTACAAAGGACACGCTTGCTTTTATGTCCGCCGCTTTTTTCGTTCCGCCGCAGCCCGTTATTATCATGCAGAACGCGGCAGCGAAGATCAGTGTCAATCCGAGAATTCGAAGATTGGAATTTGTGAAAATAGATTTTGTCATGGCATGGCACCATCCCTTTTGTATTATTTTAA
>CAZJFS010000073.1:1348-20557 GCA_964545075.1 uncultured bacterium
TTATTTTAATTGCATTGTTATAATTTTAACGCTGAATTTTATTTTTTAATTATCGTTTCCATCCTTCTTTATCGCCGCCCATAAGAGGTTAACGCCCATCATCATTTCCGTGCGTAGGACTGCCGCCGCCGCGCTCACTACCCCTTAGCATGGGAGAGTTGCCACTATTAGGCCCTTTTCCGCGATTGCCGCCGTCGGAGCCTTCGCCTGTTTGAATTGTGCCGCCAGAACAGTCCTTTTCCTTCGAGTTTCTCTCATTGCGGCGTTGCCTGGCTGCCCTGAATTCTCCACGGTTGGTCTGCTTTTTTTCCTTCATGTGCTTTTCGACGACGTCCGTGGCAGCCGGTGCGACGGCTATTTTACCGGCCAGTTTTTCTTCCAGCATGTCGGTGGCGTCATCGGCCTTGATGATTTGTTCGGAGTCGCGGGCCGTAGTTACGCGGGTCGGCGTGTTATCGGCCGCCGGGCTTCCCGCCGCCGCGGCCTGATTTTGTTCAGTGAAATCAGGCGGTTTTACGGCGTTATAAACTATGACTGCCGGCATAAGATTTTCAATGGAGTTTTTGGCGCCGTTGTAAGATGCGATCGAAATTCCGGGGAGCCCCGAGAAAATAATATGATTGGAAACCGCTGAAACCGGCTGTCCGGATTTCACAAGGCTGGTTCCGCATGCAGCGTAAACGTCGCAGGCGTCTCCGAATGATTCGCGGAATAATTCGACGTTCATTGAATCGTCGTGCCATAATTGCGAGTAAAGCGAGGCGGCTACGATTTCGTCTATCGTTTCCATGACCGCGGTCATGTTCTGGGCCTTATCGGTTTTAGAACCCGCGGTTATGACCGTTTCCACCGACCCTGGTTCGGCCGGCACCTTTATTTTGCGCCCGAAAATATTTGAATATTTTTTATCCGCGGCGGGGGATTTGGCGTTTTCCATGAAAAAGTGCCTTTCGCCCTCTATTGTCGGCAGCATTACTTTGAGCGCGTCTCTGGCCGTATATTTTTTGCCGGCGGCCGCTATGATTTTTTCAATCTCGTTATCTTCGGCGGTTCTGAAATAGACCAGTTGCGAAGGATAGTCGAAGGCGGTGCTTGAAACGCCTACGCTTGCCGTGGAAGCGTGAGCCGCGTCCGGAAAGAAAAGCGCTTCCGGCGAATAATCCGCGAATAATTGCGGGGCGTTGAAATTTTGAGTTAAAACGACCGGCGTCGTCGTCGGGGCCGGCATGCATAAAGCCTGTACCATTATAGCTTTTGAAGTTCCGGAGATCGAACCTACGGAAAGTATGGTTACCAGGGTCGAATTAGGGGTTTTACGCGACATGGCGGTATTAAACGTCCCGCCGTCGAGACTTCTTTCTGGAAGCGTGAGGCCGTTTTCAAAGCAAATGCCGTAAGAACGCAGGTACGCGGAAGCCAGGTTGATGCCGGCTTCGGCGAGATATGTGGCTTTCGTGCTTCTCTCGATCACGCTGATGGAGGTGACCCCGCCCTGCATGCGGAAAATAAATGTGCCGCCGGCCATCATAAGTATGAATACGATTATTAAAACCATTCCAATGGCGAAACCGCTTTTGTTAAGTTTCATTTTTACCTCCTGATGAACCCGGTTTTTAAAGGTTGCGCAAAAAAATATTCGATGATATGTCGTATGTCTTTAATTTTTCGGCCCCGCCGGGCTGTCTGGTCAGTATTCCAAATTTTACATATAGCTCGACGAGGCGGTTGTTTTTGCCGAGTGCCATGAAAGAGCAGCCTTCGATGTTTTCCGCGAGGACTATTTCAGCCGTCGCCGTTCCCGTTATTTCGTCTATTAAAGACCGGCATAATTTTTTAGCCGTCGGTTTATAAAAATATAGCACCACGTCGTCGGAGTTATTGACGAACATTATATGCGCGGATGGAGCCGTCGAGTTTATCGGCGATAAGACTTCGCGGCTTTCCTGAAGTTCGCGAATGATCCGGGTTAGCGAATGACGGGCGTTCTTATGAAGGTCGACCGAACTTTCTATCTCTATTTCCGAGCGGGAACGGAAATAGAGCAGGTCGACGAGCCCTATTATGATAAGCATTAATATTGCTCCGGCGATCATTATTTCAAGCACTGAAAATCCGCGTCGATTTTTGTTCAAATCCATGAACCGCCCCTTTATTAAAACGTAATATATCCGGCGCTAATATCGTTTGTATATGTAGGTTGAAAGCGAAACGGACTTCTCATAGCCGCGATACTTCCATTTTATTTTTATTCCGACTTTTTTCAGATCCGGGGGAGTCGCTATATTTTCTACGTCTATAACGCTCTTGAAAATTTTTATCTGTTCGTATAGCTCGGGATAGTTAAATTCGGATACCGGATTCCCGGTCCTCATATAGCTTTTCATGTAATACCCGGCTCCCGGACCGGTGCATGGCATTTCGCTCTCCGATGAAATAGCGTCAAAATTTCCAGTGCTGCGGGCTATTATGCGTTCAAGTATATAGCGGCCGATATATAATGCCTGGGTCTGGTCGGATGTGCGCGTAATGCCTGAAGTCGAAGTGTTTATCATCTGGATTACAGGGACTACGGCAAGTATTAATATCACAATAGCAACTAATACTTCGATCAGAGAGAACCCCAAAGTTTTAATCCTGATGTAAAATGACATGCAGCCTCATTTTAATAATAACTTGATTTCATTACCGCTAACGCTTCTGTTCTAATTATAAAGCTTTTTAAGAAACTTGTCAAATACTAAGATTTAATTATAATAGGACTTATGGCCGTTCCTGTAAACAGGTCTCAGGTGAAACGCATCCGTTCTATCAGGCGCGCGTCCGTGAAAAATTTTGACAAAAACTTTTAAAAGTGATAGAATGCAATCAATAGAAAAGAGGTGTTCTTATGAAAAAAATTATTCCTGTTTTAATTTCAATAGTTTTGGCGGCCTATATCGGCTATCTTTCTTACGGCCTTATTTCTAAAAGCGCCGTGTCTGACGAAAAAAACGCATCTGAACAGAAAATAAAGCGCTCCCTGAATACTACGAAAAAACCAGCCGGCAACGTCAATCAGCCGGAACGGCCTGGTTCTACCGATGAAAACGCTCTGATTCGGACCTCGACGGAGGAAGTATCCACGCCGGTTAAAAAGCATCTGCCGCCGCCTCAGCAGGTTAAAGATATAGATATTAAAAAATTAAAATATGCCGCCGTTAAAGGGAGCGGCGTTAACGTGCGCTCGGAGAGCAGGATCGCTCCGAATAATGTCATGGACAAGGTTAACAGCGGAGAGATTTTTGATGTCGTGGCGATAGAAAAACCGGCGAATGACAATCATAAGTGGATAAAACTAAGGCTTAAAAACGGCTCCATGGGTTTTATAAGAGATGACCTTGTTGAATTGCGCGAAAAAAAATAAAGGGGCCGGATATGAAAAATGCGCTCCATGCGATGTTTCGAGAGCCGTCGGGTGCGCGCTCGAACGCCGTGGAACGCTTCGTGAAGCCGGCGCTTACAGACTTATAAATCTTCATGGCGACAAAATTGCCGATGCCGCCGTCGATGTTTACGGTGAATTTGCAGCCATTTCATGGTATTCGAAAAATGCAAGGGAATTAAAAACGGCCCTTGTGGAAAGACTTCTTCAAGTCGACCGCATTCGCGGAGTTTATGATATCGACCGCTTCAATTCATCTCAAAAAGCTCAAAATTACAGGCATGCCGGCGGGAAAATCAGCCCGGATTTCTTCGAGATAGAAGAAGGCGGACTTCGTTTTCTGTGCAGTTTCAATCATGGCCAGAATGCCGGATTTTTTATAGATAACAGGGGCAACCGCGAATTCATCGCCAGGTTCTCAAAAGGCAGGGCCGTGCTTAACCTTTTCTCCTATACCGGCGCCCTTTCCGTCGTGGCGGCCGGCTCAGGGGCTTCATCCGTCATCACCGTCGATCTGTCAAGGTCGTATAATGAATGGGCCCGCGAGAATTTAAAATTAAACGGGTTTATGGAAGCCGCCGGAAAAGTGCTGACGTTCGACGCCATGGACTACATGCGCTTCTGCCTGAAAAAAGGCTATAAATTTGATTTTATAATTCTGGATCCGCCGTCGTTCGCTTTATCGCTTGATAAAAAGCCGTTTTCCACGCTGAAAAATTATAAGGAGCTGCTTTTGGCGGCATACGCTGTATTGTCGCCCGGCGGAATGATCGCGGCTATCTGTAACACGGCGGGTTATAAGCGGTCTGACTTTAAAGAAATGATCGCCGATACTTTTAACGGACTTTCAACTTCCGGCTTTAAAATAATCGACGGCCCTGCAATGCCGCCCGATTTTAACCGGCGGCCGAATGATCGCGATCTTGATTATCTGAAGAATTTTTATGTGAGATTTGTTGGAAAATAAGTTGAGGCCCTGGAGAAAGAGTTTTTCCTCTTAAAAAAATATCGAACCCGTAAGATAGCGGCTGCTATAAGAGGGATCGCCGTGGCGACGCATAAAATTTCGATCATATTTATCACCGGTTTCCTTTCATTATTTTTGTATCTTAATTAAAATTAAAAAGCATAATATGTGCCAGATTGAAAAGTTGCTTTTTATAAGCTTTTTCAATATTCCTTTAAAAAATACGGACTTTTTTTCCGCTAATTCAAAGATCTTTCGGAAAAAATATCCGACTGAACACGGTCTGAAAGAAAACCGCCGTTAAAAAAACGGCTCCGGCGGATACTTTAATAAGGCTTTCCTTCGTCGAGCGGATAATTTATTACAAGATCTAGTTTGGCTCCGTTATAAATTATCTTTCCGGCTGCGCGAAACCTCGTGCCGGCGCCTTTCAGTTCATCCAAGCCGCCTGTGAAATGCGAACAATTGCCGACGCTTTCGGACCGGTCGAGTGGAACGGCTTTTAATATGAGCGTCATCGGTATCTTCGAACCTTCGATGTTAGCTTTCATGCCTATGGTCTTGTCCGGCAACGTGACCGGCTTAAGCACTCCGCGTCCGCCGGACAATATCCATATTTCTACGGTTCCTTCCTCGACGATGATCTCGACGTGCCCTATTGCGCATTCGCCGATCATCTGAAGCTCGCCGCCGTGGGCGGTTTTTTCATGGCGCCCGGCCGCGCTGGCGATGCCGGATAACGATATGAGCGAAGTTGCCAGGCAAAGCGAAAACGCGGCGGCCCGAAAAAATATTATTGATTTAGAATATACGTTTGTTTTCATTGATTACAGCCCCTCCGTTAATTTTCATTGCGCCTATGATAACATATTTTCGCTTTGGTTTCAAAAAAATCAGTGAAGCATAAGCAAAACCCTCCGCAAGTTCATAACGAACGGAGGGTTTTACATTACGGTCGGTTACTTATGGCATTTGATTTTTAACGGCCATAGCGAATAAATTTATTTTACGTGGTCCTTCATTTTTTTGCATTGCTGGATCGTCTGCATGGCGACGGGAACAAGGCCGCCCGTGGGGTTGAATTCGATGACGCGCGTGAATTCCTCGATCGCGTTGTCATAGCGGCCCATGTCTTTATAGACCATGGCGAGGTTATTTCTGCCGAATACATAATTGGGGGCGAGTTCGAGTACGCGCTGGAAAACGGTTATCGCCTGATCGAAGTGGCCCGCTTCGCGAAGGCAGAGGCCGTAGTTGTTCCAAGCTTCGAGATTTCCGCTGTCGATCTCGCAGACGAGCTTGAATTCGGAAACCGCGCTTTTAAGGTCGCCTTTTGTTTTGTAGGCGTTTCCAAGGTTGGTGTGAGCTTCGATATCGCGCGGGTCAATGGCGGCTATTTTTAAAAACATCTCAATGGCTTTATCGATAGTGCCTTTGCGCAGGTAAACCTTTCCCAGATGTCTGTATGCGTTGATGTGGTTCGGCTCTATCTCAAGGGCCTTCTGGAATTCTGAAATGGCTTCATCGTATTTGCCTTTTTTCTTGTAGTTGAGCCCTGATTCGATGAAGTAAGATACCCTTTCACTACTCATAACTAATCACACCTTTCCCAATTAATGTAAGTAAATATATATGGCATCGGTCCGTTAACTTGTTATTGATAAAAAACTAAAAATACACAAACAGCCGCCTGATTTTCCTTCTTATTTTCAGAAGATCAGTGGCTTTGTATATTCGCGGTCAAATATGTTTTCGTTTGTCTGATAAATAGTTTTTCTTCATTTTATAATTTCATTATACCATAATATCTTTAGTTTTTCAAGGAATCCGGCGTTAAAATTCTTGTTTTTATTTATATTTTTATGTTATAATTAGCGCGAAATTTTATGGAAAACACGCGTACGGACAGTTTAATTTACTTAGATAACAACGCGACGACGCCGGTTTTGGAAGAAGCCGCCGCCGCTTTGAACGGCGCCTTGCGTTCGACCTACGGCAATCCGTCGTCTTATCACCGAGCGGGAATGGCGGCCGGGTACGTCATTGAAAAGGCCAGGGCGTCGGTCGCGCGTTTGATCGGAGCCGCCGCGCCAGAGATCATTTTTACATCCTCAGGTACCGAAGCCAACAATACGGCTATATATGGAACTATCGGGCGGATAATGAGTTCTGGCGGAAAAAGCGGCCCGGCCAATATCGTTACGACGGGCGTGGAACATCATTCCGTTTCAAACGCCGTCAAAGCGGTTTGTTCTGGTGGCGGAATAAGCGTGAAGCGCGCCGCGATTTCAAGCGAATGCAAACTGGAGCCGGAAGAATTCGAAAGACTTATAGACGAAAACACCGTTCTTGTGAGCGTAATGCTTGCCAATAACGAGACCGGCGCTATTTTTCCCGTTTCTGAAATTGGCGGCATCTGCGCAAGGCGCGGCGTTTTGTTTCATGTCGACGCGGTTTGCGCGACCGGCAAGATAAGATATAGCGTCAAAGACATAAATTGCGATCTTTTATCGATATCCGCGCATAAATTATATGGCCCGAAAGGCGCAGCATGCCTTTATAAAAAAAGGGGAGTTGAGATAACGCCCCTTTTTCGCGGCGGCCATCAGGAGGCCAATCTGCGCGCGGGTACGGAGAACGTTCCCGCTATAGCCGGATTCGGGGCGGCCTGCGATTATTTTTTTAATAATATTGAAAGTTCGGCCGCTCATTATTTGAAGCTTAAGGAGCTTTTTTCGGCGGGAATCAAAAAGGCGCTTCCGGGCGCGACATTGAACTGCTCTTCAGGTGAAGCGCTTCCGAATACGGTTTCCTTGACGCTTGATTTTTGCGATATTCATGAAGTCAACGCATTCATGTTTAATATCGATCTGGCCGGAGTTTGCGTATCGCTTGGCGCGGCCTGCTCGTCTATGGCGAAAGAGCCGTCGGAAGTTTTAACGGCGATGGGCATGAGCGATATCCGCGCCCATTCTACCGTGCGCGTGTCATTCGGCGTTCAAAACACCGAGGACGAGGTGCTTCGCGCGATCCGTATAATGGAAGAGGCGTACGGGAAGATCACGCGGGCGAGGAAATTGCGGGTGCAGGCATGAAGGAAAAAGTGATAATAGGCTTATCGGGAGGCGTGGATTCGGCAACGGCGGTTCATTTTTTAAACGAGGCCGGTTACGAGGTCGTCGGCATGACGCTTAAAATGCTTCCGGATAAGATTGAGGCTGCATGTTCGGCGGGCGAAGGGTTCCGCGTCTGCTGCTCGAGGGAAGCCGTTATGGAAGCCCGCATCTGCGCTATGAAACTCGGGATACCCCATTACGTCGTGAACTGTTCGGCGGATTTTCAATCCGGGATCATAGATTATTTTATCAGGGAATATCTGGACGGGAGAACGCCCAATCCCTGCGTTTTTTGTAATCAGAAGATAAAATTTAAATTTATGATGGAATACGCGGAAATGATGGGAGCGAAATACGTCGCGACAGGCCATTACGCCGATACGGGCTACTCTGAAAAATATTCGCGGACGCTAGTGCGTAAGCCGGCCGACGCTTCGCGCGATCAGTCATACATGTTGTGCATGCTGCCTCTGGAATATATTGAAAAAATATTGCTGCCGCTTGGAAGATACACTAAGCCTGAAACGCGCAAAATTGCGGCTGATCTGGGTCTTATTGTCGCCAATAAACCGGATTCCCAGGAAATATGCTTTATTCCGGACGGCGACTACCAGACTTTTATAAGAAACAGCTCCGGGAGTGCGGAAACGGCCATGAAACCAGGAAAGATCGTGGACGCGCGCGGAACGGTCCTGGGTAAACACGCCGGAATAATAAATTATACGGTCGGTCAGCGAAAAGGGCTTGGCCTTACGTCGAAGGAGCCTCTTTATGTCGTGAAGATCGATGCGCTGAAGAATGAGGTCGTGGTAGGGCTTGAAAGCGAAGCAAAAATATCGCGATTTACGGTTTGCGGCATGAACTGGTTCGCTGGCGCGCCGCCGGCTGAAGATGACGAATATACCGTCAAGATCAGATATAAACACCGCGGATCGGCCGCGCGCCTGAAAAAAATCGGCGAAAATGATTTTGAAGCGACCCTTCTTGTTCCCGAAAAGGGCGTGACGCCCGGTCAGATACTTGCCGTTTACGACGGAGACTGGCTTCTGGGCGGAGCGGTCATCAAATAGTTCTCAACTCTCAACTTTTAACTTTTAACGACAAGGTTGCCAGCGCCAAAAAATAAATGGTTCGGATTTATTTTTGCGTTAATTCCTTCGGGTCCTTTATCTTCGACATGGCCGTCGAATAAGTTATAAGCCCTGATTGATAAAGCGTTTTTATGCTGCGGTCCATCGTCTGCATGCCGATGTTCTGGCTCGTCTGCATCGTGGAAAATATTCCGGATATCTTATTTTCACGGATCTGATGGCGGATCGGCTGCGCCGCGAGAAGCACTTCTACGGAGAGAATCCTTCCGCCGCCTACCTTTGGCATTAAAACCTGCGATATGACGCCCTGAAGCGAAGATGACAGCTGGATACGCGCCTGTTCCTGCTGATGCGGCGGGAAAACGTCGATTATGCGGCTTATGGTCTGGACCGCGTCGGACGTGTGAAGCGTCGCTATGACGAGGTGGCCGGTTTCCGCGGCCATGAGCGTGGCGCTGATGGTTTCGATGTCGCGCATTTCGCCGACGCCTATTACGTCGGGATTTTGTCTTAATATGTGAATCAGGGCGGACGAGAAGCTTTTCACGTCGGAATAAACTTCCTGCTGGACGACTATCGACTTTTTGTGAGAATGGACGTATTCGATAGGGTCTTCGACGGTTATTATCTTGGCGCGCCGCTCCTTGTTTATGAAATCGATAATGGCGTTGAACGTGGTCGTTTTGCCGGAACTTGTGGGGCCGGTGATAAGTATTAGTCCGTTAGGCTTTCTGGCCAGGTCCATTACGATTTCCGGAAGATGGAGCTCCTCGAGCGTTGGAACCGAGCGTGGAACAAGCCTTATGGACGCCTCGACCGTGTTTTTCTGATAATATACGGCTATCCTGAAGCGCCCCACTCCTTCCAGGGTCAGCGAAAGATTGAGCTGCCAGTCTTTTTCAAATTTTTCGGCCTGCGTTTCGTTTAGAATGCTGTAAATAAGGGATTTGGTGTCGTCCGCGCCGAGCGGCTGCGTTTCCATAAAGACGATGTCGCCGTCGATCCGAAGCACCGGCGGTTCGCCTTCGATCAGGTGAAGGTCGGACGCGTTGTGCTCCTGGGCGATTTTTAAAAGGCTGAGCATTGCCTGTTGCGCTGTTTTATTCGTCATTTGTCTTCCTTTCTTATTCCAGCTGTCTTCTTCTTGAAAATGGATACGTTATTTTGGCGGCTATTCCGACGATATTTTCACGGCGTATGTTTACAAGTTCGAAAAAAGCCCGGGTGCCGTATCTGCCGTTGGCCCCGGTCAGATAAGAGCTGTTGTCCAGCGTGAATTCCACTTTTTCTATAAAAGCTGAAGCGCCTATGTTGCTTAGCGGGTAAAATTTTCTGTCGAGTTTTTTTTCATTTATGAATACGTCGCCGTCCGCGAAACGGACTTTTTCTCCCGGCAGGGCTATTACGCGTTCGAGGGAATTTCCGCCCGCTATAAGATCAGCGGTATTGCCGCGCCTGAAGAAACGCCCTGAATTGAAAAGAATTATATTTCCTCGTTTTATGGGTTCGTCCGCCCCGAGATTTCTTATCAATATCCTGTCTTCGAGTTCTAAAGTCGGCGAAAGCATCGAATCGCTGACGCGGATTATATTGTTATAACGGCTTTCGTATATATTGAATATTGAATATAGCACGAACATCATCATCGATATGGTTAAAAGACTGACTAAAAAAATACTTTCACGCGAATTCCGGCTCGAATTTATTTGGTATTTGGCCCTGTATATGGAGAGCGCGTTGATTATGGAATAAAAATAGATCGCGGCCGCCGCGCCGAGAAACGGCATATCGATTGAGTAAGTGCCGAAATAAGAATGCGCCATGAAAAGGGAAGCCGCGAAGCCTGCCGCGAAAACCAGGCCCCTGAAAAATTCTTTCAGTAGAACGATCTGAGCCAGTCCGGGGAAAATGACGCTGAATAATGCCAATTTTAAAAGATCGGTCATATCGGTTATGGAATAAGATTTTCTTTCTTCTTTTTCGCGGATATCCCTTTCTATCACGTGAGGCGGCAATTCGCGCCCGCAGTCTATACAGGACGGAGAATTGGGAAGTATTTCGCTGTGACAGTAGGGGCAATTCATAAAACTATTTTTTCCCTTCTACGCGCGTGTCGATCCTCGGTTCCGGCTGATAATATTCGGATGTTTTAGACTCGCTTTTGACCTCTCCGACGATATCCTTCAGTATTTTTCCGATCTCTGCGCAGCCTTTTCCGGGTATGCCTTTAATGTGCGCTTTCACTTCGCCCGTTTCGGTTATCTCGATGTCAATTTCGTGTTTTGGTGTCATTTTTCTGACCTCCTATGCTGAAAAATCTTGAGATATTTCTGAACATTTTTATTAAAAACGCGTTCTGTCCGGCTACGCGGCTGACGCCGTCCTGGGATGATCCGCAGGAAGGAGACATTTCAAGCGCCAGCCTGTAATAAAACTCGGCTTCCTCGAAAAATTCGAGCTTTTCGTTCACGGCGCCGAGTTTATCGTATATAAAGAAATTACAGAGCCCCGCCTGTAAAGCTTTTTTGAAATAAGAAAGCGCCTGGGGAAATCTTTTGGCCCGATACAGCGCCATCGCTATCTCGAAATCGAAATATTTTGCGGTCGCGGCGTTCTTGAATTTTGAAGCGCTGTTAAAACATACGAAAGCGGTATTATGGTTTTCCGAGCGAAGAAGTATCTCGCCGCGCGAATACCAGACGAAGTAGTTGGGTTTGTTCTTCGCCACGGCGCCGTCGGAATACGCCAGAGCGCTTTCGAGGTTGTTGTTCAGGGCCGTGGCGAGAGCCAGAAGGCCCTCGATATCGGCTGACGAACCGAAGAACTCAAAAGCGCGTTTCGCCCAGGTAAGAGCGTCTTCGAACTTTTCAAGATGTATCTGGCTTATTATCTGATAGGCCCAGGCCTCTTCGTCCTTGTTGTTTTCGGAAAGGCATTTTGAAAAATTGAACATCGCCTTTTCGAAGTCGCCGGCGACATAGTATTTGAATGCTTCCTGCTTGAAATAACCCGCGTCGAAAACGCTGTCGTCGATCTCGTTCGTTTTTCCGAATTTCGAGATCAACTGGCCGTCCGAAACCGCCGGTGCGCTTTCATCTGATTTATCGAAAGCGCCCGATTTGCGGCCGTGTTTTATGTCCTTTTTCTCTTCGGGGGCTCCGCTTTTGGCGGGATCCACCTCGAGCCATTTGAATCTTCCCAATTCAGTTCGTCCTTATTGCTATTTCCATTTTCTTACGCTCAGTTTTATCGTGTTGTTTTCGCTCGCCTCGTCGGTTACGATATTGTAACCCTTCTGGGAGAGTTCGGTCTTCAGCTTGTTGTAGACGTAAGTTTGCGTGACCTTATTGATAAGTTTTTTCGCTTCGGCTTCGAGAGTTTTTTTTGCGACGCGCTTTCCGCCTGAGCCTTTAACCCGGCAGGAACACGTACCGCGGGCGTCCTTGATGAAGGTGATGTCGTAATTTCCGTTGGTGAAATTAAGCGAATCGCCGTCCTTCATCGTGGCCACGATCTTCGAAGTGGATTCGACGGGAACTTCGCAGACATCTTCGGAAGTTTGGATATCCGATTTTAGCGTTACCGTTTCCTGGGCGTTAAGCTCGGTCATGAGACGGTATCCCATTGAAACGGCGACTCCCGATACCAGCGTAGCGTAGGCGGGCCACGCGACCCCGGTGACTATGGGCAGTAACAGTAATACGGTTGACATGAAAGGCCCTCCACGGATATAATTTTATATATGAAATTCGTTTGAATACCTTCTAAAATTCGAGCTTTCTTTTTGGCTTCGCGTCCGAATCATACATCGCTTCCTGCGACGAGGCCAGGACCGCCCTTGTCATCGCCCAGTTTCTGAGGCCGTCGATGTCCTCCTTCATGGTTTTGGACAGCGGCACGGTGTGATCGAGAGCGTTCACGACATACTCGCTTTTCAGGCTTTCGTTCTTATAAAAAGCCTCGAAAAGCGAGGCGATGACCGCCTGTTCGATTTCCGCGCCGGAAAATCCGTCCGATCTTTCCAGAAGCCTGTTTATTTCGAGCGTGTCGGGCGTGACATTGCGCCTTTTAAGATGAATTTTTAAAATTTCCTCGCGTTCCTTCGCGCTCGGGAGGTCGACGAAGAATATCTCGTCAAAGCGGCCCTTGCGTAAAAGCTCGGGCGGAAGGGCCGAAATATTGTTCGCCGTGGCGATTATGAAAACCGGAGCTTTTTTTTCCTGCATCCAGGTCAAAAACGTTCCAAAGACGCGCGAAGACGTTCCGGCATCGGAGTTTCCGGAATTCATGCCGGAAAACCCCTTGTCTATTTCGTCTATCCATAATATCGCCGGGGCGATGGATTCAGCGACCATGGTCGCTTTTCTTATGTTTTCCTCGGAAGAACCGATCAGCGATGAGAATATTTTGCCCATGTCCAGCCTTAAAAGGGGAAGCTGCCAGAGCGCCGAGACGGCCTTGGCGCATAACGATTTGCCGCATCCCTGGACGCCGAGAAGAAGTATTCCTTTCGGCGAGGGCAGCCCGAAATTTCTGGCGCGTTCCGAGAACGCGAGTTTTCTGAGTATGAGCCAGCGTTTCAGGACCTCGAGGCCGCCAACGCTTGAAATATCCTCGGTAGTGTTGTAGTATTCGAGGATGTTCGACTTTTTGATTATCTGTTCTTTTTCAGAAAGTATTATTGCTATGCTTTTTTCGTCGAGGCTTCCGTTCTGGACCAGGGCGCGGGCTATGACGTTCTCCGCTTCATTGAGCGTAAGGCCGAGAAGCGCCTGGAGTATCTTTTCACGCGTTTCGTCGTTTATATCTATTCTGATCTCGCGGCTGTCGGATACGTCGGCGACCATGCGATTTAATAGCGCTGAAAGTTCGGGGAGTTTGGGAAGCGGAAAATCGATTACGGTTATATCCTTTTCAAGCTCGCATGGGATTTTAAGCAGCGGCGAGACCAATACCAGCGTTTTGAAACTTTCCTTTATCGCGATGGAAACTTCTCGAAGTTTTCGAATAATGGTCGAATCGGAAAGAAAGGGATGAAAATCATGAAAAATGAATATGGCCGGTTCGTGAGAGCTTAAGACATAATCCAGGGCCGCGACGGGATCGTTGGAGTTCTCGGATATGCTTTTCGAATTCTGTGAATTCGAGCCGAGCGGCATCAACCCTTTGGTTTGAGACCATAAGATGACTTTTTTCCCTCGCGATTTGCCTATGCGGTTGAGGTAATCGTCCACGCGCGCCTCTTCAAAGGTCGTGATATAAACGATGGGATAGCGGGCTCTTACTAAAATATCGAGTTCTTTTATAGTTTCGTTTGACATCTTATCCCGGACTCCCCCTTATTTTGAATGCTGCGTTTTCTCTTCTTCTTTTTTCGTTCGTTCGCGCAGAGAATACAGCCATTCCTTGAACTGCTCAAAGTGATTTCCGATAATGTTGGTTAAAACTACCGAGTCGTAACCCGAATAGTTTTCCAGCACGAAATAGTTAAGCGCGATAGAGCTTCCTTCCTCGGTGAAAAAATCGCAAAGATCATCCAGCATGCGTTTCGCCTTAGCTTTTTTTTCATCGGTGGATGAGCTTGCTTTCGCCATAATGGATCTGTAAAAAGCGGTCTTATTGAGCAATATCTGCTCGAGGCAGGTGTTTCCGCGCTGCTGGCGGGCCCATATATATAAAATATCGAGCGCGGCGGCCATTTTGATGTTTTTATCCGGCGAGGATAGCTGCGGGATGATCTCGTTGAGGTCGCGTTTCCTGATAACGATACGCTGGGTGAATTTGCCCGTTCCTTCGACGACGCTCGCCACCATGTCGGACCAGAATTTGGTCTGGACTATGCTGGGGATGTCTAATATGTTTCCAAGCGGGGAAAACAGCGTCGCGAAAGGCCATGCGAAAATGCTTCTGAAGAAGTTCGCCTTTATGACCTTTTCGTCGAAGTTTCTTATTCGGTTGTGCGTCACTATGAATACTCCGTTAGCGGCGCACAGGAAAAAGAATTTTACGACCTCTTTTATGGTCGGCGAGAGTATTCCGACCGCCGGCCAGCTTATTTCGAACCAGTTTTTTACGGCGTTTAGAACCGGGACCGAAAAGCCTGTCCAGAAAAGAGATTGAAAAGCGTTATCGAAATTTACGTCATGCCATCCCCAATCGCGGATGTCGAACCCGTGGGCTGAAACCAGATCGACGAGGACATTGCGGAAGAAGGTTATGAAAAACCAGAGTGATGCGTAGAAAATGCCGAAGGTCATAAACGTCTGCTGGATATATTTCGGCGCGCCCGTTTCGTTGCCATAGAGCATGGCGAAAGTTAAAAAAGCTGGGATGAAGCCGAAAATGATTCTGAAAACATTTTTTATATTAGGGTTTAAATATTTAAAATATCTTCCCAGGCCGATAAATTCGAATCCGGTTTCGTCTCCGACGAGGTTTTTGGCGCGCGAACCGGATTTTCCCATGAGCACTATGTGCTTTTCGTCTTCGGCGAGCGTTTTCCACTCGCTTTCGGCGACCGGCCGCCCCTGGCCCATTATAAGGCTGGATATGGGCGAGGGAAGCATCGAGTGCTTGTTGAGATACCATTTTCTGATAGGCGCCGGGACGGAGCTGGATTTTATAAAGCCCATACCGGGTATTTTAGGGTCGCGCCCGATGGCGTCGCTTCCGCATTCGGGAATAAGGGGCTTTGAGTGATAATGGGCGTGGGCCGCCTCGACGAGTTTATCTTCAAGGTCGAGTATGTCCCATTCGCTTAAAAACTTTTTAAGTTCCGGGAGAGGCTTGTTGTTTAAGATCTCTATGAAGCGGTTAAAAAGTATGAGATCGTTGGGGTTTCTTTTGGCGGCGTCGGTGTTATTGAACGTTTCGGCGCGGGATATGAATTTATAATTTTTTATGATTGTGATGGCGGCGTTTTTCAGGCCGACCTCGAGCGGATGGATGAATTTGATGTCGCCGCCGCATTCTACCAGCGGCTGGAAAATTTCGGATTCGTCCAGAAACGCCGAATCGTAATCTATTATGGCTTTATCTTCCAGAAATTTTTCGCGCAGGCGCTCGGGACTCATTTCCTCGTAATATTTACGCACCGTTTCATATTGATTGGTGATTTGATCGAGCTCCCATTGAGATATGAAACCCATGGCCTTTTTTGTCATAGCCACCTGGTATTGCGTTCTTAAGTGAAGCACTCTCTTGTGCGTTACTTCGAAAAGGCGTGAAAAAAGAAGCTCGCCAAGGTGGATTCGCGAATATTGCCCGCTCATTACGACTTTTTTTAGATCTTCGATCGCAAGCGGCGGCAGGAAGAGAAGGTCGTCTTTTTTATAGCCCGAATTAAGCCTTATAAGGTGAGTTTCGTTGAAATTTTTTATCATCGACTCTATCGTGAGCCTGCGGTTTTCGGAATTTTTATGAAGCCCCTGAAGAAAATTTGAAAGTTTCGCCTCGTTTTTTTTGAAGAAATCCATGAATTGGTCGGCGGTGTGAAAATTGCCGGGGATATAGGCATAATGGCGTCTGATCTTGCTTTTGCCGACGCTGAATTCTATCGCCATCTGTACGTCTATTCCGAGAATCCTTCCGGCGCCGAACGCTTCTCTTATTATCTGAGCGTCGTTTATGTCGTAATACATGAGCCTTATGCTCGACAGGCCTTTGACGAAAGCGTCCAGAAGAACCTGTGAAGGGGTTTTCCGGCCTTCCGACATGCTGTCATGGACGTGGCTGTCCCAGCCGAGATTAAGGTCTTTGAGAGACTTTCCGAGCTCGGGGACCTGTATCATATTCCTTTCGTTCAAAAGTTTTTTTATGACGGGCCACTGGCCGAAAGAGGCTATCGTGAAGTCGGTTATCAGTTCGAGCTGCCTTCTGTAATCGCCTTTTTTCTTTATGGCTTCCTTCATCAGGGATATCTGAACGCGCGCGGTGTTAAGCGGCAGCGATATGTTTTTGGCGTGAAGCGATAGTTGGGCCAGCGTTTTAAGCGAGCGAAGCCGCTCTTCATAGCGGTCCGACTCGAGTTCGTGGGCTATTATTATGTACGCTTCGGCGATGGATATGCGCCTTTTGTATATTTCACGGGTATAACCTCCCGGATGGGAGTTTAAGTGAAGATAAATCCTTTCGGGATTTTCAAGCCGCTTATTCAGCGTGTCGAGGGCTTTTCGGGTATCGAAATTAAAGCTTGTGACTTCGACCAGATAATTTAACAGAGTAAGGAATCTGCTGCTGCCTGGAATATACATTTCTTGTACTCACCACACTAAAAATTTAAGGAGAAAACAGACGACGCTCAAACATTTTCAGGCTATCGCCGTGCGCTCTTACGCCGCATGGTTCCGAAAAAAACAAACGGTATAATCATCATTGATGTAAAGAATGATTATACCATAGAAAGTGTTATAAATACAATATGTTTTGTCTAAATAAATTATTTTTATTCGCCGTAGGGAAATATATTCAAATTAGACAGCGGAACGTAGCTCCCTTTGAAAAAATTGCAGGAGCCGGCGCGTTTGTCGATTAATATGAGTTCGTTTTCGCTCGCGGTCCGGTGAAGTTCGAGCCTTGTCGAAAAGATCTGCGGCGCGCCATCCTTTTTTTCTATCTGAACCTGAAAGTTATCGGAAAATAATTGTTTGAAGGTTGCTTTATCGATGTCTGATTCGGATTTTTTTTCCAGGACCGCCATTTTATGTTCCTGCTTGTCGTACCAGAGATATTTTACGTCTTCCTTGCATTTCATTTCATAGAGAAGGTAAGATAAAACCGGGTTGGAAAAGTTACTTCTCGCGGTCACGAGATAGTCAGAGTGTTCGTATTCGACTATCGAATCGTAAGGCATATAGATGATTTCATCCCTATCGTGTATCGCCATAGAAAAATTCACTCCTTTTTTCAAAATGCAGGTTGTAGCGGTCGAACATTTTCTTTTGTTCATATTGTACGCATAAATCATGTAATTTGTCAACAGCCGGATTGAAATTCGCGAGGCGGTCTATATCGATTTCCAGATCGCCGTCAAGCCTTATTCTGGCCAGATCGAGCGAAAGATAAGCCGATTCGCGGCCGGCTTCCAGGAGCTGCTGCCGTCTTCCGCCTATCGCCGGAAGATTTTCGTAGATGGCGTCAAGTGTTTTATATTTCGACAGGAGTTCTTCGGCGGCCTTGGGGCCGATGCCGCGCACGCCCGGGATATTGTCTGAAGGATCTCCCACGAGCGCCTTATAGGGCACTATCTGTTCCGGAAGGACGCCGAGGTCCGCTTTCAGCGCTTCACGGTCGTATTCGATTATTTCCGATATCCCCTTTTTCAGGCAGATAACGCGGGTCTTATCGGAGATCAGCTGGAAAAGATCGCGGTCGGAGGAAATGATTTTGACGAAATAACCTTTTTCGTTGGCTATTCTCGCGGCCGTTCCTATTACATCGTCGGCTTCAAGGCCGGGTTTGTAAAGCCGTTTTATTGAAAGCGAATCTATGAAGCTGGATATAATGTCGAATTGCGGTATCAAATCGGGCGGACATTCGGGGCGGTTGGCCTTGTAATGTTCGTAGATCTCCTCGCGGAAGGTTTTTTCGCCCGTATCCTGAACGCAGGCGATATAGGTCGGCTCGTAATCGTTTAATATCTTCAGAAGCATATTCATGAAACCATATATTGCGGAGACGTTCATCTTATAGGAGGTTATAAGCGGCTTTTGCGCGAAGGAGAAGAACGCCCTGAAGATAAGATTATAAGTGTCGATAAGATAAACCGTTTTTTTATTGTCGAATTTTTCCATTTTTCACCATTTCCAGTTTGATTTTAAGAGCGGCCGTTAGAGCGAGAAATTTTCGCCGAGATATATTTTTTTGGCTATTTCCGAGTTGGCTATGTCATCGGGTTTTCCGGCGATAAGTATCTTTCCGCTGTTCATTACATAAGCGCGGTCGGTTATCTGAAGCGTTTCCCGGACCGAATGATCGGTTATGAGAACGCCGAGGCCGCGCTGTTTAAGTTTTCTGACTATTTCCTGAATATCCAGAACGGCTATCGGATCGACGCCAGCGAATGGTTCGTCGAGAAGAATGAAGGACGGGTCCGTCGTTAAAGACCGCGCTATCTCCACCCTGCGACGCTCGCCGCCGGAAAGAGCGTAACCGAAGTTTTTAGCTATTCTCGTGATGTTTAAGTCTTCAAGGAGATGGTCGCATTTTTCTTTCTGTTCTTTCTTGGAAAGCTCGGTGAATTCGAGAATCGCCATGATGTTTTCCTCGACGGTGAGCTTGCGGAAAATCGACGGTTCCTGAGCGAGATATCCTATGGACTGCCTCGCGCGCTTATACATGGGATCGTATGTTATGTCGTGGCCGCTTAAAAGGACGCGCCCTTCGTCCGGGGTTATGAGTCCGACCACCATATAGAAAGTGGTCGTTTTCCCGGCGCCGTTAGGGCCTAAAAGTCCGACGATTTCGCCCTTTAAAACTTCGAGCGATACGTTGTCGACGACCTTTCTGTGCGAATATGCTTTTAAAACGTTTACGACGGCTAAATTTTCCATTATTTATTTTTCACCTTTACTTTGCCCGACTGATCGATGGTTATCTTGACTTTCGGGTCGGCGG
>CAZJFS010000074.1:0-20512 GCA_964545075.1 uncultured bacterium
CCTCCCCGATCCCCCTCGTAGGCGCGTCAGGCGCGATATCGGGAATAATGGGGGCCTACGTCAGGCTTTTCCCGAGAGCGTGTTTTTACCAGATATTCTTTTTCAAGGCGTTCAAAATCCCGGCGCCTTTTTATATAGGCATATGGGTCCTGGGACAATTTCAGATCGCGGCCATGCTTGGCGTTTCGTCTCACGTTTCATGGCAGGCCCACCTCGGCGGTTTTTTCGCGGGAATGCTGCTAGTGCCTTTTTTCATTCCTTATGAGCCCTCCGAAATGAAACAGTCCGGATTTTAATAAAAGACGATGACAAAATGAAAAAAAGAAAAAAACTCGAAAAAATATTGCTGCCGGTAGTTTTCACGGCTCTCGCGCTTACTCTTTTCACGCTCTATCAATTCGAACGTCAGAGCATTGAAACGGGGGCGGAATTGAACTTGCGAAATCTTAAAGCGAGCGTCGAACAATTGCTGATATCCGAATTCAAGAAAAACGACGGCGGAGCTTTTTTCAAGGAGCCGCGGATTTCATTCGACCCGGTAAAAATGAGCGTGACGCCTTCGAGCCTTAAAACCGAAGTGCTTTCAAGACTCGAATTTAAAACGACGGTTTTTTCCGAAGATACGCTCGAGCGCATCAAGGCGCTCAAAAATTCAGGCGACCCGAAACTCGTCTCTTCACTGCTCGCTTATTACTTAAATGATAGAAAAGACGGTTTTATAATTGAAAAAGCCTTTTTTTACTTATATCTGATCGACGCCAGGCTTGCCGAAGGCCTCGACCCGGAAAAGGAAATGGCCGCCTTTCGAAAACTCGCCGCGATGATAACCGACGAGCGCGAAAAAAATTTTTTAACGGCGAAATTCGGCGAGATAATTAAAGCCGCCCGCGCGAAATCCTCCCCGGATGATTCAACTCTGCTAAACGCGATGATGGATCCCGATGAAAAAAAGAACGCGCCAAATGAGACCGTTTTCGCTCTCACTTCAGCCGTTCTCGCGGATATGGCGGCGAATTCAAACCCGACGCTGAAATCGGTTTCCGTAAACGGCCTGGAAAAGCTTATGCTTTCGGGTAAAATCGCCGATTCTCTTTTTTCGGCGGCATTTATCGACATCGACAAACTTAACGTTGAAGTTAAAGCGAAATTTAACGCAGCGGTTTCTCTCGAATCCCTTAAAGGCGAACGTTTCGCGGATCTCGCCAGGCCTTTTAAGATATACTCCGGATCGCCGGATTCGCCAGGGCTGATATTGCAGCGAACGCTTCTTTATCTTCCGCTCGTTATAATAATAGCGGGGCTGGCTTATCTAAAAATGCGCGAAAACGAAGCGGTCCGGCTTAACCTTCAGATGACCGAATTCGTCTCGAAGATCGCGCACCAGCTGAAAACTCCATTGAGCTCGTCGCTCCTCCATCTGGAGCTCGCCGAACGATATTTCAAGGCCGGCGACGCCGTCAAGGCGCGCGAAGCTCTTTCTTCCTCCCAGGACCAGGCGCGTCACCTGTCGTTCCTGTTTGAAAATTTCGCGGTCTTAAACCGCCTTTTTTCGGACAACGTAAGCCTCGCGGCCGAAAGGCTCGATATCGAGGAGGAATTGATGAAATACCTGAAATCTTACAGTTACCATATCGAAACAGGCATCCTTAAAGTGATAATCGAAGATCTGGAACCGCTGGACGCCATGGCGGATCGCTGGGCGTTATATAACATTTTGAACAACCTAGTCGCGAATTCTCTTAAATACTCAGGTAAAAAACCCGTTGAAATAAGAATTTCAATGCATGAACGGGGAAAGTTCGCGGTACTGTCGTTAGCCGACAACGGCCCGGGAATCCCCGAAGGCGAAGCGGATATGATTTTCGAAAAATTTTTCAAGGGAAAAAACGCCGAATCCGATTTCAGATCCACCGGCCTCGGCCTTTACATAGCCGGAAGCCTGGCTCAAAAATCAGGCGGCAAAATCGTTTTGGACGCAAAATATACGAGCGGCGCGAAATTCGATATATATTTAAGAAAGGCTGATTAAAAAAATGACCGAACACAAAAACAACATAAAAATACTTATGATAGAGGACGATGAATCGCTCGCGGCGGGCCTTTCGGCCGCCTTCAAGATCGAGGGCATCAGCGTAACGGCGGCGGCCACGTTCAGGGAAGGCGAAGCGGCCGTCAACCAGGTTATGCGCGGCGGCGAATCCTTCGATCTTATCGTTTTGGACCTTACGCTTCCGGACGGCTCTGGCTTTGATATTTTAAAGCTCGTACGCTCTTTTTCCGACAGCCTTCCGGTACTCATACTATCCGCCAGATCGGGCGAAATAGACAAAGTCGTCGGACTCGAATCCGGCGCCGACGATTTCGTATCGAAACCCTTTTCGCTGCGCGAACTTCACGCGCGGATCAAAACTATCCTGAGGCGCAGCGCGGCCGGTTCTTTCGAAAAACGCGCGCCTGTTTTCAAATATGACGATATGGCGGTCGATTTCATGTCACGCGAGGTGCTGATCGCGGGAAAACCGGTTAAATTAAGTTTTACGGAATTTCAAGTGCTGAAAATACTTATAGAAAATAAAAATATGGTCGTCGAACGCGAAAAACTTTTAGAGCGCGTATGGAGCGGGGTCTATATCGACACGAGAAGCGTCGATCCTCACATTTCAAGGATCCGTAAAAAGATAGCGCCATACGGCCAGCTCATCGAAACCATTCCAAACATAGGATATAAAATGAAAATAAGAGAACAGTTATAAGTGATGGAAGTCCGTTATTAACTAAATTAAAGATACAAGGCGTTCATCACCCGACCGCAACACGATCGCAAGGTCCTTGATCGATAATCAGGTTAGAAGGGAACAAAAACCTGATGAAAAATTAAGGAGGAGTTATTATGAAAAAAATCAGCGCTAAAAACCCAGTCGTTAACGTCCTTATCAAAACATTTCCGGTGATCGCCGTGATTTTAGCTTTAACGGCCGCGGTTTCAATTGCCGCCCAGGGCACTTTGTGCGAAGGTCTCTGGAAGGAATTCGTCGAAAACAAACCGGATGAGGCAAAGATCATTTATAAAAATGTCGTCGAAGCGGCTAAGGGAAAAGACGCCGGAGAAAAAGAAATATCCCTGAAAGCAACGCGGCGGCTCGAAGCTCTTGGCGAAAAAAAAGATGGCGAACAAACTGCCGGCGCCCATAAATTCATCGTTTCGACTAATCTGCAGGCTCTTTTATTCTCTTTATTAGTTTCAAAAGGTTCAAATGAACAATTATATGAAAAAACCCGGGAAAGCCTGACGCTTTTATTTTCAGATTTCATCAAAGAAAACCTTAATAAATACAAACTGCCGCAGGTAATTCTGGTCAACTTTTCCGGCGAAATCAAACCGGAAGACACCGACATAATAATCCGGTTTGAAGAGGACGCGACATTCAAAAAAGACTCGAACACGATGGCCGGCGCGTTAAGCGGCTATAACGGCTTTAACCTGAACTGGAAAACCTTGCTTTTCACATGTAAAAAAAACGAGGAAGAAATAACGCAACGCTATAAAAAAGCCGGATTTATATTTGACAGCGGCGAAAATCTGCTTCAACATATACCGGACTATATCAACAATTATCTTGAAAAAAACGGCAGCAGCGACGCCTTTTGCCTTTATTCGGAAAACATATCGGAATTCGCGGCGGCCAATAAAATAGCTGCGGGGAAAGCTACGGCGCCCGTTGAAATCAAAAGAACGATGCTGACCTTCGACGAAAAAAGAATTGTTTTAAATATCAACGGCGAACGAGAAAAAATCGATGCTTTCATAAGCTTTCTCGAAAAAATAAGCGGACTTTCCCTTCTGCCCGTAAGCCCGATCAAAGGCGACAATGGGTTTGATTTTACGATCAAACTCTCGGACGCCGCCAGCCTTAGCCCGGTAGCGGTCAATCTCGTCGAATCCTTCAATAAAAATTTTGACAACGCCAGTGAAACCGCCAAATACAAAGCCTGCATGGCTAATTTAAGAAATATCACGGCCGTGGCTGAACTCTACCTCATGGAACATCCGAAATTTGCGCGTGACGAATTCAAAAACTGGCCCGTTGAAAAATTCGTCAGCGAAAACTATCTTAAAGAATCGCCTAAATGCCAGGAAGGCGGAAATTATGTATATAAAAATGGAGATTTTGAATGCTCATTGCACGGCTCCGGCGCGAAAACCGTTGAATTTAAAATAGTTAAAACCGTGAACGGAACTGAAAAAACCATTTCTCAGCCACAAATAAGGACTCTCGTATATAATGAAGCGTCAATCACCGTCGGAATTGAAGGCAAAGACGAAAAAGAAACCAAAAAAGATCCGAATTGGGCTTCAGATCTGAAATATTTGAAAATCGGCGTAAAGCTTACCAAAGATGCCGGAACCGTCAAAAGCAAGTTGATACTGGTAAATATGAACATAAGCCTTACATTTAGAAACGGCGACAACGAGAAGCAATCCCACTTCAGTTTAAAAATAAAAGCCGCCGAAAATTCCGGCGATTGGATAGAAATCCGTTCGCCTCAAGATATCGCGGGATATAAAATCTATTTCAAAATAAAATAACGCAAAATATGATAACATATTCAATCGTATGAATAAGAAAGCTACTAATAATCTAACAAACTAACCAAAAATAAAAATCAAATTTTTTTAATCGCCTCGCTGTGTTTCAGGATCTGAAATATAGCGGGGCAAATTTTTCAAAAGCAAAGCAAGGCTGCTCGATGTAGTATAAAACAACGGTTGACGCGTTCAACATTTAATTTAAGCTTACAAAATGCGGTTTTTTATTACATGATACGGCTTATTTTTGGTTCTCGGTTATCTTTATTTTCGCCTTTTTAAGCCTCAGACCGACTCTCACCTTTAAAATCTCGGCCATCGAATAGATAAGGGCGCAATAGAGCGCCGGAAGAAGTATAACGCCGGCGGACATGCCGATACGCCCGTCCATGAATGACTTAACCTGTATAAGAAGAATCGTGCCGGCCGTTATCAGCCATAAAACCGCGAAATTAATTGACATTCTTTGAATGAATATCCAGAAATCCACGGATATGGAATCGTCCTGGCATTTCGAAAACGCTTCGCAAATAGCAGTTTTGAAGTCAGCTATTTTCCACCCGGCGGCAGCCGAACAAAACGCGAGATAACCAAAAGTGATCATGACACCCGGAACGAATAAAAAATTCGACAGTTTGACGCTTTCAACGGCGACAACGTACCAGATAAGCGTGGCAATCATCATAAGAGTTCCGAAAATAAAACTTATCATATCTTCACCCCCGTTTTCCGCAGGTAGCCATCTTTTTCACGCTGCGTTCCTTTATTAAAAATAAAAGCATTTATTATACCAAGTTTAAAAACCCCTTTTAGCGGTTATTTTAACAACACGATCATTCCCGTCCGTTGTAAAAATCAACACTTTCAAAAAACAGATAGAGCAATTCCGGAAAAAAGCGGCAACCGATTATCACGTCGATAATTTTTCACTTGACTTTTTTCAAATCAAATATTATTATATAACGCAACGCTTTACAAAACTTTACAAAAACCGCAATGCTATTGTTTATTTATAACTTAATTAAATAATATGAGAGGCCCGAATCATGAACTGCCAGCAATTATTTAAAACGATTTTTGAAACCTCCCCCATCGGCATCAAGATAGTCGACACGGAAGGTAACTTCATTGATGCAAACGCGGCTTATTTGAATATGCTCGGCGTCTCTTCGATCGACGAACTTCAACAAATTAATATTTTCAATTGCTCCGAACACGGCCCCGAATGGAAAGAAAAACTTTTAAAGTTCGAAACCGTCCATACCGAATATATCGTTAATTTTGACGAACTGAAAAAAAACAAGCTTTTAAAGTCCGGCAGATCGGGCACGGCTTATTTCGACGGATTGATATCTCCGATAACAACCGAAAACAATCGCATTACAAACTTCATAATTCATATCACGGACATAACGGATAAAAAAAACGCGGAAATCAAAGCCGCCAAAAACGCCGAACAGATGGCGCTCGCAATAGAAAGCGCGAACGGCGGTCTCTGGGATTGGGATCTGCAGAACAAAAAAATTTACTGTTCGGAAAAATATCATGAAATAACCGGATATCGTGAAGATAAGTCGCCGGAAACTCTCGAAGAATTTTATGCCGCCATACACCCTGAAGACCGTCCGGCCGCGCTTCGAAAAATCCTCGATTGCCTTGAAAATCGCGCCGCTTTTTTTTCAAGCGAATACCGCATACTTACAAAAGACCATCGTTTCGTATGGCTGCTTGACAGGGGCAAGGTCGTCGCCCGTCAAAAAGACGGGAAACCCTCGCGCATCATCGGAATAGTGAGCGATATCAGCGAAAGAAAGACCATCGAAATCGAGCTTTTAAAAGCCAAGGAAAAAGCCGAACATTCCGATATGACAAAAAGCCAGTTTCTCGCCAATATGAGCCATGAAATAAGAACGCCGATGAACGCGGTTATCGGCTTCGCGAACCTTCTTCTGAAAACAAGGCTCAGCGAAGAACAATCGGAATACTTGAAAATCATTGAAGCTTCATCGCAGAACCTTCTCGCAATAATCAACGACATCCTGGACATTTCAAAAATACAGGCAGGTAAATTCAGGCTCGCCCATACAGAATTTAACATAAACGAAATCGTGGAAAATACGGCCAAAAAATTAAATGTCCTCGCCGACAACAAAGGCCTTGCGATAAACATATTCGCGGAGCCGATAGCGCCAAGGCTTATAGGCGATCCAGTAAGGCTCGAACAGGTGCTCACCAATCTTTTGAGCAACGCCATAAAATTCACGAAAGCCGGAAGCATAAACGTTAATTTATCTAAAATTTCCGAAACTGAAAATTCCATTCAGATAAATATTTCGGTTCAAGATACGGGCATAGGAATAGCCTGCGACAAGCTCGATAAAATTTTCGAATATTTCGAGCAGCTCGACACTCGCGACAAGAAAAATTACGCGGGGTCCGGCCTTGGGCTTGGAATCTCAAAAAAAATGATAGAAATGATGGGCGGCCTTATAAAAGTGTCGAGCGAAGAGGGGCACGGAAGCGTTTTTCAATTCGCGATAAATTTCTCGAAAGCGGTCGTAAAAAAGGAACATGCCTTTTCGCGTAACGTTTCAAAAACTCCGGCGGACCATCTTTCATCCGCCGAAAATCAGGTTAAAGTGCTTATAGCCGAGGATGAATTCGTCAATCAGCGGCTTATAGCCAGCCTTATACAATTGCGCGGCTGGGAATGCCGGATCGCCGGAAACGGCCTTGAAACGTTAAGAATGTTGGGTCAGGAACATTTCGACATCGTCCTTATGGACATTCAGATGCCCGAAATGGACGGATTCGAGACGACCCACGCGATACGGGAAATGGAAAAGATAACGGGTAAAAAGGTTATTATAATAGCCGTCACGGCCTTCGCTATGAGAAGCGATTACGAAAGATGCATGGAGGCCGGAATGGACGATTACATATCCAAACCACTTCAGATAGACGGGTTCTTCGACAAATTAGACACTATTTTAGCGCGACGCGGCGTCCAAAACACTTTAATCACCGTTTAGCCGATTTCAAATCCATATAAAAAAAACTCCGCCGGATGTTTTTATAAACGCTTGAGCGGAACTTTTTCATTTATTTCAAGCCGGCGTGTCATCTCCGACAAACATAATCAAGACAGGGCTTTATGTCGAACAACCGGCAATTATTACTTGACTTTATCAGCTATTAATGTTAGTATAAAATTAATTTAATCGCCGGTTCGCGGCCGTTGCGCGGACTCCAAAAATTTTGCTCGTTATTCTTATTAGCATAAAGCAGGGAGGACCTTTTCATGAAGTGCCCCAAATGCTCACAGATAATAACTCATCTTTCAACGCAATGCGGTTTCTGTGATTACACTTACAGCCAGGAATTATACCAAAAACTATTCTTTTACTTCGATCTTAAAAACGAGACCAAAAATCTCGCGGCCGCCGAAAGCGCGCTTTTGACGAGAATACAAAAGATCACTCAAAAAGTCGAAAAATACGAACATATCCTCGATATGGAACTTGAATCTTACGCTAAAACAATTCCGGCGGGCGAAAAAATAAAGGCGCCGGCGTCGGTTTATGAAACCGCTGGAACGCCTCCCACTGAAACGGAACAGAAAGTGGCCGAAAAGATGCAGTCGCTCAACCAGAAGCTCCACGAAGACGCTCAAAACCGCCCGCAGGAACAGGCTGGCAGGACCGCCGCCGAAGAAGCCAACAAGCAGCGGCAGGCCGCCCAGAAAAAAAGCGCTTTTGAATCCAAGCCCGCTTTCGCTCCTCAGCAAGCAACCCGCCAGCAGCAGCAGCAAGCGTTTTCCTCGCTCAACTCCACTTATGAAGAAAAGCCGGCCGAGAGCTTCGAAATGGTCATCGGCGAAAAATGGATGCTGATAATAGGAATTATAACGCTTGTTTTCGGCGTAGGTTATTTCCTGAAATTTTCATTCGATCAAAATTGGATCGGGCCGGCAGGCCGCGTCGCCATGTCATATCTTCTTGGAATAGGCCTCCTCGCGGGCGGAAACGCGTTCGTGCAAAGGAAACTCGACGTCTTCGGGCTTTATCTGATAGGCGGCGGCATAGCAGTGCTTTATTTTTCGGCCTTCGCGGCGTTTTCGCTCTATAATCTGTTCGATCAGATACCATCCTTCATTATAATGATAATGATAACCGCGTTCGCGGGCTTTCTCGCCATTTTTTATGACGTGAAATGGCTCGCCGTGCTCGGCATCGCCGGCGGCTTTCTGACGCCGATACTTTTAAGCACCGGAAAAGACAATCTTATAGGTCTCATGTCCTACATAACAATGCTCAATGCAGGCGTTCTCGGCATCGCGTTCTATAAGAAATGGGACCTTCTCAACACCCTCGGATTCATCTTCACATATCTTTTATTCGCCGGCTGGTACGGCACTCACTACGCGAACGAAAAATTCTGGCCGGCCGTATTATTCCTCAACGTCTTCTTTTTAATATACAGCGTGGCGCCGTTCGCTTACCAATTCATAGCGAAGGACCCGGGCGAGGCGAAAGGCTTCACCATAATCACGCTCAACGCCTTCATCGCGTTCGGCTTCAACTACAACATGATCAAAGCTTATTTCGAAAGCACGCAGTGGATAAGCATAATAACGATATTCTATGCAGCCATTTTCCTGGCCATGGGATCTCATCTTTTCAAACTCGGAAAACAATTCCAGGACGCTTTCGTTCTCGTACTCGCGGAGGCTTCGCTCTTTCTTATCATTACGATACCGATGATATTTTCAGGCCACTGGATAACGTTCTTCTGGATGGTCCAGGCGATGCTGCTCTTCGCGATGGGAAACCAGCTCAAGCGCGGGGCCCTTTATGCCGGTTCATACGTTCTCACGGCGATATCGCTTTTAAAACTAATGTTCCACGATTATCCCGAAGTGTTCAGATTCAACGGAAATAACTTCAACATCCTGGGCGGTTTCGACTATCGTTTCGCCGACCGCTACATAACGATAATAGGCGTTCTGGCGCTTCTTTATATCATCGCGGCGCTCGCCCGGAAAGCAAGCACGCAGTATATAACCCGCGACAACATGGATTCTTCGGTGATCTACGCCATATTCGGCCTGACGCTTTTCCTTATCTTGAATATGGAGACCGGCGCGTTCTTCTACGACTACCTCCCGGCCGCGCGCTTTGCCGCCATATCCGTTCTATGGGCGCTTTTTTCAGTAGGGCTTATGATAAGAGGATTCATGAGAAATAACGTAACGCTTAGAAAAGTCTCGATCGGCCTATTCCTTTTTACGGTTCTGAAGGTTTTTCTCTACGACATGGCCGAAATGCAGACCGAATACAGAATAATATCCTTCGTGTTCCTCGGCGTGATATTGATATCGTCCTCGTTCTTCTACCACAAATTTAAAAGCAGCATAATGGAGGTCATTTCCGATGACAAAAAGTAGCGGTAATATGAAAAAGATTACTCCGGTCGCGGCCATATTTCTGTTGACGGCCGCTATGGCCTCGATATTCGCTTTTACCGGCGTAGCGCTGGCCCTGGATCCCGGTGAATTTCGCTATAGCGTGGAATTGAACGAACAGATAAAAAAAGATTCGATCTATCAGGTCCATCTCACGCCCGATATTATCGAGCGCTCGGCGGCCGGCGGAACCGATCTCAGGGTCGCAAGCCACGACACGGTGGAAGTCCCATTCGTAGTGCTCGAAAACAACACTCCCGCCGAATACGTCTCTAATTATTACACTCTCGAATATCTGCCCCAGCCGCCCGAGGAAGAAACGGGTTCGGTCACATACGCGATGAAGCTTCCCGACAAGCATCAACCCGTGCGTATTTTCGAGATCGATACGCCGAATAACGACTTCAAAAAAAATATAATCCTTTACGGTTCCAACGATAAATCAAACTGGAACTTCATAACCGAAGAAACCATTTTTGATTTTTTGTCGCAGGTCAATCTGAGAAAAACTGAAATTAAACTTGCGTCGGCCGTCGATTACCTCTATTACAAGATAAAGATCGTGGACACCGCTTCGTCCGGAACCACCGGCGGCGATTCCAAATCGATAAAGCTTAAATACGAAGGCCTGGATTTCAGCGTCGACAATATAAAAACGCAAAAATTACAGATAAACAGGGTCGCTGCAAAGACCGGCGTAAACGTTAGAAAAGATCATACGGTCGCTTATGACGAAAAATTGTTTTCAAGTCTTTCGCCGCAAAAAGATAAATCTAACAACACCGTTATCGACATTGAAGCCAACCTGCCGTTCGACCGTATTTCATTCGATATAACTACTACTTACTATCAGAGAAAGGTCAGCATATTATCAAGTGAAACCGGAGCTGAAAAAACCTATACGAACGTCGTTGAAAGTTCGATCTATAATTTCCCGATGATGGACTTCAAAAGCTCCCGCAACGAAATATATTTCAGCACGCCCAAGCACCGCTTTTACCGCTTTATAATCGAAAACAAGAATAACCCCGCGCTCACGATCAACAGCATAAAATACGAATGGGTAAGAAAAGATCTCTATTTCGTAGCGCTCTCTGATTCGCCGAAATATCTTCTGTGCTTCGGAAATCCGGCTTTGAAAAAACCCGAATACGATATTCAAAATTTTATTCACCAGGGAAACTGGTATAAACAAAAATACGGCGTAATAAAAACCGGCGACGTGATCTTAAATACGGCTTACGCTCCGTCGACTAAAATCGAGATCAAACCGGAAGTCGAAAAAATGATACTCACGATCATAGTCATATTTCTGGTCCTCGGCCTTGGATACTGGCTTTATAACCTCATCTCGCAGATGACGCCGCCGCCCGATACCGACGACACCAATAACTCCGACGAACATTAAAAATCAAAGCATAGGAGGCGCGATACATTATGCCGCTTGAAGAAACAGGGATTTTCGATAATTTTCAGGTTCTGGCTGACGCACTGAAAAGCAAGGGCGCTTTGCTTGTATGCGGAAAGGATAAGCCAAACCCCATGACGATAGGCTGGGCGACGCTTGGAATAATCTGGGGAAAACCGATACTCACCGTACTGGTGCGACCGTCGCGCCACAGCTTCGAGCTGATAAACGCTCACGGCGAATTTTCGCTGTGCGTTCCGCCGCCTTCGATGTCGCGCGAACTGGCATTTTGCGGAACCCGATCCGGCCGCGACTTCGACAAATTCGCCGAATGCAAATTCACTAAAGCCGCCGGACATAAAATTTCCGTGCCGCATATCGCCGAATGCCCTATGCATTACGAATGCGCCGTGGTCCATAAAAACGACGTCACGGCGGGAACGCTCGATCCCGCGATCATCTCGCAATATTATGGAAACGGAGACTATCACTCGATATATTACGGAGAGGTCCTCGGCGTTTACAGGCAGGTTTAAAGGAGATAATTTCTGAATATGGGATCAACCGGATACACCGTAAGAGTAATGTCCAGAAATGAACTGGATACGGCTATCGAATGGGCCGCGCGCGAGGGCTGGAATCCCGGCGTAAACGACGGCGACAGTTTTTATTATACCGATCCCGAAGGCTTTTTTATAGGCGAGCTGGACGGCAAACCGATAGGATGTATTTCAGCGGTTTCATACGGCAATAAATTCGGGTTTATAGGCTTTTATATCGTAAAAAGCGAATTTCGCGGAATGGGTTACGGAATAAAGCTGTGGCGGGCGGCTATGAAACATCTGGACGGCTCCAATATAGGCCTGGACGGCGTCGTCGCCCAGCAGGCAAACTATAAAAAATCAGGGTTTTCGCTCGCTTATAAGAACATACGCTATGAAGGAATCTGTTCGCCTTCACCGGAAAAGTCTTCAAATCTGGTCGGTATCGATAAAATATCGTTAGACGAATTACTTGAATACGACGATAAATTTTTCCCGGTTCCTCGACACGATTTCATGAAAAAATGGCTCGATCCGGCCGCGCGAAAATTCGTGGCGTTCGTGCGCGACGGCGTGATAATGGGCTGCGGCGTTATAAGAGCGTGCCGTAAAGGCTTTAAGATCGGGCCGCTGTTCGCGGACTCGGAAAATATCGCCGAAGAAATCTTCAACGAACTTATTAAAACGGCAGGTTCATCGCCGGTCGTTCTGGACGTCCCCGAATCAAACGCGGCGGCGTTAAAACTTGTAAAGATGCATAATATGATAAAATCATTTGAAACCGCGCGCATGTACACGGGCGAATTCTACAAGTTGCCGTTCGATAAACTTTACGGCGTCACTACATTCGAACTCGGGTAAAAGTCAGGCGGTCGGTCCGGCCTCATCGCACGGCAGTGACACAGTTACGACCGTCGGCATATTCCCGCCGCTTTCAATCTCAAAGCTTCCGCCATGCAGCTCGGTTATACGCTTAACTATGGAAAGGCCGAGACCTACGCCATGCTGCTCATAAAACTTACGTTCGAATTGAACATATGCTCCGACCTTGGCTATCTGTTCAGGCGTCATTCCACGCCCTTCATTGGCGACTTTGATCACGAAATTCCGTCCCTGCATATAATTGGAAACCGAAACGGCCATTTCAGGTTTTGAATAAGCAAACGCATTATTTAAAAGTTCTTCCATTATCTTTTTAAGGTTGGCGAGCGAGACGTTAACGCAGCCTTCCGCAAGTTCGACCTTAATATCTGTTTCCCTTTCCGCCGCGACGGCTTTCTCCATTATTATTTTATATAGAAAATCCTTCACGCCGATGGTTTTTCCGGAAGTTATCCTGTTTTTTAATTCTGGATCGGACAGCGACACCTCCAGCTCGGAATATAAAAGGAAATTATCGATAAGCCTGTGCAGACGATTCCCTGAATTTTTAATTTCAACGACAAGATTCACTATCTCATCTTTCGAAAGCGTTCCGGCGGACATTAAAATAAGATCGGAATATCCGATAATGTTACTCAGCGGCGTCATCATTTCATGAGGCATGGATATAGTTATGGAACTGCGAAGCTCTGAAAGCTTGGTTTCAAAAACTTTCTTGTTGGTATTGTTTTTTTCGATCCTCGTGTTTATGGCCTTCAAAAGAGCCGTTTTAGTGAATGGCTTGGTAAGATAATCGTCGGCCCCCAGTTCCATTCCCCGCCTTACGTCGGAACGGTCAGCCCTTGCGCTCAAGAATATAAAAGGTATTACGGCGGTAACGTCCTCTTTCTTCAGCTCGGCCGCGAGCTGAAAACCATCCAGCCCCGGCATCATGACATCGCATATGATAAGATCCGGAAGCTCACGACGAGCGGTATTGAGGCCGGAAATACCGTCATCCGCCTCGACGACGTTAAATCCTTCAAACGATAGAATTTTATTTAAAATATCACGTATATCTATTTCATCTTCAATTACAAGTATTTTTTTCATCAGCAGAGCTCCGAATGATTTAACGTTTATAAAGAAAGTATCTTTCCGACCAGTTTTTCAATTCCATACGCCGCTTCGCTTATGTTTTTAGCCGTCATATATGCCGGCGTCGTCACTACAAGGTTTTTAGTGTCGAAACATATTTCATCGGATTTGCAATTGACGTGTTCAGCGCCAAAACCGTTTAATACAGTTGCCGTTTGCGCATCGTTACCGATGGTGACCTTCACCTTGTGCTTGGCGAGAACCTTCGCTAAAATAACTGGAGCTATGCATATCGCGCCGATAGGTTTTTTAGCTTCGTGAAACGACTTGATAAGCTTCTCCACATCAGCATTAACGGTCATATTCGCGCCTTCTTTTCCAAACGAGCAAAGATTTAACACGGCCCCTGACCCGCCGGGAAATATTACTGCGTCATATTCCTTAGGCGATATCTGTGAAAGATTTGATATGTTTCCACGCGATATCCTGGCTGATTCGGCCATTATATTACGTTTTTCGCCGGTCTCCATGTGATTTCCATGGTTTACGGTCTTTTCCTGAACAGAGTCTATCGAAGCGCAATGGTATTGGGCGCCGCCGCGCGAAAGATAGAAAAGCGTCAGAACAGCCTCGTGTATTTCAGAGCCGTCAAAAACACCGCAGCCTGAAAGTATTACGGCTATTTTTTTCATAAGAATCCCTCCGTTGATTTTTTATCTACTTTTTCTTTTTTTTCTTCGTTACCTTAATCTTTTCGGACGATATTTGTTTCAGGTCGGAATCATATCTCACGATCCGGTTAAGTTCGCCATCGTCGTCATAAAAATATTCTATTTTAGACAAGTTCTTGTCTCCAAAAGGCCTTATAGTGCCGTCATAATCGTGAAAACTCATTGAAATAGCGCGGCCGCCATATGTGACTATTTTATAATATCTTTTGTTCCCGTCCATGTCCAGGATCTCGTTCAAGCCTTCCGGCGCAAAGGAGCCATCGTAATTACAATCTTCGTAATATCTTTCCGTACCTGAAAAGCATGTGACTAAAATTATTATTATGAAAAGCAGGGAGCCTGTTATTGCCGCTATTTTAATGTAATTCTTATCCATTCATATTCACGCCGCTACGATCGATTTATCAGCTTATTATATTACAAATATACACAAATTAATCGTCAAAGTCAATTTTTTGTTGACTAATGACCGATTTAATTGTAAATTGTCATAAAATTTCTTTCAGCTAAATCTTACGCAGGAGAAAAAATGGTAGTCGAACGTCAGAAAATTGACGGCAATATACTCAGGATAGCCGCGAGCCTCATGGATTCAGGCTACAAGGCATACCTCGTAGGAGGCGCGGTACGCGATATCATTTTTGGCCGCGAGCCTCAGGATTTCGACCTTTTGACCGACGCCACCTGCTCCGAAATAAAAAGACTTTTTAAAAATGTCGTGGCCTATGGCATGAAACACGGCACAGTCATGGTCATCATGGAAAAAAAACCTTATGAAGTGACGTCCTTCAAAGACGGCGACGCCCCGGCCGGAGACCTGGAAAACGACCTTGCCACGAGAGATTTCACTATAAACGCAATGGCCTGCGATATGGCCGACATGAGCCTCATGGACCCGTTCGGCGGAATTGCCGATTTTTCAAACAAGATAATTAAATGCGTCTTAAAACCGGAAGACCGGTTCAACAAGGACCCGCTCAGGCTTTTAAGGGCCGTAAGGCAGGCATCGCGTTTCGGTTTTTCAATCGAAGAAAACACATTTTCGGCCATGAAGGAACTCTCCCATAAGATAATCCTTTCAGCGCCCGAACGCATTGCGTCCGAACTCATAAAGCTCTTCGACGCTGAAAAAAGCGGAATATATCTGGACTATCTGGTCAGCTCAGGCATATGGGAAAAGCTTTCCGAAAAATATTTCAGGGAATATTTCCCGGATTTTAAATTCGCCGGTTTCAGCCTCGAAGCTTCATTTTTAAAAAGCTTTTCGAGCCTGTCCCGCGAGGACGCCATATTGAAGTTATCTTTTTTCATCTTATATTTTCTATATTCGTGCGGCGGATCAAAATTATTCGAAATTGACATGAAAAACATCGCCCGGTGCCTTCATTCGATGAAATTCGCGCGCAGCGATTTTGACCCGGTGGCGGCTCTGGTGTTTATCGCCGCTTCCGAATTGAGCAACTCCGGGCGCAAAAATTTCAAGGCCGGCGACGAGGAAATAACGGCGAAAAAAGATATGTTCCAATTCTATAAGATCTCGAAACAAAAAGATATATGCAGAACCGCTTATATTCTCTGCGAGAATTTTTTCGCCGTGGCCGGCGAGTCCGAAAAGGCAAAGCGCTACGCTTCTCTTTCAACTGCGCTCGGCCGGGTCCTGGCCGGAAATCATCCGGTTTTTCTCGAAGATCTGGCCGTAAACGGAGACATGCTGAAACAAATTTTTGGAATGGGCGAATGCCACAGGATAGGCGAAATGCTGAAAATAGCCCAGAACGAGGTCATCGAGGACAGAAACGCCAACTGCCGCGAAGAGCTTGTCGAACGGATAAAAGCGAAATTAATTAAACACTAGATATTCAAGAAGCTTTCCCGTTTGTTCGAGCGATTCCGCGGACACCATTCCGACGGTATCCGCCGTCGTATGCCATGCAGGATAATCAAAATCAATCAAAAGAGTCGAAGTTATTCCGGCCCCTATCATCGCGATATGGTCGTCGGCTATCTCATATTTCGCCGTATCGTTTATATTTTTAAACCCGAGTTCCTTCGCGCTGGAAAAAACGTAATTGGTAAAATCCGGATAAGCGCTCTGGGAATTATGGTCTTTATATATGCCAAGATCCGAATCGCCTACCATATCGACGAGTATGAAATATTTGACGGCCGCTTTATCTTCAGGCTTAAGCGAAGCGGCGAAATATTTCGAGCCGTAGAACATGTTTTCAATTCCGGTATAAAAATCCTCGCCGTCGAAAAACACGAGCTTAACGCCTGAATCAAGCGCATCCTTCTTCTGCGAAACGACCCTCGCAAGTTCAAGAAGAACCGCCACGCCTGACGCTCCATCGTTAGCCCCGTCTATCGGAGTCTGCTGCTTTTTTGGATCCGGATCGCGCGGAGCATATGGAAGAGTGTCATAATGCGCTCCAAAAATTTTATAGCCGCTTTTATTCCCTGGATTGAAAGTGGCTATAACATTATAAAATTTAACGCCCGCGCCTTTTCCCGAATCGCCAGTAAAGCTTTGAAGCTTAGTTTCAAACCCGAGCGCTTTTAATTTATCCGAAATATATCCGGCGCACGCCAGCTGCTTTCCGTCAACGGACGTCCTCGGGCCGAGAGCCACCTGTTCCTGAACGTGCTTCAACGCGCCGGCTCCGGAAAAAGTGAAAGCATATTTTTTTACAGACGCCGAAGCCCCTGAAGTTTCGCCCGCCGATGTGCTGTCCGTTCCCGAACACGATATCACGGTGATCATGAACAAAGCCGCCACGGTTATTTTAAGCGCAAATACGAATAAATTATTTTTTTTGAATATTCTCATCCGGCACCTCACATCGCTTTGGGAAGTCTTATGGTAAATGTCGAGCCGCGGCCAAGCTCCGATTCGACGTTAATACCGCCGTTATGTTCCTCGAGTATTCTGTGGACTATAGATAGTCCGAGGCCGGTACCGTTATCCTTGGTCGTAAAGAAGGGGTTGAAGATATGAATGTGGTTCTCGCCGGGAATGCCGCAACCGGTATCGCTGACGCTTATAAAAAGGTTGCACTCGTCATGCTTCACCGCAATCTTGATGATGTTGCTGTCGCGGCCGGTCAGCGCCTGAATGGCGTTCTGGCATATATTGAACATTACCTGCTTTATCTGGCCGGGATCGCATTTCGCGATATGCTTTTGAGATTCGTAATCGCGCAGGACCGTTATATTCGATGCCGATATCTTCGACTGCAGAAGAAAAAGAGTCGATTCTATAACTTCAACGACATTGGTGTCGCAAAATTCAGGTTTCGAGGGCCGCGCGAAATTTAAAAGATTCGATATGATATTGTCGAGCCTGTCGATTTCCTCGAGTATAGCCTTGGTATATTTGTTGTGTTTCGAATCGCGCTGCTCAAAATCCTTATCGAGTATCTGTATCATCATTTTAATTCCGGTAAGTGGATTTCTTATTTCATGGGCTATGCCCGAAGCGAGTTCGCCGACGGCGGAAAGCCTGTCGGTGCGCCTGATATGTTCCTCCATCTTTCTGATCCTCGTTATGTCGCGAATGAACATCGCGATGCCAAGCCGGGCGCCATCGGAATTTTTAAACTGAAAAGTCGTTATTTCAAAATTCATATTATTCGTTTTGTTGAATATTTCAAAATTTTCGAATATGAAGCCTTTGGATAGCGAGTCGCTAAGTATTTCTACCATCGTTGAATCCTCGTCGAGAATGTCGCCGAAACGCTTCCCAATTATTTCCTGATTGCCGAATTTCGTCAGGTTCAGATATAACTTGGCCGTCTGGTTGATGATATTGATGTGACCTTCCGTATCTACGGTTATTATACCGAGAGGCATGCTTTCAAGTATCGACTCGGTGTACGTTCTTATGTTAAGCAGGGTCGAAAAAAGATTGTCTATAGAGGCCACCTGCGACGCAAGTATCTTGACGGTTATCTTGTCGTCATCATTATAGGCGTAAGATATCAGGCTTCCAAGAACGATAACGCCTACGAGTTTCTCATCGACTATTATGGGCACGGCAAGAAACGATTTATAGATGCCGTGATGGGAAAGCAACGAGACGCGGGTCGAGGCGACCTCACCGACGGGCCCCTGACCTATCGTGATGGGACTTCCGATGAAGGACGGATCGTCGCCGCGAAATTCCTTAAGAACGATCTGGTCGCTCGCGGGCGAAGTGACATATAAAGCGCAAAGATTATAATCGATAAGGCTTTTCACGACATCGACAAGAGACCCCAGAGCGTCGGCCGGACGTACTATGTTTTTGGTCTGCTGAGATATTTCGTATAACGTCGTCATCTTGCTTATCTTCTGGTTCTCGGCAAGCTTCAGGCAGAGATTTTCAGCTATAAGGGTGGCCGTCTGAACGAGTATGGAAAGCTGAATCGCTTCTTCGCGGCCGAGAGCGAAACCGCCGGCGGGATGAAATGATATTATAACCCCGAATAACTTTCCGACGGCCATCATAGGCATGAGAAAATGATCGGCTATGGAGTTTGACTCGAACATCGAAGATATCCCCTGATTGGAAAAGCGGCATATGTCCGAATTAACGGGCATGGATTTAAAATAATCTATCGGATCTACGGGCACCTTAACCGAGGAAACCGAAAAAAACGAAGGGTCAATGTCTATTTCAGATGACATTATGAGTTTCGAGTCGTCCTCGGAAAAACCGGTAACGTATTGCGAAACGAATTTCTTGGCTATCGCGTCATAAGATGCGTACATCATTTTACCGAGGTTAAAGGCGCGCGATATGGATTCTATAACGTATAAAAGATTTTTTTCACCGAGCGAACTCGACTGTGAAAGTTTGGCTACTTCGTAAAGAATTTCGGTTATGCCGGAATGTCCGGCGTTCGGCATTTGCATAAACACTCCAAAAATCTATTGATTTTTTTGAGAACTTAAATTATACTACTCGCAGAAAAAGCAATTAATTATATAATAAAAATATTATTTTTACAAGATAAAATGAACACTAAAACCAGGCTTCAACGCGAAATCAAAAAAAACGCAGAAAAAATGGAACGCAAAAGACCCATAGGAGTGTTCGACTCCGGTCTCGGCGGTCTTACCGTATTTTCTGAAATCAGAAACGCGCTCCCGAACGAAAATCTAATATATTTCGGCGATACCGCGCGCGTCCCGTACGGCACGAAATCACCGGCTATCGTAGAGCGTTATACCATGGAGATCGTTAATTTCCTGACGTCCTGCGACGTTAAAATGATCGTCATCGCCTGCAATACTTCAACCGCCATTGCTTATAAAAAGGTTCGCCAGAAGATCAGAATCCCGGTCGTCGGAGTTATAGAGCCGGCCTGCATCGTGGCGTCTTCCATTACGACCGGCGGGCGCATAGGCGTCATCGGGACCCGGATCACCGTACAAAGCGGGGCATATTCAGAAAAGCTGATTGAAATCAACCCTAAAGCTAAAGTTTTCCAAAAAGCCTGTCCGCTTTTCGTCCCTCTCGTGGAAGAAGGCTTTACATCAGGCGATATAGTAGATCTCGTCGCGCGTGAATACCTGAGCGAATTCGACGACGCCAACATAGATACGCTGATTCTGGGATGCACCCATTATCCGATGATAAGATCCGTCGTGGCCGCTAACATCAAAAGCACCGTCAACATAATAGATTCGGCTAAACAGACTGCTCTTTTCGTCAAAACAATATTGAACGAGACGGACGCCCTGAACGAAGCGAAAAAAAACGGCAGTGAAAAATTCTACCTCACCGACGCATCCTGCAACTTCGTCACCGTCGGCGAGAAATTTTTAAAACGGCCGATA
>CAZJFS010000075.1:0-19760 GCA_964545075.1 uncultured bacterium
GAGGCCATGGGGGCGTCCATAGGCTTCACTACGAGCGAAGCCGACGGAACGACGATCTTTTTAAAGTTTAAAAAGAACATGCCCGAGTGATCGAGCTTTTTAATAACGCCAGTCCAATAAAAAACGGAGGTCTATATTTTGAGGATACTTGTAACCGGTTGCCGCGGAATGCTTGGAAGCGATGTAGTGAATCTTTTTTCCGGAAAGCACGAGGTGCTCGGAAGCGATATTAACGAATTCGACATTTGTAATATAAGCCAGGCCGAGCCTTTTTTCGCGTCTTTTATGCCTGACGTCGTAATTCACTGCGCCGCGTTTACAAATGTCGACGAGTGCGAAACAAGCTCCGTCAAAGCATTTTCAATCAATTCGGAGGGGGCGCGCAACATCGGATTGTGCTGCGAAAAGTACGGCGCCAAGATGGTTTATATATCGACCGACTATGTCTTTGACGGAAGCTCGCGCACGGCGTATCACGAATATGATCAGCCTTCTCCGATAGGCGTTTACGGCATGTCAAAGTATTACGGCGAGCGCCACGTGGAAAAGACCTGCCGGAAAAGCTTTATAGTCAGGACTTCATGGCTTTTTGGAAAGAACGGCCATAATTTCGTCAAGGCCATACAAAAACAAATATCCGAAAAGAAAAAGCTCGCGGTCGTCGTCGATCAGTGGGGTTCCCCAACTTACACGCTGGATCTGGCGGGCTTTCTTCTCGAACTTATAAATACCGAAAAATACGGTATTTACCACGCCACGAACGAGGGATTTTGCAACTGGCTTGACTTCGCTTCGGCCATTGCCTCGTTTTCAGGCGCGGGCCGGGTTGAGATAACCGGAATAACTTCCGACAAGCTTAACAGGAAGGCGGCGCGGCCCTTAAATTCGACGCTTCATAAAACCTCCATAATTTCAGCGGGCCTGAACTTACTTCCGCGCTGGGAAGACGCTCTTAAAAGATACTTGAATTCATAAAAACGAGTTCAAATATTGCGGCAAATGGTAACTGGTAAAAAAAAATAAAATTTTTGTTGCATTTTTTTTTGTATAATAATAAAATGTATTTAATTAAGGGTGGAAAATTTTTTTCACTTTTATAATTGTGCTTTTTATTAAATTTTTTTAAGGAGATGAAAGGCCAGATGAGAATAATAAGAACTTCAACGGTTCTGGCGATAATTTTTTTATCCATTCTTCCGCTTGTTTTTTTACTTGGCGGTTGCGGCGGTGGCGGCGGTACCGGCGATCCGGGCGCTGCGGCTATTAACGGCGGCGGACAGCTTAAAGTTTCCATGGCCATGAGATTTGTAGGGCCGGATAAGAGCATAGCCTCCATACCTTCCAACGCTACAGGCGACATTTCAATTTCGCTGGCGGGTCCTTCGTTTTACCGCAGCGAAGCCAAGACGCGCTATGAAAACAGCTACATCACTTTCGAAAATGTCAACGAAGACGGTACGTATTCGGTATCCGCCAGGGCGGTCATCACATATCCTTCTGAAAATTTGACTTATTCCTTTTATGGCACGAGTTCTTCCCTGATCAAGGTCAGCGAAACCGCTGAAATATTCGTCGAACTCATGCAGCTTTATCCGACTAAAATAAATTTTGAAATCGCTCCTCCGACTTCTAAAATAGCCGGCGCCAAACTTGACGCTTTTTCCGTAAAGGTTCTGGACCAGTACAATAATTTTCTCGCCACAGCCGCCGGAACGGTTACCGCTAAATTCATCGATGCCGCCGGAACGGTTGTCGGCTCCTCATATACGGCTGAAGTTAAAAACGGCGCAGCTTCATTCAGCGATGTTTCCGCGCCTTCAGCTTCCGGCCAGTTCAAGCTGACCGTTTCATATGCCGGCGTTTCTGACATTTCCACCGATTTCAGCGCGACGGCTCTTGTTTTAACAAGCGTCGCTTTTTATACGCAGCCTTCGTCCGCGGCTCAGGCAGGCACGGTGCTTCCCGATTTCAGCGTCCGCCTTTTAGACCAGCTGGGAAACATAATGAGCGGAGCGTCGGACTATGTAACGATAGCTTTTGTTGACGCTTCCGGAAATTCCATATCGGGCGCCGCACCGGTTACGGTACAGGCTGTTTCCGGTTTGGCTTCTTTTTCGGGCGTAAAAGTTCCTGAATTTTCCGGCGCCGTGAAAATAAAAGCGGTTTCCGGTACGATCACGCCTGTTTTCAGTAATCTTATATCCGTTACGGTCGTCGTTATACCCGTCGCTTCGTCGTTATCGCTGATGACTCCTATTCCGGCCTCTTTAGAGGGCGGCTCGGCCTATCCGTCACTGCAGGTTAACGTACTCGATCAGAACGGGAACACATACGCGGCTTCATCCGGTATCGTCACGGCCGAACTTGTCGATCAAAGCGGAAACCTCATATCGGGAACCGAAGCGATCACGGCGTCGGTCGCTTCCGGAGTCGCCACTTTTTCAGGTATCGTGCCTAACGTTTCAGTCACCGCGGCGCGGGTGCGCTTCACGATGGGAAATCTCACTCCGATTTATTCCACTAACTTTAACATAGTTAAAACCGCGGGCGCCGCTACCAAGATAGTCTGGATCACGCCTCCGGTATCCGAATTAACATCAGGCCAGCCGCTACCAAAGATCGTCGTTGAATTTCGCGACGCTAACGGCATGATTGTTACGGGCGGTCCGTTCGTCACGACTTTAACGCTCGTCAATAAAGCGACTTTGACGCCGGTTACGTTAGCTTCCGGAAATTTTACCGGCCAGACGCCTTTTGAAAACATTATAATATCCGCTCCGGCCGGTCTTTACACGCTTTCGGTTAATTCATCCGGCCTTGTGAGCGCATCCGCGGACATAACGATAAAATCTGTTTCGGCAACCCATATCGTCTGGATCACGCCTCCGGTATCCGAATTAACATCCGGCCAGCCGCTTCCGAAGATCGTCGCCGAATTTCGCGATGCCAACTCTTTACCCGTTACCGGCAGCCCATTTGCAGCGACTTTAACGCTTCTGAGCCAGGCGACGTCGGAGTCCGTCACATTAACTTCCGGAAATTTTACGGGTCAGGCTACGTTTGAAAACGTTATAATAACCGCTGCAGCCGGTCTTTACACCCTTTCAGTGAACTCGTCCGGCCTTGTAAGCGCTTCATCTAATATAAATATAAAGGCGGCCGGGCCGGTTCCAACCAAGCTTGCATGGGCGATCGAACCGACGCCTCGCTTGATAGTCGGAACCTATTTCAGCGCGGTTGCGAGCGTAACCGATACGACGGGCGCTATAGCCGAAAGTCTTAACACCGGTGAGATCGGCCTTAAAATAACGGGGCCCACCGGAACCACGGTTCTGGACACCGTTGGAGTCATAATAGCCGGCCGCGGCTTTTTCGCCGGTATTCCGATACCTTCAAGCTGGCTGCCGGGTTCTTATACAATAACGGCCACTTCCGCTTTGTATGGGACGCTTTCATATGTTTCAGAAGTGGTTTCACCGACGGGTATGTTTTCCGGGATGAATATGTTCATCAGCACTCCGGGCGCTCTCTATAATTACAACGACAGTCCGTTCTCCAGATGGCAGCTTCCTTTTACAAGCGGAATAAGGCTTATAAAAGGCGTCCATCCAAAAAACGCGACCAAGGATAAGCTTTTTGTCCTTGAAACTTCAAATAAAATAACCATAGTTTCGAATATCAACTCAAATTCGCCTTCTGTCGCGCAACCATATGACCTTTCCGGCTCGCTTCCGGATACGTCATACAAGATCGTTTCTTTTGCGCCTTCACAGAACGGCAATTATTTATATCTGGCCGTTCAGCCGTTATCATCTTCTTTAAATCAGCTCATTATCAGATGGGATATTTCAAGTCCGACCGCCGCTCTAAGCATAGATACATGCACTTCTCTTGGTAAAAGCGCGGATGTTTCCAACCTGCTCGAATATTCCGATGGCAGGGTTTACGCGGCTTCGGCCAAGAATGTGATACCCGTTAATTTTACTACGCTTGATGCGTACAAACAGGGGACCACGGAAGCCGCTATTACGTTTGATTATGCCGTTAACGGCATGGATTTCTATCCGGGCGGCTCTGACGTTATCGTCGCTGAAGTAAACGGCACGCAGCTGCATAAAATTTCAAACGGCGTTAAAACATTGAGCGTATCGGCTGGTATCGCAGCTTTGTCCGCGGATTACAACTCTTTCTTATCCGTCGTTGATCATACGACATATGGCCCGAAGGCATATGTCATGAAGAGTTATTCCAATGTTCTTCAATCCTATATTTTTTCTGATGGTTCCATGAATAATGTCGTGCCTTCTAATTCAATGACATTTGATTATCCGCAGGGAACGATTATAAGTCAGGTAACTACGCAGACGCTCTTCAATTTGACCAACCCGTCAGGCGTTTTCTCGCCCAGCGCGGATAAATTGGTTATAACCAACGGCTCGCTTGACGGTTTTGTAAGATACATCGATCTTATAAATTATACGACTTTGGATTATGTCCTCAGAGATTCATCTAACGCAAAATTGGCCGAAATAAACGGGATAGTAATTTATTAATATATAGTAACGGAGGAAATGAACATGAAAAGTGCATCGAGGTTGATCGTGCCGGTATTTATTGCCGCGCTGATGCTTTTGGTTATGTCTTCGGATGTTTTCGCCCAGGCAATGTCGGCGAAAATAGTCGCTTTAGACGGCGATGTTACGGTAAAAAAAGACAACAAAGGCGAATGGGGAAAGGCGTCTCTCAATCAGGAACTTCCCGAGGGGGCTTATTTAATGACCGCTTTTGAGTCGAACTGTGAACTTGAATTCGTTGACAAATCAAAACTGAAAGTGAAAGAGCTTTCAAAGATCCAGATCAATAAATTTTCGACTGAATTGAAAAAAGTCGACGCGGAAGTAACCCTTTATAACGGTTCGGTAAAGGCTACCGTTCATAAAGACGTCGATACCAAGACCCAGTTCCAGGTTAAAACGCCGGTTTCGACGATATCCGTTCGTGGAACCGAAATGGATATAACCACCCAGCCCGGTTTCGGAACTACCAACGATACTGTTTCGGGCGTTGTCGAAGTAACCACGAGTACCGGCCAGTCAACGACGGTTCCAAAAGACCAGAAAACGCAGGTCAGCGAGGACGCCCAGGAACCTCCAAAGGATAATACGCAGATCGTTCGTAACGAATCCCGCGCCGACGTTACCAATGAATCTACGACAAAAGAAGAAGATAAAGGCAACACGACCGCGGGCCTGGTTCCATCTTCAACGGTTGGCACCGGCAACAGCGTGACTTCGATAGTTGAAGATATTGTCAGGCAGGAAGAAATGGGTAAATTGACCGTTAGATGGAAATAAAATCAGGGAGTGATAAAATTGGTAAAGAATTTTCGTGTCCAGTATTTATTTTTAATGTTTTTAATGGCTATCGCGCTGCTTGTTTCGCCGTTTGCCATTCTGGCTGCGGAAGATCAGAAAGCCGCCGCGCCTGATCAGAAAACCGTAAGCGAAAAGAAACCCGAACAGGTTAAAAAAACTAAAAAAACCAAAAAGTCAAAGAAAACAAAAAAATCAAAGAAAGCAAAAAAAGAAACGGCCAAAGAAAATTTAGCCGTTACTGAAGTTGCCCTTACTTCCGAGGTTAATATCGTGAAGGAAGCTCCGGTTAAAGATCCGTCAGCCAAGGAAACCGGCGCTGCTTATATTTTTAATCTCATGGAAAAGAAACAGGCGGTCGTCGAGGATTTGCTCGACGTGCTTTTCATATTCAAAAACAAATCTCCTGAAGGCTTGTCCAGCGAAGATAAGGTTAAATTTTTAAAAGACGAGAAGATTATTCCGTCGCGCGTTCAGGTTTATCCTAAAGATTTATTGAGAAAAGGCTTCGCGGCGATGTTGTTTCACCGAGCTCTGGGCCTTCGTGGCGGGCTTACCATAAGAATAGCCGGAACTTCCACGAGAAACTGCCTTCGCGAGCTTATATACCAGGGAGTTATGCCGGAAGCCTCGGACCGCGATAAAATGACCGGACCGGAACTTATTTCAGTGATATACAAGGCTAAAGAATATCAGAGTGAAAAAAACAAGTCTTTATAAAAATTTGGAAGGCAGGAGAAGTTTAAAAATGAAAAAAGCTTTAATAAAACTTTTTGTAGCAGCGTTTCTCGCCGTTATATTTTTAACTCCGTCGCTTGGCGCGGCGCAGGAAAAAATTGAAACGCCGAAGGAAACAAAAAAAACCGACGCGGTTAAAAAGACCGTAAAAAAAGCAAAGAAAAAAGCGGTAAAAAAAGCTGCGGCCGAACAGGAATTATCGGCTAAGACGGTCGCCGAAGAAAAAAATCCGATCGCCATTGATGAACTCAAACTTGACGTGAAAAAAGAAAACATGGCGCCTAAGGCTTCAGTTGAAGAAACTCCGCTGCCGGTTCAGCCCGGAGTTTCCGAAGCTAAAAAAACAAAGGCGAAATCAAGTGAAAATTATGCGAACGAAAATCTTAAGGGGCTTGAGAGCAATATTCCTACGTCCTCAAATATCGAAGGCTTATTAACGTCTTCAAACGATATGAGCATATTGTTGCCTAAAGAAACCGGCGGGCGCTGGGGCCTTGTTTTAAATTACAACTATTATAAATTCATCGACGAAGATAAATCGAACGCTATGGTCGATTCTCCTACCGGCGCCGATGCTCCCGATCTCAGATTTTACGTCGGCAAAAAATTCGAGAACAACGACAGTTATTACATGAGGCTTCGTTACGGCCGTTTGAATCTTAAAGGCGATAATTCGCTGGCGGTTCCGAATTCCAGAAATATCGGACTTAAATTCGACATGCTCTATTATACTTTCCAGAGACGCCCGAATGTATCGTTAAAACTCGGCCGCCAATTCTTAAGCGTCGGCCGCGGCATGACCTATGCCGGAGTTCATGATGGTATTTCTTATAACAAAGCCCTTCCCAAGTGGTATTTAAAAGCTTTTGCGGCGCGCACTCAGCCCCGTGAAACAAACGCGGACCAGAGCAATAACGGCTATTTGAACAGAAGCTATCGTGACTTTTACGCAGTTCAGGCTGATTATCTCGCTCTTAAAAACAAAAAGCTATACGGATATCTTCTTTTTGAAAAAGACGGCAATGTCAAGATCCCCGCTAATGTAAAAGATTTCACTTATGACGCGAACTACTTCGGTCTCGGCCTTGAAGGAAGTTTCAAACCTAACTGGCCTTATTATATGGAGGCCGTAATGCAGGGCGGAAAGACCTCGGCTTCGAATACCAATACCACGACCGATTCAGTAAAAGCAAACGCATACTATCTCGGAACCGAATATTATATGCAGAACGATCCTAAAAAAACATTCTATACGCTTGAATACGCTCATGCTTCGGGCGATCCGGACAGAACTTCCGTCACCAACGTTATCGGCGGAAATGTCGCCGGAACAACCGATAAGAATTTTATGACATATGGTATATACGATCTTGGTCTCGCTCTTCATCCACGTTATTCAAACATCAACGTAATAAAATTCGGCGGATTTTTCAAGCCGTTTTATAAAAATGAATTAACGAGAGAGCTCCAGCTTGGCGCTAAATACTTCATATATACCAAGGATTCCGATACCGGTCTTATGTCGGATTCGGTAGCTACAATGGCTAATAAAAATCTTGGAAACGCATATGATCTTTATCTCACATGGCGTATTTTATCGGATACGCTTGTATATTTCAACTATGGTGTTTTTACGCCTGGCGACGCGTATCCTACAAACCGCAGGGACAAAACGAAGCTCATAAATTTCGGAACGACGTTGTTCTTCTAATATGATGAATGAAAGCAACTCACAAGCCGCGATTTTTTTTGACTATGACAATCAGAAGGTTGATCCGCGCATAATTTTTGACTATGCCGAAAGCTTCGGCTGGATCGTAAAGAAACGCGCATACGGCGACTGGGTTCGCGACGCAGTGCACAGAGCTGAAATGGCGGCTTATTATGTCGAACTTATCGACAGGCCGCGTTTCAATCTGAGCGATAAAAATGGAAACGATATTTCCATAACGGTAGACGCCATGGAGGTGGCTTTTTCCAAGCACAACATAGGCGTTTTCGTTTTCGTGACGGGAGATGCCGATTTTATTCCACTGGTTTTAAAGCTTAAGGAATACGGAAAAACCGTCGTCATAATATCCTCTAAGAATAACACTTCACTTATGCTCGCCAAAGTTTGCGACAGTTTCGTGTTTTATGAGAACCTTGTGAAGAGCGAGGAACCGCCTCCTCTCGATCACGGCGACTATTATATGCTCCTTGCGAGGAAAGCTTATACCATTATTAAAAACCGCGGTCTGTTTCCTAACAAAAATAACATGGTTTCTATAATAAAGCATTTCGACCCGTCCTTTAAATTTGAAAAAACCGGATTTAAGAGCGTCGAAGCCATGATAAAGTCGATCGAAGCTACATGGAATAAAGATGCCGGACATGAGCCGGCGGCTATAATCGAACCGGCGGCGGTCAACGGTTCCGAAGCGGGGACCAGGCTTGAGGCCAAGACCGTTGAAGAATCCCAGGGCGCTTCCAGACAGGCCAATCTCATTAACTTTTTCATACAGCTTTTTGAAAAATACGACTTTTTTGATAAGGCTGTGCCGTTCAAAAAAGTGTGGGAAGTTTTCCATAAAATGTTCCCGAATTTTAAATTCGATAAATACGACGCTCGTGATTTTAACCATGCGGTTAAAATAATCTGCGCCACGTCGAAATTCACTCTTATAAACAACAATCTTTCGTATTCGAGACGATACCAGATCGAGCGCGGTCTCAGAAAAATGGGTATATACATTCAGCCCTCTCTGAAGCAATCTATAACCAAAACTTTTATTGATGTTTATTCCGGATTTAAAGACGAATCGAAGCGCACGCTCAATTATCTGGCGCGCGAGGTTTATGACAAAAACAAACAAGTCTTCAGTAAGAGCGCCATCGCCAATATTTTTACGGCGCTTAAATTCAGCGGAATATTCGAAGGCGTCGATTCTTCTTACATAACGTATTCCCAGCCCATGAAGATAAATTGTGAAATGACCGAGATCGAGCAGCGCCTTGATCTTTTATACCTGAAAAGGATCATTAAGATAGTTCCTATAACGCACGACGATTTTACGACTGCATCCGATTTTATATTTGGCGTTGAAACGAGAGCGGGCGATATTGAACGCATTCTTGATTCGCTTATAAAACTTAACGAGATAACAAAAGACGGAGAGCGCTACATATATATGGAACCGTCGGATTAAAAGAACCGGAGGGTTCGATCGAAGTGAAAACCAAATGAAAACCCACCCGGTTTTAAAAGAGGGTTCAATATACGCGATAATTGTAGCGGCGGGCCGCTCGTCCCGGATGGGCTCGAGGCTTCTGGGAAATAACAAAGTTTACGCCGATATAGGCGGAAAACCGGCTATCATTTATTCAATTGAAAAATTGGTTCGGGCTGTAATTGGTCTAAAGGGACTGATCATTGTAGCTTCGCACGATGAGATCGATTTTTGCGGAAAAGTAATAAAAAAAACAGTTAAAGTTCTTTATAAAGAAGGTTTTGATCTCTTCATAGAAGTCGTTCCGGGCGGCGGAGAGCGTTTCGAGTCGGTCGTGAACGGACTCCGGGCGCTTCATGAAAAAGGCTGTGGGAAAAGCGATATAGTTTTTATTCACGACGGAGCGCGTCCAAATTTTCCGCAGAATAAAATAAATGTAATGCTTTCAACGCTTATGGCGAAAAATCCTGGGATGAAGCGGACCGAGGGGGTTACGCTGGCTCTTGGGAGCATCGATACGTTATGCAGGGCGGGCCGGGGTTTTGAAATTCAAGGATATGAAGAGCGCGCGGAGATATGGCGCGTTCAGACCCCTCAGCTTTTCAGATATGAGACCCTTTACGGGTGCGCGTTGAAAGTTCTTGAACGGGCCGAAAATGAAGAAAAGGTTAAATTTACCGATGAAACATCACTTCTTTTCAGCTTTAATAAAAAATGCGTAATCGTGGAAGGAAGCGCTTCGAATATTAAGATAACTTCGCCCGACGACCTTGATTATATACGCGGATTAATGAAGTGAGCGACACCGAAGGGTTGATATCATAGCGATAATGTTTTAAAACGGCTCCAGGCGTATCTTGTGAAAATTAAAATTAGGAAGTTAAAATATGAGCAACGAAAATTTTCTTTTGAACAAACCATTAAAAATGAATTCGCACGCGAAAGTAAATTTTTTTCTGGACGTCATAAAAAAAATGCCGGACGGTTATCATGAAATCGCTACGGTATTTAGCACGCTAGAACTTTCAGATACGCTGAGTTTTTACTTTACAAAAAACGAATATTCGGCGGATTATATATTAAAGCTTTTCAAGCTGGGTTTTAAAAAACCGGTGTCGGGTGTAGTAAACCTCCTGAACGAAAATGTTAAAGTCACAATGATATCGGATGACGATAACGAAAAGTGCTTCAGCGTTCCGCTCGATAATACCAACACTCTTTTGATAGCCGTCAAGAAATTTTTTTCATGCGTGCCGTTTAAAAAGCTTGAAGAATTGCACAATCTATATATCGTTTTTCAAAAAAACATACCTGCCGGCGCCGGTCTCGCGGGAGGTTCCTCGAACGCCGCGTGCGCGATCCGCGCGTTGAATTATCTTCTGGGATATAATATGGAAAGCGAGCAGCTTAGAATGATAGCGTCCGCGACGGGCGCCGATGTAGCTTTTCTATTGGAAGGCGGGTGCGCCTATTGCGGGAATGCTGGCGATCAGATCATATCTTTTTATGATCCGCCGGTGTATCCAATGGTGCTGGTCTATCCGAATTTTGAGGTTTCCTCGCGCGACGCTTATAATAACGTCGCGAATCATGTTAAATATAATCTTTCGGAATTAAGCGGCCAGGCGGAAGAAAAAGTACGTGATGCGGTGGGCAGGCGGATCGGGAATCTCGTTGAAGCGCTTGTTACCCCCAATTATGAAAAACTTTCAAAGTTTTTATATAACAAACTTGAGGAGCCGGTTTTCAATAGAAAACATCAGATTCGTGAATTGAAGGACACTTTAATTCAAATGGGATATCCGGTAACTATGATGAGCGGCTCCGGTTCGACCGTTTATACGCTTTTAGATCCGGGTGAAAGCGAGGAAAGCCTCGGCATGCATCTTGAAAGAATACAGACGGAGATGCACAGGAAGTTTTCCAAAACGTATAAGGTCATACTTACCAGAACGCGAAAGGCTATCGGATGGGACAAAATGTTGTTATAATCGGCTCTACCGGCTCTATAGGCCGTTCGACGCTTGACGTTATAAGACGCGATCCACGAAAATATAATGTTTTAGGGCTTACCTGTAATGCCAGTCTGAAAATTTTACTGGAACAGGCCGAAGAATTCCGGCCGTCTTTTGTTTCGGTTTATTCCGAGCTTCTGCGCGACGAACTTCGCTATGCGTTGAAAAAGCGCGGCATTGGAGATATCGCCGTCTATTCCGGCGAAGAAGGCAATATAAAGGCCGCGACACATAAAAAATCAGATATTGCGGTAATTTCAGTTGTCGGCGGCATAGGCCTTATGCCAACGCTTGCGGCTATCGATAAAAAAAAGAAGATATGCCTCGCTAATAAAGAAACTATAGTTTGCGGCGGTCAGATCGTTATGGACGAGGCTAGAAAGAAGCGCGTCAGGATTATTCCAATCGACTCCGAGCATAGCGCCATATTTCAGCTTTTAGATGGCGTGGCCCCTGAAAAGCTCCGACGTGTTATAATAACGGCATCGGGCGGACCGTTTCGTTCGCACACGAAAAAAATGCTCAAAAACGTTAAAGTCGAGGAAGCGCTGCGCCATCCGAACTGGAGCATGGGCGCGAAGATAACCGTCGATTCAGCGTCTCTCATGAATAAAGGGCTTGAAGTCATAGAAGCTATGTGGCTTTTTAGCCTTCCACTCGAAAAGATCGATGTGATAATCCATCCGCAGTCGATAATTCACTCGATGGTCGAATTGAACGATGGAGCGGTATTCGCGCAGATGGGTTATCCCGACATGAGGATTCCCATTAACTATGCTCTTTCATATCCTGAACGAGCCGGCGTGGATTATATTAAAAGCTTTGATTTTCTTGAAATGAACAGGCTTACTTTTGAAAAGCCTGATCTTGAAACGTTTCCGGCCTTGAAGTATGCCTATGAGGCCGCAAGGGTTGGAGGAACGCTTCCGACGGCTATGAACGCGGCGAATGAAGTGGCTGTCAGGGAATTTCTTCTTAAAAAAATCTCTTTTCCCGATATTTCGAAAATCGTGCGTCAGGTGATGGATCTTTTCACGAAAAAAAATATTGCTTCGCCTACAGTCGAGGATATAACAAAAATTGACGTTCGCGCTCGCGCGTCGGCTGAAAAGCTGGCTTCAAAAATAAAACTATAAGGAGGCGGGCCTGTAAATGAATGTAGCCGATATAAGAACCGGAATAGGTTATGACGTGCATAAAATTGTAAAAGGGCGTAAGCTCGTGCTTTGCGGAGTTGAAATCCCATGTGAATTCGGTCTTGACGGCCATTCCGACGCCGACGTGATGATACATGCGCTTATGGACTCGATGCTTGGCGCGGCCGGACTTTTCGATATAGGCTATTATTTTCCAAATACGGATAATAATTTTAAAAATATTTCAAGCATTCGGCTTCTTGAAAAGGTGCGCGGCCTTCTTTCGGATAATGGCTACAAGGTCATGAATACCGATCTGGTGTTGATCTCGGAACGGCCCAGGATAATTTCGCATGTGCCGGCTATGAAAAAAAATGTGGCTTCCGCGCTTGGCATCGAAGATTCACGCATTGGAATAAAGGCCACGACTAATGAAAAAATGGGCTTTCTGGGTCGCGGTGAAGGCATGGCAGCGCTCGCGACAAGCCTTTTATACAGCTTATAATATTCTTTTTCAGGCGAGCGGATCACGCTCTTCACGCAAATTTCATGTTTTGAAATTTCGGATATTTTTCCGGATAATCGGATGATCTTCCGAAGCTTAGACTCCATTTTATGACTGTAAGCGACCGCGTACAGAAAATTACAACACTTAAAATTTCAATAAAATTAACCTGTTTCAACTCCGTTTTATTTTTGTGAATAAACGTGAAATAATGGCATGAAATTTGTTGTTTAAAATAAAGCGAATTATTATTCAAATCATTTATAGTAATTATATATTAAAGGAGAAAAAATGAATAAAAGATTGTTTCTTGCTTTTTTTCTGATGATTTCGCTTATGTTATGCGGATGTTCCGGCGGCGGTTCGGATAGTCTAACCTCTTCGACTGATGCGCTTTCTTTAACTGATGAATCCGCCGTAGGGGGGATAGACGATGTCAATGACGCCATAAAATTGAAATCCGCGGCATGGACGGCCGCGGAAAATCAGGTAACAGCTAATTTTAATACGCCTTATTCATCCGAGTCGGATTTTCTTGGATGCTCTCCTGAAACCGGGAGCGGCAATGCGCCCGGAAAAGCCCCGGCAGCCGATAATGTCGCGCTTCCGTCGAGTCTTGACTGGAGGTCGAAATCGGGTTTTAATTATATCACGGCGGTCAGGACCCAGGGAAATTATCCTACCTGCGTCGCTTTTTCAACCATAGGAGCGCTTGAATCGCAGGAAAAAATATTTGCCGATCAGCCATCGGCTACGCCCGATTATTCGGAACTGGATCTTTTTTATAATGGCGGCGGAGATTTCAAAAGGGGCTGGACCATTTCTTCCGCGATGAGGGTGCTTTTAAATCGCGGCGTTACCGGTGAATCCGACGCGCCATACAGTTTCGCGCCTTCGTTTAAACTTTTAACGACTACCGCTAAGTATAAAAAGATAACTAATTATTTTTCAGTGACTGGCCGTGACGCTATGAAGCGCGCGATCATGAGCGGTCCTATAGCCGCAGCCATGGATATATATCAGGATTTCATGTATTATTCGGGAGGAATTTATCAGACCGTTAAAGGCAGGAATCTGGGCGGCCATTCGGTGCTTATCGTCGGCTGGAACGATTCCGACGAGTGCTGGGTAGTTAAGAACAACTGGGGCGAATCATGGGGTCAAAAAGGCTTCTTTATGATAAAATACGGACAGTGCAGAATAGACGATTATACCGCTTATGGCCTTGAGGTTGACGGTTCGGCTCCGGTCGCGCAAACGACGGCCGACACAACGGGCGTGCAAATTTCCGCCGTTCCGTCGGGCATTGAAACTACGATTGTTACCGATAACGTTATAGAATTGAAATGGTCGCCCGCGGCTAACGCGGAAGGCTATTATATTTATCTGAACGGAAAGCTTTCGGGACGCACTTTCGACGCTTCATACAGGCTGTGCGGCCTGACTCAAAACACTACTTACGAGATCCAGCTTTCCTCATTTAATAAAACTCGGGTTGAAAGCCGGAAATCGCAAGTTCTGGCCGTGGTGACGAAAACGGCCATTCCAAAACTCGTTTCGCCTTCCAATATTTATCTGATCGCGGCATATGAAACGGAATTACTGGTCGGCTGGAGCGCGGTTGAAGGGGTCGATGGCTATAACGTTTATACGGACGGAAGTCTTGAGGTGAAAATTAACGGAGCGGTTTCATGCAGGCTGATATCGCTCGTATCCAACAGGGCTTATTTTATACAGGTCACTTCCGTTAAGGACGGATTGGAGAGCAGAAGAGCGTCGGCTAAAATTTTTAAAACGCTGGCTTCGCCTCCGCCGCCGGTTCCATCTTCGCTTGAAGTCGCTCTCGAAGCAACGAGCGAGATCGACATAAAATGGATTCCATCGACGGGAGCCACGAGTTATAAGATATATCTTGACGATCATTTTTATGGCGAAGAAACCGCCAACTCGTGTGCCGTAAAATATCTGCGCCCGAATTCAACATATGGCATCAGCGTGTCCGCGTGCAAAGGAAATAACGAAAGCGCAAGGTCAGCAGTTGTTTCGGCGAAAACTCTTTGGGTGCCGATAAAGCCGTGTGTCACGAGATTTCGTGGGACGATAAGCCCGAAGACGTCGGTCGCGACCATCAGCTATGACCTTATAGATGAGGACAGTTCTACCGTCAGCGTTAAATTGAAATATTCGATCGATGACGGCGTTAATTACATAGACGCCGTTTCCATTACCGGCGATCTCGGGGATATTGCGCCCGGCCGGAATAAAAAAATAACCTGGAATCTTAAAAATGATGTCGTATCGAGTGAAAAAATAAGATTTAAAATGGTTCTGGCGGACGACTACTATAATCTTGACGCGGTTAAGGGATATGTGTATTTATATTAACCCATTGCGAATTTAAACGGTTGCGAGTTTTTACGCGCGGCCGCTGATATATGTTTTAAAAACGGTTGTAAGTCCTGCTTATAACCGTTTTTAAATTTTTTCGTTTATACGATTTCGCTCCTTCCTGCCTTCGCCGCCGGCCATTTATTTCCTGTTGCAATTTATCTGATAATTTGATAAAATAACATTTTCGGGGCGCGAGTCGGTCTCCGCTCTTTATGTAATTTGATTATTGAGTATCTCCGCCGCGCAATATGCATGCCGGCGTCAAATTTTGTGGTGACGCGGAACCGGTTCACCATTTGTATAGCTTGAAAAAAGCCTGTTTTGAAAGTTTTTTATAAAAATATTATATGATCCGAAAAAGTGTGGGCAAGGCCTTTGTCGCGTTTGAAAGGCTTTTGTCGCTTTACCTTTATTCGGATTAAGGAATGAGGAAATATGGATTACAAGGTTCTTATATTAGATCCTGATTTAAAAATTCTTGAAGAAGAAGCCCGCGAGCTTCAAACCCGTGGGCTGAATGTCGTTTCAGCGGCATGCTTTTCAGACGCTCTCGTCTGCCTTAAAAACGACGGCTCTATCCATGCCGTGCTTTCCGAATGGGAGGTGCCGATAGATCGTTCGGGTTCCGGAATGATATGGAGCGGCGATATGTTCCGCCAGTTTTTAAGGATCCGCCATGACGTGAATATTTTTTTGTGCACCGGGGAAAAGGATGCGAAAAATATTCTGGATGGCGACAATATTAACGGATATTTTTACAAGGGCGATAAGGATTTTGATGATATCGCGCACAAGATAAAGGCCGAGGTTATAAATTCGAAACAGCGCGCTCCATTCTTTGAAAAACTCGTGGAATATTCAAGAAAATCAAATGACGCATGGCATACGCCCGGGCACGCTTCGGGATATTCCGTCAAAAACTCGCCCTGGGTAAAGGATTTTTATGAATTTTTCGGCCAGAACCTTTTCGCTTCCGATATTTCCGTTTCGGTTCCGATGCTCGATTCGCTTCTGGAGCCGAAGGGCGTTATAAAAGAGGCTCAGGAACTTGCCGCGCGGGCGTTTTCAGCCCGTTATACTTTCTTTTCGACCAATGGCACATCGACTTCGAATAAAATATTACTTCAAACGCTCGTCAAACCTGGCGACTCGGTGATTCTTGACCGGAACTGCCATAAATCGGTTCACTATGGCGTTATAATTTCCGGAGCGGAGCCGATATACCTTATGCCTTCGGTAAATAACAATTATGGAATATTCGGCCCCGTCCCTAAAAAGCGTATAATAGAAGCCATGGACCGGGCGATAGCCGCGGGAAAGAGAGTCAAGGTGCTTTTTCTTACAAATTGCACTTACGACGGTCTGATATATGACATAGCCGATATAGTGAAGGAAGCGCACGCCAGAAGGATCAAGGTTATTGTCGACGAGGCCTGGTTCGGGTACGCCCGCTTCCATCCGGAATTTTATCCCTGCGCGATGGCGGCCGGCGCCGATTACTCCACTCAATCGACCCATAAGACGATGAGCGCTTTCAGCCAGGCGTCGATGATCCATGTCAACGATCCGGACTTTGAAAAGATCCACGATTTTTTCATGGAAAATCTGAACATGCACACGTCGACCTCGCCGCAGTATCCGATGATCGCGTCGCTCGATGTCGCCAGAAAGCAAATGGTGATGGAGGGTTACACGCTTTTATCGGAAAAGCTCGAAATGTCCGCCGCGCTTAAAACGGCCATAAATTCACTTGAAAAATTCAGGGTCCTCGATCTTAATGACCTTATTTCCGAAGAGATCGCCGGAGACAATGTAAAGCTCGATCGCACGAAACTTACCATAGATGTTTCAAAGACGGGTATGACGGCTAAGGAGATAGAGCATCTGCTAGAGACTAAATATAACATTCAAATTGAAAAAACCACTTTCAACACCATTTCGATATTAATAACGATAGGCGCCACTCAGTCGAAGATGAACAGGCTTTTCTTCGCGCTTGAAAATATTGAAAAAAGTAGCGGAAACAGTAGTGCTGCCGCCTATGAAAAAATCTTGAAACATTTTAAGCTGACGCTTTCGCCAATGATGTTTCGCCCCCGTTACGCGTTCTTTTATTGCGAAGGAGAAAAAATGCTTTTGCGCGAAGCTAAAGACCGCGTTGCGACCACGATGATAGTGCCTTATCCTCCGGGAATTCCGCTTCTCGTTCCGGGTCAGCTCATAACCGAGGAGATCATAGAGACGCTCGAGACCTACAGAGATTACGGCGTCGAGATCCATGGACTTTCCTCAGGCAGCGAACTTTCCGTTATGACGAAAGCCGAAGAGGAAGAGTTGCGCAGGCGCGCCGTCGATATAAAGGACATATCCTAAAATGGTCGACTACTCCTATTATTCGCTGATCCCCGCGGCGGTCACCATACTTTTTTCGGTTGCCACTCATAAGGTTTCTCTTTCTCTTTTTCTCGGAATAGTTTCGGGAGTGGCGGTGATTTCGGGATTATCCCCGGCGGCGTTTTTCAATAACTTCATATCGCATATTTACGCGGCGTTCGCCGACGCCGAACGGCTCGAAATAGCATTATTTGTTATGCTGGTTGGCGGCCTTCTTGAAATGATATCGGCGAGCGGAGCTTATTACGCGCTGGCCGAAAGTCTCGCCCGCGTTCTTGGGAACGCCCGGCGCTCGCGTCTGGCGACCTGGTTTCTCGGCGTTTTAATGTTCTTCGACGATTATGCCAATGTTTTGATAGCCGGTTCATCCATGCGAAAGATAAACGCGGTACATCACGTTTCTCCGGCTCTTATCGCCTACATCGTCGATATAGTTTCGGAGATAGCTTCGGTTGCCATAATATCCACATGGGCCGCGTACGAGGGTTCCATAATGCTTGAATCAGCTTTGAAATTGGGCGTTAAAATGACTTCCTCGGAGCTTATGATGTCGTCGCTCCCGTATCATTTTTATACGTATTTCGGAATATTTTTCGCTCTACTTACCGCGTATTCGGGTAAATGGCTCGGATACGGTCTCGAAAAACATATGTCGCATAACGCTATGCGCGTCGAGGCGGCGCATTCGGAATCCGTCCGGCTGATACACGTCGCCGCTCCGCTTGCGACTATGATCGCTTTCTCTTTCGGCGGGCTTTTCGCCGTCGGGTATACAAGGCTCGTTCTGGCGGGAGACATGGACCGCTCTCTGATGAAGATACTTTCGAAAGCGCCGACGATCGAAGTGCTTCTTGCGTCGATCGTAATTTCGTCCATTTTATGCGTCATTCTGATGAAGAAGGACGGCGTAATGAAGGAGCGTTCTTATTTAAGGGTTTTCGTTCGCGGCAAGATGGAGATGTTCCAGGCCGCCCTTATCATAATGCTTTCGAACGGTCTCGCTAAAGTTTCAGGCGATCTCGGAACCGGCGCTTTTATAACTGGTTCGGTCGGATCGTTTGTCGCTCCATACGCGGTGCCGGCGCTTATATTCGCCGTTTCGTCGCTTATAACGGTCGCGACCGGCTTCAGCTGGAGTTCGATGGCGATAATGATGCCTGTCGGTTATCAGATGGGCATTTCAAGCTTCGGGCCGGGTTCGCTTCCTCTGATCTCCGGGGCCGTCATTTGCGGCGCGATTTCCGGCGCGCACCTCGTTCCTTTTTCGGATAAAAGCGTCATGACCGCCGCCGCGTGTAAAATAACTCCGATGTATCATGTCAGGACGCAATTTTTAAATGTTATGGCCGCTATCGTGGTCTCGTTTTTCGCGTTTCTAGCCATCGGCCTTTCATGTCCCGTTATTTTATGCTTTCTGATTGGAATAGCCGTCATTTCAGCCATTCATATCATCTTCGCCGGCGAGAGCGCCAAAAATTAACATATTTTTTTTATAATGCGGTCGTTGCCGTTTCTGGCCGTGAAATTGATTTTGTCGAAAAATTCGAGGATGCCGATGGCATATTTTCTTGAAAATCCGGTTTTTTCCTTGAACTCTATAACCGTAAAAGAGCCTTTTTGGCGGCAGAGCTCTTCCGCCACGCCTTTGTAATGGATAAATTGTTCGGGCGATATATAATAATTTTCGAATATTTTATAGATCTGTTTTTCAAATTCCATGAATTTCAAGGTTTGCGTGAAAAGTCCGGACTGATTTTTAGGCAGCGGTCTTTTTACCTCTTCGATATCTTTCGGCTCCGCCGTTTTTTCACTAAATATAGCGAGTATTTTTTTCCTCATGGATTCCGCGACCGGGTCCGTGAGCTTTGAAAAGCCTTCCGTTTCAGAGGACGTCAGCGTATAAGCGCCTTCGCTGTATGCGACTTTTTTTTCGGATAAAAGCGTTTCGAGTATGTAATTATAAAACTCCGTCTTATATTTTTCGTTTGTTATTCCCGCGG
>CAZJFS010000076.1:0-19679 GCA_964545075.1 uncultured bacterium
GGCATTTCCCCTTGTTCCACCTCCCTGGGCCATATTTTCAATGTCGTTGTTCGATAGTTCTTTTTCATAATTACGTGAACCGGGTCTTAACGTATAAAGGCCGCTATAATAATTAAGCTGATTGAGAAAATCGTATCTTTTTTCGTTCTCAAGTGTTGATGTAAATCAGAGAAACATCGGAATATATAATGGTCCGGTTCTGAAACGGAGCAGGCAGGGCTGCCGGCGACTATGGTAAATATGAGGGCTGGAAGATGTTTTTTCAGGCTTGAATTTATTAATGGTTGATGTGAGCATTAATAAAATTCCGTTTATTATCCGTTTGCAATTTAAGGGGCGATAAGTGATGTAATTGAAGAATTTTGAGAAGTTATTCTCATAGATACGGTCAATATTCTTTATATTTTTGAGATGATGCATATTATAATTGAATACTTTATTTAATTATTCAAGCAATTGATGTCTTCGGTAATGTTTCGATTAAAAACCTTCCGAAATGTTACCATAAAGTTTGAAATTATACAATCTTTTTTGTTTTCTCCGGCAAAAGTTTTGGCGAAATAAAAAAATCGTATGACGAACCCGGGCGGAATTTATCCGGCCCAGGTTCGTCATATTAACCCGGAAAATACAATTAAAATAGACATAGTCCAATTATCAACTCTTAATTGAGTTTTGGTGACAAATGAAATATCTGGAGTGATTTAGAAGCCTTATTCGATTCTGATCTTGAGCATGTCGCTGTTTCCGAGCGTGTTATATTCTTTGCGATAAGCTCCGAGCTGGTCCGCAGCGATGTTTTCAAACGAGACCGGAAGGCCGTTGCCGTTGACCAGGTCTGGCATGTCGAAGATCTGGAAGTGAAGGTGCGGGCCGGTTGAATTTCCGGTGCTGCCGAGCAGTCCAATGACCTGGCCTTTTTTGACGGTATCTCCGACCGAAACCCTTATCGATCCTTCGCGCATATGGGCGTAAAAACCGTATTCGCCGTTGCCGTGGTCGATTATGAGGTGGTTGCCGCCGACGGCGTTGTTAAAGCCGATCTTCGGGATTAAGGCCAGCATATTCGTTTTCAGGTTTTTCATTTCGGCCGGTTCTGAAAGCATATCGGGAAATTTGTCCGCGACCGTCACGACGACTCCGTCTGCGGCCGCAAGGATGTTCTGCCCGAAAGAATAAGAATCGGTGAGCTTCTCCGGCGGTTCTTTTTTGTTGATCGCAAGCTTTTCGTTCAATACGAGTGCGTCGAAGCCGAATTCCTGCGAATTCGTAATGCGGTGATGGCAGTAATTGGTGCTCATATTGGCGATGAGAACGTTGCCTTTAAGCGGGAACGAATATTTGTTTTTCTGTTTATATTCCTCGATAGTAACCGGGAACGTGCGCATTCCGAGTTTTCCTTCGCCGCGATAAAAGACTTTGAACACGAGTTTGTCGATGCGGTCGATGCCGGTGTATTCGAACCACCACGTCTGCCAGAGCGCGAGCGCACCGATATCGGAAGGGTTTAGAATATTAGATTCGGCGAAATTTTTCTTCGGGTCGATGACCATTCCGAACGCGAGGTTGAGCGCCATCGGAAATTTATCGTTTCTTAACTTGTTGATCTTCGCGCCAAATTCGCTCATGTTCTTTTTAACTTCGCGGGCGGAGAAGGTCTTTTTGATAAGCGTCTCGCCGTTCGACTTGCCTTCGAGATCGATGGAAAGTATCTCGATGGCGACCGGCGCAACGTTGGTTATGGCGATCTCGGGGACCTTGACGTTCGTGATTATGTAGGAGCCGTCAACGTGGGCAAACGGAATTACCCGTTTGTTTTCCGAGAGAAACCTTATGTTGATATCGCCGTTAAGTTCGGCGGCCAAAACTTGCGAGGATACTGAAAGAAGAATTAAAGACAGAAATAAAAAGAGCGCTTTGAACGATCTGTGAAACAACATAAAAGACGCCTCCGATATTTGAAAAAAATTTTCGATTTGGTCTTAATGTAGAATTATAACATAGATTAAAAATTTTTATAACTTATTTCTTTAATTATTCCGGCTTCATTAACACCGTGCCTTCTTTGGTAATGCATCCCTTTTTGTTATTGAGTTCTATTTCGGCCACGCCATGTATGTTGAAACTGTCTATATAATCGTAGGAAGGCTCTACCAGCACTTTTCCATTCAGATCCATCAACCCGTACCTTTGTTTTTGACGAATTACCGCCACTTCGTGTTCGGGATAAACCGATACTCCGTCATACAACGCCTCGGCGCGCACTTTTCCGCTGATGTCTATCAATCCGTATTTTTTACCCTGTTTCATTATATCGACTTTGCTTTCATTATATCTCGTCTGAAAATTGCCAAGGTAATCGTAGAGCGGTTGTATCAATATTTCGCCTTTTCTATTTATAATGCCTTCCTTGCCGTTCAGCCTTATCTTCGCTATGGTTTGATCTTTATAGGAAAAGTTGCCTATGTGATCGTATAACGGTTTTAGAATTGTTTTGCCGGTTTTATCGACGAACCCGAACTTTCCGTTCAGTTTTACTATCGACATTCCGTTTTCATCATATTTGACGATGTCGTCATATAAAGGTTTAATTAATATTCGGCCATCTGTATCGAGCAAGCCTTTTTTTCCGTTCAGTTTTATTTTCACGGCGTGAGAGCTTTTATAAAGCAAATTTAATTCGTCGAATATCGGCTCTATAGTTAATTTGCCGCTTTTATTGATCAATCCGTATTTTCCGTTGAGCTTGACCGTCGCGAGACCGTCTTTACCGCTGGTGTTGAATTTAGATATTTCATCATATTTCGCTTCTATTAAGATTTTGCCGTCAATAGCGATAACGCCGAATTTATAATTCATTTGCATTCTGGCGGTCTTTTCTTCGTTGAAGTCGCCCAGGTATTGAAATACCGGTTTTATTACGATCCTGCCTTCCATATCGATGACCCCGTATTTTTTTTTATATCCGATCTTAGCCAGGTTGTTCTTTGGATCGAATTTTCCGATCCATTCGAATTCGGGCCCCGCTATCCATTTACCCTCCGAAATTATTCCGTAATAGCCGAAAAAATTTCGCGCGATCGATTTATTGCCGGCCGGAATGCTGGAATAAACTCCGAACCATAGGTAATATGTCAGCGCGGCTGCGATAATTAAAAAAACCGTTCCTGTTTTAGCGATGAATTTTATCCGAGCCGACTTAGCTTTTTTGTCATTAACGATTTTTATAATTTTTTCAAGTATTTTGCCGGTTGAAATTTGTTTGTTTGCGGCTTTTTTGAATATTTCGACGGGAATATTTTCAATCAGGCAATATCTGGCTGCCGATAATTCTTCAATGGACCATTCGCTTGAGATATCCTTGAAAAGTTTTGCCTCATCGATCTTTACATAAGCCTCATTCGAAATGATCGCGCCGATGAATTCCACGGCTTTTATGAAATCTTCAAAACAGCATCCGTTAATGTCTTTATAAACTTTTTCCGGAATAATATAAAAGTTGTCTATGATATAGTGAAAATTTTCGACCGTCAATTTATTCTTGTTTTCTTCGATCGAGATCATATAATCTATAAAGCGAATAAGATTTTGCGGCGACGCCGTTTTTAAAGCATCTTCCGGGATATAATACTTCCGGCTTATCTCGGTGAAATATTTTTGGTCGAATCGATTGCCGGCTGAAATATATTTTTTTACGACTTTGGCGAGACTTACATATTCGTCGTAGTTGTCGATGCCGGAAAAATTCGGGAATATCCGGCCAATCTCTTCGAATTCTTCGCGCGTCATCAAACTGCTCGAATGTTTTGAAAAATCCTTTAAAATTCCGAGCGCGTTTTCGATAGATTCGACGCCGATGCTGGAATTGGTAACGGCCGCGTTAACTTTTTGCAGTACGCCGCCGGGGATCCAGCGTTCATTTACAAGCGTTTCGTATTCGCTTCGCTTGAATAGCAAATCATGGTTTTTGAATATAAAGTTGATTGTATCGCTTGACCAGCGTTTGAACCGTTCCGGGATCAAATAATTATCGCGGTTGACGGCACGGTCTATAAGCTCGTATAATTTTTTGGAAACTTTGATCCCGCCGCTTTTGATATTTTTGAGTATCGAATAAAGATCGTTTTCGGGAGTTTTTTTTGAAATTTTAAAATAAGATTCATAATAATCGAACAGGGAACAGCCTTTATCTATAAGTTTGACAATCTTTTTTTCGGCGTCCGTCAAATCTTTAAGTCCGTGTTTTTTTAAAATGGAGTGAATTTCATTCAAGTCGATCACTTTTCCGTAAATCGAAAAAGGAATATCCGGGTTATATGTGGCGATAAGGCTTAATAAGGCAAGGTCCGAGTCTTTTTTATGTTCCGATAATATTTCGTTGACCTTGACATTCGCGTCATGATCCTCGTTTTTTTCAAGCCATTCCCCTACGCGGCCATTTTTCAAATGAGCGGCGGCGTCTTCCCAGCTTTTGTCGGATTCGCCGAAGGCGATGGCCAGATCCCGCAGGCAGTAATATTGTTTCTGGCTGAAATGATACGGATGACGATGATTTTTAGCGCCATCGCTCCTTTCGGCAAAAGTTTCGTTGTTCTCCGTCATGGATATTCAGACCTTTCAGAAACCAGTGACCGGCAAAATATATTCACGTTTTATAATTTAACGGCGGTCCGGGAATTAATTTTATCAGAATAAACTTCGGTTGTCAACGCGCCATTCTTTTTTGGCGTGTTGTTATTTTATTTTTTTTATGGTAAAATATTTACATCGAAAATAAAGGGAGGAACTATAATGTTTAAAAGAAAATTAGCCGTATTATCTTTAACTCTCGCGGCCGGGCTTGCATTTTCAGGTATCTCTAGCGCGGCTGAAAACGGCGACTGTGCCAAGGCCCACCTGAAAAATAGTTTTGAAACGGCCAAAGCGGCCGAACTGGTTAAGACTAAAGCGTCGAAGCATAAATTTAATAATACCTCGTTGATGCTGGCGGTATCTAAAAGAGAAAACGATATAGCGAAAGAACTCATCGCCAAAGGCATTGATATCAACGCCAGAAACAACAGCGGCGATACGGCCCTCTCGATCGCCATCAACAGGGAAAACGCGGAAATCGCCCAATTGTTGATTGAAAGAGGCGCGGATGTTTTTACGAAACATCAGAAGGGAAGTACGCTTTTAATGCTCGCCATCAATAAAAGGCTCGAGCGGATAGCCTATGAGCTTATAGATAAAGGCGTGGACATTAACGCCAAAAACGAAGCCGGCGATACGGCTCTCTCGATCGCCATCAACAGGGAAAAACCCGAAATAGCTAAAATATTGATTGAAAAAGGCGCCGATATAAACGTGAAATATTAATTGCGGATTTTAACGTCCGGGTTCGTATTTACACAATAAAAAAATAATCCTCCTGCGACGTTTTGGCTTGGGGATTATTTTTTTATTCGACTGCCTTATTTCGTCGGGCTTTCCAGTCGCGTCGCGCCGCAACGGCCGCCCCGAGGAAAGCATTCGAAGCGCGCCGGGAAGAAGCGCGGCTTTCGACTTTGAAATGTTTTTCAGCAAAACGGACGCAATAACCGTCTTTAGCGTGTAAAGTGAAAAAACAAAAATATTTTCCAGATTTTTGGAACCAATTTTTTAAATGTATAGTATAATTATTATAAAATAAGTTTGAATTTTAAATTTTTATAAAAATTTAGGGAGGAACTCTTATGAAGAAAATAAGATTTATGTTAATTGCCGTCATGGTCTTTTCAATTGTTTTTTCATTTTCCGATCCGTCTTTTTCGCAATCGTCCATCAATGCTCTCAATAGTAATATAAATACCGGCGAGGTTGAAACCGCCGCCGGAGTTTCCGCGTCTTCATCCTCAGCCGCCTCAGTCGCCGCGGCAATCACTACCGATACTTCCTCTACGATGCTTAATTCCACGGGCCCCAACGGTTACGATGGTTCAGGCAATAATTGCTGCGGCCAGTATGCGACTAGCACCGTATTTAATTTTTACGGTCTTGCCGAAACATATCCCGTGACGCTTGCGAATATGAACCCGACCGGCAGTTTCACGGCTCCCGATCGCATCGTCGATTACATGAAGAAAAACGGCATTGCAACCGGATATAAAAACAAAGCCACTCTTGCCGACATTAAAAAACAGCTTGATTCCGGAAATCCAGCGCTCTGCATGGTTGACGCCGACGGATCAGGCCACTGGATCACCATCATCGGTTATAACAAAAATGCCGACGGCTCGATCAAAAGCTTCGTAATGCGCGATTCATACTGGGGCGTTAATTCCAATAACGTAATGTCCGTCGAAGAGTTCGAAAAACGTTGGACCAAGCCCATCGTTCCTACAAATGCCATTCTCGGAAATGTTCTCAACTACGATCATTTGCTTGTTACTCCACAGGGAAAAAGCGCCAGCGCCAAACGCATAACGGATATGCTCAATCTGCCGAATAATTTCAACAGCGCTATGAATGACCAGATTGCGAACGGCGCTAACCAGTTCGTTCTCGGACTCGGCCAGGATCTTACCAAGCTCAAAAGCATTAAAGATTTTGATTTTAAAAAGATAAACGTGCCCCAAACCATATTCGGCGCCGCTGAAGCGCTCAGCGCTATTCCTCAGAAACTTTTATTCGGCATTCCGGGTTCCGCCCTTCAGGACGGCGGCAATGCGATAAAGAATTGGGGAACTAAAATGTCCCAGAAAGATAGTACGCTCGATAAGATCGTCGGCGGCGTCGCCACCGGCGTGGGCACCGCGGTCAATGCGGTCGGGACAGCCGTTTCAACGGTTGGAAACGCAATATCATCCGTCGTTGACAGCGGCTTCAAGGGCCTCAGAAATATCTTCGGCTGGTAAGAGAAAAGCGCATAAAGCGTAATTACATTAGTAAACAAAAGAAACTTCAATATATTATCGCCCGTTCCGGTATTTGCCGGTACGGGCGATAAATTTTAAAATTCATGATAATATTTATGAAAAAGTGTTTGAAACGGGCGCGGGATTGGTCGAACGCCGGTAGCGCCGCTATATTTTACATTGCGGTTAATATGTGATACAATAATATCAAAAATATCCGGGTTATTTATATTTAGAATTTTCAAGGATTTAAAATGTCTGAAGTTAAAAAGATATACTCAGCTCCGGTTTTATTTGTCACGGTTATTTTTGCGATAGCCGGCATGGCCATAACGGGACTTGCCGCGTTTTACTTGTGCCCGTTTCTGTTCGAACTGATAAAACCCGTTTGCTTCACTCCGCCAAAGCCTCCGGTTTCCTCGTTGCACGACGCTTTAGACGATATTCCCTTTTATGTTTCCTTTATCACGTCATTAAGCCTGATCGGGGCTTATCTCGGCGGGAGCTCCGGTTTCATTTTTTCCAAGCTCAACGGCCGGGAATTCTCCGTATTATATTCGAATTTTTGGCCGCGTCTTGGGTATGTGGCTTTGTTCGGTTTTTTGCTGGCGTTTATGAATAGCTTAACTATAACGTTCCTGCTTTTCAGGATTGGGTTTATAGTGTTCTGGCCGTTTATTTTTCTGGCTCTTGCAGCGTCTTTTTTCATACCGGCCGTGATAATTCGTATAGCCCGTAAAAAATACATTTAACAGGAGGAGTTTATGATTTTTCTAGTGTATGCTCACAAGTTTTTAATGGTTTTGACTGCGGCGCTTTTAATATACGCAGTGTCTAAGGCATATGCCAGAGGTGAAAACTGGTTCGCCCAGCATCAGAAATTCGCGACGCTCGGAGTGACTTTTGGGCTTTTCGGATTCGCCGCCATGGTTGTATTTAAGCTTGGCATGGGATATCCGCATTTTAAATCGCTACATTCATTGGCGGGTCTTATCGCCGTATTATCTTTCACTGGCGCGCCTCTTGCAGGCAAGCTCCTTGTTTCCGGCAAAAAATCGTTGCGTACCATGCACATAATGGGCGGCAGATTTGCCGTATTGGTTGCGATCATAAGCGTTATTATAGAAGTTATCCATTAAAGCCGGAAAGAACCGGAAATAGAAAAACCGCTCATTTGCCATGTTGGAATTTTGCGTTGAAAACCGTCCTGTACTGAACGTAATACATGATCGCCGAGCCGGCTATAAAAACTGAAAGAAGCAAGTATTCGATGTATTCGATGCCGAGCTTTTCGGTAAAGCGGCCCTGCAGCCAGGAAATCAGCGCGAGGCCGGCCCAGGCCGTCAGGGTATTGAGACTTCCGAAAACCGTCTTGTTTTTAGAAGTTGAAAACATTTCAGGGATGGCCATTACCGCCGTTACGACATAGAGCCTGTCCAGTACCATGAACGCGGCTATAAGTGAAACCGTCGCTATAAGCGGCAGCTTTCCGGTTATGAAAATGGCGAAAACCACGCCTGAAAGAATTATGCTCATGGTAAAAAGGTTTTTATTTCCAAAAAATCTGACGAGCGGCGGCACGGCGAAATTTACGAGAGTTTCGGCGAGACCTATGAATAAGAGCGCCTTGCTTATATCTGAAACGGATGTTTGATAATGCGTTACGAACCACAGTCCCATGAATGAATAAAAGCCGAAATAACACATTCTGTTCAGAGTGAGGCCCGTGTAAAATAACGGCAGGAAAGGGATTCTGTACGCGTCCAGATAGCCCGTGAATATTTTTTTGAAGCTGAATTTTTCCTTGGGCGGATTTCCGGCGTCGACTATTTTAAGCAAGAGGACCAGGCCTGAAAGAAAAATAAATATTCCGAATATTGAATAAGGTATCTGCCATTTGTAGCTTGCGGCCATAAGGCCCGCCGCCGGAACGCCAAGCGCGAGCGCGAGCGGCCTGGCCGCCATTAATACGACCACCATGGAAGGATAATATTCTTTCGATACGCCGTAATACGCTATCCACCACATGGTAGAAGCCGCGGTCCCCAGGAAAAAGCCGAAAAATATGCGGTAAATTATGGCGAGCTGAAAGTTATCGGTCATAAGAAAAAGCGCGAGCGGTATTACCATGCCGCAGGCCGATAAAAACACGACCCGGCCCGCGTTAAAACTAGCGGTCAGCGCCGGGCCGATAAAAACGCCAGTGATTATGCCCATGGTGCAATATGAAATGAGCAATATCACGCTTTGCATGGAAACGCCGTAAAATTTGCCGAGGGGTTCGACCATGGGAGAAATGGCGTTATCTATGGAGCTGAACATGAATATCAGAACGAATGAAAATATTACGATGAGCTTGTCGCGCGTCATACCAACCGCCTTTTAGCGTTTTCATAAAATTCCACGGCCCTAGCTTTGTCGTCGGCTACGGCCGCCAGAGCGCATTTTCCTTCGTTGGGCGGCGATATCATTAAGACGCCTTCGCGCATTCCAGGCCTGTCTATCAGATAGGGCGCAAGAAGCGTTAAAACCTTTTCGAAAGAATCGATGCCGGGGCTTACCGGTACAATTTCGCTGTAAATCAAATGTTTTTGATACGAGCCGAAATATCTTTTTACATAATTTAAAATAATGCCGAACCCGTTATGCCGGAAATTGGATTCAAGCGCGAGCGGCTTGAGGCAGCCTTCGGCGTTTTTAACGACTCCCCAATCGATGTTGAGTTCGCCGCGGGCGCCCATTTTATAGGCTTCCAAGGCGAAATCCATGCTCATTTTTTCGACGTCGCCGCTGATCTCGGAAAGAGCGCAAGGGTAACTAAAGCCCGACCACTTTCCGCCTTCGGACATCTGTTCGTCTATACCGATGAATTCGCATCCATCGTCGCTTATATGCACGAGCGATCCTGCTATCGAATGGAAATCAATGAAATGTTCGATTATTATCTCGATGATTTCGCCTTCTTTGAACCATTTTGGAAGTTCATTAATGATCCCGGGATAGCTTCCGGCGAAATTTCCGATGCCTCCGGCGTGATAAGGGTTTTTAAGCATCACTTTTCCGCCGTTTTCATTCGCCGCCTTTTTTATATAGCGGAGCATGTCGTCATAGTTTCCGGCCACGTATCCAGGAACGGTTGATATTCCAAGTTTTTGGGCGATTTTTTTAAAGAAGACCTTGTTGTTTAATTTAGTTATCACGCCGTTTAAAATAAATTGAGGCGCCGTGCGTTTTAAAGGAATATCGATTAATTCGGATAGTTCGACGGTCAAAGGCGTTTCGATAAAAGGTTCGATCTTAAAATCGGCGTATCTTGAAAGGGTCCTGAAAAGATCCAGCGTGTGGCCGCTTTTTAATATAAGTTTAACCAGCTGGCCGAGCCCTTTTTCGTCGGGCATTTCAATGACGATGCCTTTGCGCCCCTTTAAATTGTTGAGTTTTATAAAGTAGTCCAGAAACTCGCGTGAAATATGTGAAGAAACGACTATGACGTCGTCGGCGCCGAGGCAGAATAAAAACCTCGGGAAAAGGGATTTCACTTTTCTGACCAGCTCGTGGGGCAAAATCGCGATGTCGTCCTTGTAAAAAGCCTCGTCGATATTGGCTATGAAAATCTCAGGCATAGAAGGTACCATCGCATGCCGGGCAGTTTGAGGGCCGCGTTTCGGCCGCGCCTCTATTACTTTTCAGGGAGCATATTACGAAATCGAATCCCTTTCGCGAAAGCATTTCGCCTAACTTTTCGGCGTATTCTTTTCTCGCTTCGTCTTTTATGGAATATAGGACGGTTTCATCCTGCTTTGGAAGGTATTTCCGGGTTGTTCCCATGTCGAAATTTTCAAGGATCGTATCCAGTGATTTTTTATCGATGCGAGTCTTAACCGTATCGAGTATCGGTTCGTTTAAAAGAAGGAATGAGAACATAACGCGATTCAGGCCGCGTTTTTTAATATCGTCGAAAAAAACCGGCATGTCTTTCAGATCGTCGAGCCCTAAGATCAGCGGGTCCATGTGGATGGTCGTTTTTATGCCGGCGCCTGCGATCTTTTCGGCGGCTTCGACGCGTTCCCGGGACGAAGGCGCGCCTTTTTCGAGGTTGAGCCTGTTTTCAGGCTTTATCGCGGCGTTATAAGAAATTTTTCCGCAGTGTTTTTTCATGATTTTTATTATGTTCTCATCCGGCGTTCCCTTCGTGGTTATTATAACGCGTTCGGCGGATGTTTCGCATATCGTTTCGAGGACGGCCGCGGAGGTTCCGTTTTTGACGAACGAAGGCGAAAAGAAATCGGTGTATCTTGAAAGTTTAAGTATCTTGACGCCGTTTTTCGCGATGCCCGCGCGTATCTTATCCAGAAGCCCGGGCAGGTCCGTTAAAAGTTTCGGCTGGTTGAAGACTGCGTTGAGTTCGTTCAATTTATCGATAACGACGCCGCGGTGGCGCGCGTAACAATATGCGCAATCGTGCTCGCAGCCGGCCCACGGTTCAAGATAATGATATTTGCCGTACCAGCAGGTCCCGAGCGACCCTTTTTCGAATAATTCAAACTTTTCCATTTGCAATGCTCTTTTCTTATTGTTTTTGGAAAACCGCCATGCCGTAAAACATCGAATAAGGCGTCTTTTCGATCATTTTAAATCCGCCCTTCGCAAAAGCGTTTTCCCACGTCGCGTAATCGGTAACGAACTCCTCCAGTATGGTTATCATAAAGTCTTTTTCGATCCCGGGCCAGTTCGCGCCGTAATAAACCTTCGCTTCCTTTACTATTTCAGGAACCTTTTCATTTAAAAGCGATTTGTCGAAATTAAAGATGCCGTCTTCTATTACGAATATAGAGTCTTTTTTAAAATGTGGCGCGATCTTTAACGCGAATTTTTCTTTCTCGGGATCGGTTAGATGGTGGAGCGCCTTGCGTGAAAACCCTTTTGTGAAAGAGTATTTACTGATATCGCAATCGAGAAAGTTCGATTCGATCAATATTACGTTTTTATTATTCGCCAGATTTTTAGAAGCTATTTCCAGCTGAGTTTTGGAAAGGTCGACGCCCACGACGGTTTTAACTGAGTCCGCGATCCGGGCGATAATGCCGCAATTGCCGCACCCGAATTCTATGGCTACGTCCGAATTATTTAACTTCAGCGGCGCCAGATATCTTTTTACCTGTTCCTCCGTTATGCCATAGAGCTTATTGTATCTTTTGACGTAATCTTCATTTTTCCATGTTTCCGGCATTTTAACTCCCGATTTCAATGATTTTTTAAAACTTTTTATTTTATCAGATAAGCATTGAATTTGCAAAAGAAATTTTTTTATGTCCCTTCGTATTCCGGAACGCTCGGATGGCTTGTGATCGGACGGTTTCAGAATGCCTCTGAAATGAACAGGCCAACCGCTGCTGGAAAGCTTTTTGGCCTGATCTTATTATTGTCCTGTTTTGAAAAGCGCCGCGACAAAAGAAGATACAAAAACTTTTTTTCATATCACTAAATGCCGCTATATTGCAGGTAATAACAATTCGGCTTCCAATCGTTATCTGACGAAAAGCCCTCGGCGGAGAGTTGTTGTATCAGCGCGGCGTCATCGGGCAAGATCGAGGTCGAAGGCATGGAATTTTTTTCTTTAATGAATTTTTGCGTGTAATAATCCGTGAACGCGTTAATTCCTTCAAAATTATCGTCGAAACAGATGAAATACGGTTCGCCCTTGAATTTGAAGACGCCTTTATGCCCGTCGATCGAAACGAAACCGCCGCCCGATGAAATTTTGTCGTAAAGCCCGCGAGAAGGCCGTTCAAATATGAACGCGAGCGGAAGGACGTCATGGCGCTTTTGAAAATACGCCAGGGATAAAAACTCATCAAAATTTAAGTTCCACGGTTCGAACTTAAACTCTTCGATCTTTTTCAGGCGGCTTATATCTTCGACTTCTTTTCTGATCATCACGAATTTTTCCGTGATCGAAAATCCTATAGAAGTCAATAAGTTTATGCTTTCGATGTTCTTAAAATAAGTTGAACAGGCGATCCGCGAGATCTTTTTTTCCGAAAGGTCGCGAAGCGCTTCCGCCATGAGCCGTTCCAATATTCCGCGGCCAAGCTTTAAGCCTCTATATTCCACGTGTGTCCTGAGCCCTTCGATCCAGCCCGATCCGTCGTCGAAGATCGAATATTTTCCGACGGCCGCGACCTTGTTTTTTAAGGTGTCGACCGCGCCGAGAAAAAGCCCGGGCGCCTCGAGCCAGTCGTTGAAGATGTGCGGAAGATAATCAGTGCCGCCCCAGATATTTTTGGAGATCTCGGTTATGTCGCTAAAATCGGAGAGCCTCAATTTTCTATATTCGAACATTGTGATGCGATCTTCCTTTCCCGCGGCTGGCTTTAAGCAAAAAAACGCTCACCTGCGAGCGCTTTTTTGAATGTGATGTATGTAAAGTTTATTTTATTTTAAGTCTGAAAGTCCGTTCGCGTTAATTACCGCGTCGGCTTTTTCAGCGCCGAGGATCGTGCGCAGCGTTTCGACGGCCGAGGTTCCGGTCAGTACGCCCATGGCTTCGCGCGCTTTTATGAAGGTCGCGATGTCTTCGTTTGAAAGATTGGCGAGTTTCAAATGGGCGAAATATTCGGAAGTTATAGTCGAAAGATTGATGCGCTGTTTTTTGGCGGGGAAATCAAGCCAGAGGTCCGGGCCGACGTTGGCGCCGATATTTCCGGTTTTCATGACGTCGGCGAATAAAGCTTCCTTGAAGGCGAGCCATTTGTTTTTTATTTCGCGGAATTTAGCCTCTTCGAGTTGTTTCTGGACATATTTTAATTTAGCCTGGTAGTAATCGGCGTAGAGTCTTCTGGATTCGTTGGAGGCGGTCGCGTAGTTAGTGTTTTCGAGGAAAATTCTATAGAGTACGTTTCGATCCTCCGGATTATCCTTGACCCATGCGTTTAAAAATTCTACGAAATCGGCAGGCTTGTAATTATACATTAGGGCTACGGATTTCGTGAACGCGTTTTTTATCACGCGCGATGTGAAGATATCGTAGAACTGGCTGGCGATAGCGCCTTCGGTGGCTATGATCTGGAGGCCGTTCTTTAAAAGGCCGTTTTTAACCTTGTAGTTCTGCCAGATGTATCTGTCGCGGCGGACGGGGTCCTGTCTGGTGTATTGAAATTCTGAAATTCCGTATTTTTCACGTTCGGCTTCGCTGAAATTAAAAATCGGATTGGTCGGGCCGTAGAGAGCTTCGAATGCTTCAGCCCAGCCTTCGATAAAGGCGAGAGCGCGGTCGGATATGACCGGGCCGTCGTGGCCTGAAGTGCTGAGGCAGCCGTTTTTTATCTTGTATTTTTCGGCGCCGTACATGTCGAACATTATGCCATGGGCGTTCTCATGCGCCGAGCAGATGTCGAGAGTGTCGTTATTTATGCGGTCGATAAGCTGATAATAGCCTTCGAGCGAGTTGAGGTTGATATAGCCGTTGAAGAAATAGTAAGTTCCGTCCTTAAAGAATAAATGCATGTTTCGTGTCGCCTGAGAGCCGCCCTGACCGGGGTTCTGGCCGATCATGAAGGCGACGGGAGCCGTGACGATATTTTTATAAAATTCTGCGTATTCCTTGTTCCCGGATTTCGTGATGAGTTCGAGTTTTTTCATTCTGGCGATGACGCGTAATTTTGCGGAATCGATCATCTGTTCTGATTTTTTGAGGTAGGGAAGTATCTTTGCCGCGTGTTCGCCGTGTCCGGGCGAATTTTTAATGATGAGAGCAGAGTTCGCCGCGACCTCGAGCTTTTCAAATTCGTTCCTGACTTCAGCCGTGTCGGCCATGCCGGGATAATTCTTGCTTTCAGCTAATTCTATCGAAACAAAGGCTTTTTCAGGGACGAACGGAACATTTTCATATCCCGGAGCGAGTTCCGTCGTTAATTTTCTGGCGTCGACGCCAGATGCCGCGCTCATTATCAGGGCGGTTACAAAGACAAGGCATGTAAAGCTTTTTCTCAATTTTTGAAATGATTTATTCATATTATTCATTCCTTTCAATATCATCATAATTATAATACAATTTTAAAGACATTTTTGATTTGTAAATCAATTATACTAAATTAAGATTATCTTGTCAATTCCGGGGCGCTTTCAATCGGTTCATGCCGTATGTTATGACCTGCCGCGGCGTGTTTTGTCGCAGCGGTTTTTATCCGGCGTGTTGATAACGGTTGTTTTTTATGTTATAATGGCCATATTTAGCCGGCTTTCTGTCTGACATGCAACATAAATCCGGCTCCTGAAAGCGAATTGACGCTTCCGGGCGGCCATGAAAAAGTTTTATCGTAAGAGGTATTTATTAATGAAAAAGGTCATTATACTCATCATTGCACTTGTCGCCGCATATTTCGCTTATCCATACGTCAGATTCATGTTTTTAAACGATGAGGGCCGGATAGCGCAAAAGATCAAGGACGCTATTTACAGCGTTGAATCCGCAAGCTCCGCCGGCGTCGCGAAGATACTGGCCGAAGATTTCACGGCGGAAGAAGGCATGGATAAAAACAATTTCAAGCTGCTGCTGCTCTCGCTTTTTAAATCATATAAAAATCCCCGGGTCGAGACGATGATCATGAAAATTTCACTCGACGGCGATAAAAAAGAAGCCGTCGTTGAATACCGCGGCAAGTTGACGGCGAGGCCCGAAAACACGCCAACCGTACAATCCCAGGTATTGGAATTCAAATTTCATTTTAAAAAATATGAAAAAGGCGGATGGCTTATGTATAAATATGACGAAGTAAAACAAGTTTCCGGTTCATAAGTTTCGCCGGCACGGATAAATTCGTGAAATTAACGGCTATATAAAATCATCGAAGATAAAATTACGAAGTATCATAGGTCGGGGAAAGGAAGAATATGGACGGAAGATATCGTGAAAACATAACATTTGGAATAAAAGTTAATGTAGTGAAAAAAGAGGATCAACGATCAGGAATTTTAACTTGCGGCACTGTTAAGGACATTTTGACTAATTCTAATTTCCACCCGCATGGAATTAAGGTCAGGCTGGCATCCGGAGAAGTTGGAAGAGTAAAAGAAATATGCTGAATAATATGTTGACAAATTAGTTGCTTTTAAAGTATTTTATAATGTCATCCAATTATAGGCCGTTGCCGGCGAATAAAAAACAGGACGTCATATAAATGAAACGCACCACTTCCATTATGATCGCATTTGCGCTTCTTGCCATGCAGGCGCTCTTACTCATACCCGTTATAAGCGGGGCGATGGTTTCAACGACGGTCGGCGTCGGTTCCCGCCTCATGTGCGCTTTGCTCGGAGCAAGCCTCATAGCCTCCGTAATAGGATTTTGGCAGATGAAAAAACAGGGACTTTACGCTTATATCATTTATACCGTTTTAAGCCAGCTTTTCTTCATGTCCATGAATTCGGCCCGGAACTCGAAGTCACTCATATTCTCAATTGTAATTATAATTCTTGGCGCATCCAGCTTCGATAAAATGGAATAAAAAATCAATAAAGGTGCTTATAAAATGAGTTTTAAATGCGATAAGTGCGGCGCGGAGTTTGAAAAAGAATTCGCGATGAAAATGCATAATAAAGTCTGCGGCACTAAACCCGCTGAACGTCCCAAACCGCAGACCGCGGGAAATGCTTCCGCGTTTAAACCAGCAGCCGCCAATTCAGTTCCCGCCTCGTTGCCGGCTAACGTTCCGGCTGGTATTTCGGCCGGTCAAATGGCCGGCGCATCTTCATTTACAGTGCCGGGCCCCAACAAGAGAATTTGCGCTTATCTTATAGATTCAACGATTATAGTCACTTTCACGAATATCATAAATCTGGGCGCGATAATAAATTTCATATTGCAGACGGCTTTCATTTTATGCAGAGACGCGAATAACGCTCAGGGCCCCGGGAAGAAATTCGTAGGCCTTATCGTTGAAACCGACGCCGGATCTTCCGCCGAGCCGCAGAAGTGCATTTTAAGAAACGTTACTCTGGCTTTGCCGTCGCTGCTGTTATTGCTTGCTCCCTTTATCGGGGGCTCTATCGCGGCGTTGCTTTGCGTGGCGCCGGTGATCGTCGAGTATATAATGACGAGAAAGAATTCTGAAGGGCGTCGTATAGGCGATATGATAGCCGGTACAAGAGTGAACGACATCGCGCCCGAAAAAAGCGATTCGCAATTTTTCTGGTATGGCCTGCTCGCGATCATCCTTTGCGTCGTGCTAAGCACGTATTTAGGCTCGGGTATGAAACAGCATGATTTTGTCGGAAATAGTGGGAATGGCGGAAGCTATCAGGCCGCCGCGATGAAATGGGAATCATACAATTCGACGGCCGGCGGATATTCTATAATGATGCCCGGAAAACCTGAAGAGAAAAAAGAAGAAATTCCAGCAGGAAATGTTAAAATAATGACAAACGCAGCCATTATAAAAACCGGAGCCGCGGAATTCGTGTCTATGGCGATGGACTTTCCAGGGGCGATATCAGAAAATAATATTGATAAAATACTTGATTCAGCCAAAGGAAACCTTATCGCCGATCCCAACGACAAGATCGATTCGGAGAGAAAAATAACTTTGGGCGTCCACCAGGGCCGGGAGTACAAAATGAGCCTGGGCCGCGGCCATAATTTCAAAATGCAGGGAAAGATATTCATCAACGTAAAAGGCAGAAAATTGATCATTTTGTCGGTGCAGTATAATGGCGACGCTTTCGACGAGGCAAATGCCGCCACGTTTATGAACTCACTTAAAATATATTAACCGCCAGAACATTGACCGGCGTAACGTCTGGTGAAAACCGGCCTGGCCGAGGTGTTTCGAATGACATGAGTTCAGGGCGACGCCGCGGAATCATACTTGGAATATGGTTGTGTGATAAATGGAAAATGAAAAGAGCTTATTTTTTAACGCTACGCCGGCGGATATTTCCGGGCCTGCATTTTTTCTTGTTTTCGCCAGGGAAAAGCTGTTGGTGAAAAAAAATGAAAACGGTTACGGATTCGTTGAATTTTCAGACATTTCTGCGTCCATAAATGATATGAAGCCCGGGACCGCGCATTTTATTGGAACCGATAATGGTTTTAAACATTATTGCTTTCAGGCGCATGGCTCATTTGAAATAGAAAAGCCCGAATTTGAATTTTACGATCTGAGAAGTCTGATGGTCATTTTGGATCAGTCGCGGTTCGCGTTCGCGTCTATGGCGGCGCAGATCTTACACTGGGACGGGTCCACGAAATTTTGCGGTGCGTGCGGTTCGGAAACGCGATATTCGACGTCCGAACGCGCCAAAATATGCGCCGGATGCGCCCGGCATTTTTATCCGGCCGTAACGCCCGCGATAGTCGTCGCGGTAATAAATGATGGCAGGATATTACTCGCGCATAATAAAACTTTCGCCAATGGCGTTTACAGCCTTATCGCCGGATTCGTCGAACCGGCCGAGAGTCTTGAAGAGTGCGTCCGGCGTGAAGTTTTGGAAGAAACGGGTATCGCGGCAACGGAAGTGAAATATTTTAAAAGCCAGCCCTGGCCGTTTCCGAGTACGCTGATGATCGGATTTACGGCGTTATACGAAAGCGGCGAGATAAAGCCGGACGGCGAGGAAATTACGCATGCGGCGTGGTTCGGGCGCGACGATCTTCCCGCTCTGCCTCGGCCGGGAAGCCTTTCGAGAAAGATGATCGACGCCTTGATGGCGTGATAGCTCTTTCAGTACTTACACTGCTTTTGAGCTTTTACTTTTTTATAGTTGAATTCATTTCTTTATTTGCGGTAACATGGGCAATCATTTTTTTTACTTCGCCAGAGATATTGATTGGAATTAAATTTATCTTTGGGTGTTCGGTTGTGAACACTCGAAATACTTCATCGGCAAATGACTGACCGATTAATTTAACACCGTCAAAATCCAATATTACATTTTTAAATCTTTCGAATCGTGAAATTAGACGTTTAGCTTGAGATCGCGATACCAATGCTTCTCCTTCGTATTGCATTAATTTGACTGGCACTATTGTTTTTGAAAAGGCATAATCATCATTATCACCCGCCTCGTATTCGATATATACATCGGCGGGGTGAATTGCCGAATCGCGATTGATCATCATGACTACATAAGTTCCGGTTTCTTTGCCGGGACTTTCAAATATTACGTCTTGATTTTTGTGACCATAAAAGGCAAGACCGCCCGACAATATTAAAAAACTGTTGACCATTCTTGATGTGAAAAATATTCCCTCTCCACTATGTTTTTGTGGAGCGGTAGTCAATTTTCCTTTGGCGAGTTCCAAAATTGCATATTGAGGGTGTTCTAAATTGAGTGCCTTTTGTATTTTATTGAAAATTCCAACACCATCATCGGAAATAGACATCCTTATTTTCAAAGCGTCATAAGTTACAGAGACCGTTATATCTTTGGCCTCGGAATGATCGACGGCATTGTTAAAGATTTCGGAAAATGCAGTGTTACATATTTGGCGAACGTTTTCGGGCAGACCTTCCGGTAAAGCCGGTTTGATTTTATCCAAAAATACAACGTGTTCAGCAAGATCGGATTTGCGTTTAAATGAAAAGAAAGAATTGTGTTGATGTAATTTATACTTTATTTTTTTTCTCTCGCCTTCTTTTTCTATAATTCCCTCGCTAATTAGCTTTTTTAAGTAAGCCCAAACTGCTTGTTTGGTCAATCCGTTATTTTCGGCGGTGAATTTAATGATATCGGTCTGATGCGCATCTAAGTTTTTAAGTAAAAATGCCTTTACTTCTTCTCTTTTTTCTTTTGTCAACATATTTC